>NZ_VCKY01000077.1 GCF_005889735.1 Nonomuraea turkmeniaca
CTTTCTGGGCTCCGCGGGGGCTAGGAGATGTGTATAAGCGACAGGGGGGGCCCGGTGGTGGGCCCGGTGGTGGACGCTGCGGCGGCGTCGATCAGGGCTGCGACCCCGGCCACGGTCGGCTCCTCGAAGAGGCTGCGCATCGGCAGCCGCACCCCCAGCTCCTTGCGGATGAGGGCGATGAGCTGGACCGCGATGAGCGAGTTGCCGCCCAGCTCGAAGAAGTCGTCGTCGATGCCGATGTGGTCGCCGCCGAGCACCTCGCCCCACAGGCGGGCGATCGTGGCCTCGGCGTCGTCGCGCGGGGCGACGTAATCCTCGGCAGGCGCCTTGTCCTGCCGGTCGGCGATCGCCGCCGGATCGAGTTCGGTCTCGACGGTCTCCTGGGTCAGCGAGCCGACGCCGGCGACGAGCTCGGCCACCGTACTGGCTGCCACCACGACCTGAGGGCCGAGCGGGGCGGCGAGCAGCCGGCGCAGGGAGACGGCCCCGTCGGCCGGCCTGATGCCGACCGCATCGTCGGCCGCATCCGGGGCGGCGCGTTGAGAGTCGGCACTGGCGACGACCCCGGTGACCACGGCATCGGTGTCGATCCTCCGCAGGACGTAGTCGGAGACCTGCACCAGCACCGTGCCGTCGGGCGCGATCAACGTGACGTCGACGACCAGCACTTCGTCGGTGTCGGTGCTGGTGATACGCAGATGGCTCCAGAACGCCTCGGGCAGGCTCCCGCGCACGGTGATGCGGCCGTAGCCGAGCGGCAGGTAGTGACCCTCGATTCGGGTCCAGCTGAAGGTGGTGGCGGCGTCGAGCAGGGCCGGGTGCAGCCCCCAGCGGTCGAGATCGGCCAGCAGCACGTCGTTGGCCTCGAACAGGCCGAGCGCCTCCTGCTGGCCGATATGCGTGGCGGTCAGGGTCCTGCTCCAATGCCCGCCCAGCGTGAGCAGACCCGACAGCGGGACGCCGCCCTGCCCGTCCACCGAAGGCACGCAGCGATCCATGATCGCGCGTAGGTCCACGCGGTCAGCATGCGGCGGATTCACCTTGGCCGCCATGCCTCTGGCATGGGTACGGTGTGTCCCGCCGATGATGCTCTGCACCTGGAACTCCGCGCCGTCCGCCTCCGGGGTGAAGATCACCCTTACCTCGGCGGTCGCCCCGTCGGCCACCGACAGCGGTTCGACGAACACCACGTCTCGCAGCTCGACGAGCCCGCTGCCGGGCAGCACCGCCTCGGCGGCCGTCCTGGCCAGCTCGAGGTGACCGGTGCCCGGCAGCACCGGTACGTCGGCGATGCGGTGTTCGTCCAGCACCCAGTGCGTGCTCGGCGAGAGGGTGCCGCTGCACCAGTCGAGCCCGTTGCCAGCCTCCCCGGCGTGCCGCGCGGTGAGGACCGGGTGGTCGATCGCCTTGATCCGGTCGCCGCGCTGCAACGCGACGAATCCGGCGGGCGCCGCGGTCTCCGCCGCCATGCCGACTTCCAGCCACTTGCCCCAGTTGACGCTGACGATCTGGGCCGCCTTCCAGCCTCGTCCGGCGCGGGCGTGCGCGTCGAGGAAGTTGTTGGCCGCGCAGTAGTCGATCTGCCCGAACCCGCCGGCCACCGCGGTGATCGACGAGCAGAGCACCACGGCCTCGAGCTCCAGGTCGCCGAAGGCCTCCTGGAGCGCCAGCGTGCCGAGCACCTTGGGGCGGAGCACGGCCTCCGCCGCCTCCCTCTCCTTGATCTGGGCCATGCCGCCGCCGGGCAGGCCGGCCGCGTGCACGAGCACGTCCACCCGGCCGAAGGCGGCGAGCGTCTCGTCCCTGACCCGGCGCATGTGCGCCGGATCCGTCACGTCGGCGGCGAGGGTCAGCACCCGCGCCCCGGCGGCCTCCATGCGGCGGATCGCCGCGACGGCGCGCGCCTCGCGGGCCGACCGCGGCGGGCCGTCGGGCAGCCCGCTCCTGGACAGCAGGACGAGGTTGACGCGGGCGTGCGCCGCCAGATCCTCGGCCAGCGAGATGCCGATGCCGCCCAGACCGCCGGTGATCACATACACCTGGCCGTCGCGCGGCACACTCGGCTCGCTCGCCACCTCCACCTGCTCGTATCCGAGGAGCCACCGTTTCCCGCCGCGCAGGGCGACTGGGGCCAGCAGCCCGGCCTCGCCGGGCTCCGCCTCGCGGCCCAGCTCGGCGGCGATGCCACGCACCGCATCCCGGTCCGGCGCGTCGATGTGGCGGACACTCAGCCACGGCGTCTCCAGGGGGACGACCCGGGCGAAGGCGGCCAGCGTCGCGTGCTCCGGCCTGGTCAGATCGTCGCCGACGACGTCCATCGTGCCCGCGGTCACCAGATCGAGCCGCACACCACCCGAAGGCTGGGCCGCCGACAGCGCTTGCACGAGAGCCAAGACACCGAAGAAGCCGCGGTCCTGTGCCGCCCACGCCTGCTCGCCGCCGGTGAGGGCCCAGGCGTGCACGATCCGCTCGGGAATCTCGCCGACCGCTTCGAGCAGCGCGTCGTAGTCCTCCCGTACGGCTGGCCGTACCGTGAAATATCCGTCGAAAGCGTCGAACACCGCGTCGAACCCGGTGCCCGGCCGTACCTCCAGAACCTCGGCCCCGGAAGCGCGCAGTGCGTCAGCCAGCTCGGCCGAGTCCTCGTCCACGAAGGCCAGGCAGCGCGCGATCGGCGACGGCCCCGCCATCGCCTGGGCCGGACGGGCGGGTGCCTGGCGCCAGACGGGCACGCCGTACCACTGCTCGGGCGGCAGGGGCCCGTCGGCCTGCTGCGGGCGGGCGGCGCCGCCGGTGAAGGCGCCCTGCGGGTCGGGGTCGATCCAGGCGCGCTGCCGCTCCCACGGGTAAGTGGGCAGCGAGGTGCGGAAGCCGGGAGCGCCGAAGTCGTTCAGCTCGATGCCGTGGACCCAGAGCGTGCCCACGGCCTGCGAGAAGACCGCGACGTCACCGGCCCGATCGCGCGGGCCGGGCAGCGACGGCAGCGGGGCGATCGCACCGGCGGGCAGCTGGATGTCCGCCAGGCCGGACAGTTGCCGTCCCGGCCCGCACTCGATCATGATCCATTCGCCGTCGGCCAGGAGCGTCGAGACGCAGTCGCCGAAGCGGACCGGTTCGCGCACATGCCTGGCCCAGTAGGACGGGTCGGTGGCCTCCGCGGCGGTGATCCAGGTGCCGGTCACGTTGGACAGGAACGGCAGGCTCGGCGCGGCCGGCTCGGTGGCCGCGACCAGCTCGCGGAACTCGCCGAGCATCGGCTCCATCATCGCCGAGTGGAAGGCGTGCGAGGTGCGCAGCAGGGTGCAGCCGATGCCCTCCTCCTCCAGCATCTCGGCCAGTTCCCTGATCGACTCGGACGGGCCGGACACCACGCACGTGCCGGGGCCATTGATGGTGGCCACGGAGACGCCGTCGGGCAACATCGGCGCGATCTCGTCGGGCATGAGCTGCACGGCCAGCATGGAGCCCGGCGGCATGCCCTGGATCAGCCGCCCGCGCGCCGCGACCAGCCGCAACGCGTCGGGCAGCGTGAAGACGCCGGCGATGGTGGCCGCCGCGTACTCGCCGATGCTGTGGCCGATCATCGCGGCCGGTTCGACGCCCAGCGAGAGCCAGAGCCTGGCCAGCGCGTACTCGACCGTGAACAGGGCGGGCTGGGTGAGCGAGGTCTGCCTCAGCGCCTCGTCCGCCTCCTCGCCGGTGGCGAAGATCTGCTCACGCACGTCCAGGACGGCCGCGCACTCGTCGATCGCCTCGCGGAAGACCGGCTCGTTCCGGTACAGCTCCGCGGCCATGCCGCCGTACTGAGAGCCCTGACCGGAGAAGAGGAAGGCCACCTGCGGAGGTCGCTTCGGCTTGGCACCGGCGACGATCCGCTTGGGGTCGGCCAGCGCGGCCACCGCGTCGGCCGGTGACGTGGTGACGACGGCGGCCCGGTGCTTGAGCTCGCGGCGGCCCACGCGCAGCGTGAAGGCCACGTCGGCCAGGTCCGTCTCGGGGTGCGCGGCCAGGTGCGCCGCCAGCCGTTCCCGCGCGGCGGCCAGCGCGGACTCCGTCCTGGCCGACAGCTTCAGCAGGTGCGCGGGCCGCTCGCGGGGAAGCGGCGGGCGCGGCGGCGCCTCTTCCAGTACGGCATGCGCGTTCGTGCCGCCGATGCCGAACGAGCTGACCCCGGCGCGGCGCGGGAAGCCGTTGCGCTCCCACTTCGTCGGCGAGGAGACGACGTAGAACGGGCTCGCCGGGAAGTCGATCTTCGGGTTGGGCCTCGTGTAGTGCAGCGTCGGCGGGATCAGCTTGTTCTCCAGCGCCAGCACTGTCTTGATCACGCCGGGCATGCCGGCCGACTGGCCGAGGTGGCCGATGTTGCTCTTGACCGAGCCGATGCCGCACCACTGGGTGTCGGTCGTATGCTGCGCGAACACGCTGGACAGCGCGGCCACCTCGATCGGGTCGCCGAGCGTCGTGCCGGTGCCGTGCGCCTCGACGTAGGTGACCGTACGAGGATCCACGCCGCCCACACCCAGCGCCTGCGCGATCACCGCGGCCTGCCCGTCCAGGCTCGGCGCGGAGAAGCCCACCTTGCCCGCGCCGTCGTTGTTGATCGCGTTGCCCAGGACCACCGCGCGGATGTTGTCGCGGTCGTCGATCGCCTCGGACAGCCGCTTCAGCACGACGACGCCGCCGCCGCTGCCCCAGATGGTGCCGCCGGAGTCGGCGTCGAAGGAGCGGGTGTGCCCGTCGGGCGAGACGATGCCGTCCTGGTCGTAGACGTACCCCTCGCCCTGCGGCAGGTCCAGCATGGCCGCGCCGGCCAGCGCCATGTCGCATTCGCCGTTGCGCAGCGCCTCGCACGCGATGTGGAAGGCCACCAGCGCGCTCGAGCACGCGGTGTGCACGGTGTAGCTGGGGCCGCGCAGGTCGAGCTTGTAGGAGGTGAGGGTCGCGCAGTAGTCGACGTGGTTGCCCACCATGACCGCCAGCCAGCCGGCGTTCTTGTGGGCCTGGGCGTTGCTGCGGATGTTCCGCCACTGGTAGGCGTCCGTCCCGGTCCCGGCGTAGACCCCGATCTCGCCCGGATAGCGGAACGGGTCGTAGCCCGCATCCTCCAACGCCGTGTGCGACAGCTCGAGGAACAACCGATGTTGTGGATCGCGGACCTCTGCTTCCCTGATCGACATGCCGAAGAACGCCGCGTCGAAGTCCTCATGGTCTTCCAGCACCATGGCGGCCGGCACGAAGTTCGGGTCGGCCAGCACACCTTCCGCCACGCCCAGCGCCCGTTGCTCCTCCAGGGTGTAGGTGGTCAGCGACTCGACGCCGTCGGCGAGGTTGCGCCAGAACTGCTGCGCGTCACCCGCTCCCGGGACCCGGCACGACAAGCCGATGATCGCGATCGGCTCAGCCGTGGGCTCGTCCGTCATGGGGCAGTCCCCTTCTCGTTGCGGTTCCTCAACCTGTCTCGTCGTACGGCCAGGCGGCGCGCCGCCCGGTCCAGTCCCGGACTGCCGCCCGCGCCATCGAGATGAGCGGCGAGTGTGCGGATCGTGGGATGCCTGAACAGCTCCACGATCGGGATCTCGCGGCCGATCGCCGCCTTCAGCCGCGCCTGCACGGCGGCCATGGCCAGCGAGTGGCCGCCGATCTCGAAGAAGTTGTCGTCGGGGCCGAGCCGCGGCATGCCCAGCACGGCGTGCCACACCTGGGCGACCGTCTTCTGCGTGGGGCCGTCGACCTTCTGCGTGGGACCGTCGAGGCGGCCGTTGGCCTTCGGCTGCTCGACCGGCCGTCCGCGCAGCGCGGCGCGGTCCACCTTGCCGTTGGGCGTCAGCGGCAGCGCGGGCAGCGCCACCACCTCAGTGGGTACGGCGTGCTCGGGCAGCACGCGCCGCAGTTCCTCCAGGATTCGATGCGCCGCCAGCCCCGGCCGGGCGGGCACCACGTAGCCGATGAGCGTGCCTCCCTCGACCCTGGCCGCCGCGGCACGCACGTCCCGGCAGGCGGCGAGCGCCGCTTCCACCTCGCCCAGCTCGACCCGGAACCCGCGCACCTTCACCTGGTCGTCGGCGCGCCCCGCCGGGGTGATCGTGCCGTCGGGGTTGCGCCGGCCGAGGTCCCCGGTGCGGAAGCGGTCGCCGGCGAAGCGCCGGCTGGTCAGCGCTGGATCCAGGTAGCCGGTGGCCAGGTGGCGGCTGCGGACGACCACCTCGCCGAGCTCGCCCACACCGGCCCGCCTGCCGTCCGGCGCCACCACGATGATCTCGCTGCCCTCGATGGGCCGCCCGATCGGCACGATCTCCGGGTACGGCTCCGCGAGCTCGTGCCACGCGTGCACCTGTGGCGTCTCGGTCGTGCCGTAGAAGGCGACGAGCCGGGCATGAGGCACGAGCGTGCGCAGCCTGCCCGCCTCGGCACCGGTGAACCGGTCGCCACCCACGCCGGCCAGCCGCACGTCGGGCAGCGTGGCGCCGGTGCCCGCCAGCATCGCCGCGAGCTGTGGCGTCAGGTGGAGGACGGTGATCGCGTGCTCGCGCAGCCAGGTGACGAGTCTGGCGGGATCGCGGGTCAGCTCCTGCTCGGGCACGAACAGCTCGGCGCCCGCCGCGGCCGGGACGAACATGTCGCGCAGCGCCGGATCGTGGGCCAGCCCGGACAGGAGCGCGAACCGATCGTGCGGCTCGATGGCAAAGGTGCGGACATACCAGGAGAGGAAATGAGCCAGCGGCCTCTCGGCGGTGACGACCGGCTTGGGATCGCCTGTGGTGCCTGAGGTCATCGAGAGATAGCCGGGCCCCGGCAGATCAGCGCTCCCCTCGCGCAGCTCGATCTCGTGGTCCCGGAAGATCACCCGGGCTCCCGCGGCGGCGATCTGCCTCTCCTGTACGGCAGGAGGATGAGCCGAGTCGATCACCACCCACCGTGCCCCCGCCGCCAGCACGCCGAGCAGGATCCCCGGCAGCTCGGGCACCCGAGAGGCGACGACGGCCACCACGGCCCCCGGCTCGACACCCGCTTTCCGAAGCGCCGCCTCGGTCCGCCGCCGCGCTGGCGCATGCGCGTCGCCGACCAGCTCCAGCAGCCCGGGCCCGGCCCAGCCCGGGAGCTCCACGTCGGGGGAGTCGTGTCCCACCCGCCCCGTCAGCAGCTCGTCGAGCAGCTCGACGTAGCCGTCGACCAGCGCCGCCATGCGCTCGGCCGTATAGAGGTCGGGGTTGTAGACCAGCTCCAGCGCGTAACCGTCGCGCTGCTCGCTCACGTACATGGTCAGGTCGAACAGCGCCCCCGGCAGCCCGGGCCGCAACGGCTCGCTCGCGCAACCAGCCAGCTCCAGCCGGGCCTGCGCGAAGTTGTACATGTTGAACATGACCTGCGTGATCGGGTTGCGGCTCAGGTCGCGCGGCAGCCGCAGCGATTCCAGCAGCTGCCCGAGCGGCACGTCCCGGTGCCTGATCGCCGCGCCCAGCTCGGCCGCGCACGCCGTCACCTGCTCCGCGAAGTCCCCCTGAGGGCGCAGCCGCAGCGGCAGGACCTGCACGCACATCCCCACCAACGACTCGAACGCCACGTGCGGCCGGTCCGCGTACGCCGCTCCCACCACCAGGTCGTCCTGCCCCGACAGCCTGGACAGCTGCCGGCCGAAGGCCGCCAGCAGCACCGCGTACGGCGTGGCCCCCAGTCCCGCGGCCAGCTCGGCCACCCGCTTGGCGAGCGTCGCATCCAGCGCGCCCTGGCAGGAGGCGCCGTGGAAGGTCTGCGCGGGCGGCCTGGCTCCATCCCTCGGCAGATCCAGCACCAGCGGGGCATCGCGCAGGTGCTCTCGCCACCAGCTCAGCGCCTGGCCGTCGCCGTGCCCGCGCAGCCAGCGCACGTAGTCGGCGAACCCGTGCCCTGGCACCTCGACCTGCTCGCCGCGATAGGCGACGGCCAGGTCCCGGTAGAGCACATCCTGCGACCAGCCGTCGAACACCAGATGGTGCGCCGTCAGGCAGAGCACGTGCTCCTCCGGGCCGAGCCGGATGAGCCGCGCCCGGAACAGCGGCCCGGCGGCCAAGTCGAAACGCGCCCGCGCCTCCGCCTGCAACGCCTCGGCCAGATCCTCGGGGGAGCGGTCGTCGATCGGCAGCGGCACCTCGCCCGGCGGCGCGACCGTCACCTCCGGGATCCCTTCGCGCGCGCCCACCCGCCAGCGCAGCGCCTCGTGGACCGCCACCACGGCCGTGAGCGCGCGCTGGAGCGCGCCGGTGTCGAGCGGGCCGCGGATCCGCTCGGCCATCGCGATGTTGTGCGCGGTGGACGCCGGCGCCAGCTGCTCGACGAACCACATCCGGCGCTGGGCGGGGGAGAGCGCGGCAGGGCTCCCGGTAGGCGGCGCTGCGGCGGTCTCCCGCGGCGCGCGCTCCACCAGCGCACGCAGCCCGCCGAAGGTCCTGGCCGCGTACACGTCCTCGACCGACACCGCCCGGCCCAGCTCCGCGCGTACCGCGGTCACCAGCCGCATCGCCCGCAGTGAGTGCCCGCCGCGCTGGAAGAAGTCGTCTGCGTCGTCCGGGGCGGGCGCCTCCAGCACCCGCGCCCAGATCCCGGCCAGTCCCGTGCCGCTTCCCCGTTCCGGCTGGGACCGCGCCCTCAGCGTGGCGAGGTCGACCTTGCCCGAGGAGTTCAGCGGGAGGATGGCCAGCCGTACCAGCCTGCTCGGCAGCATGTACGGCGGGAGCCGCACCGCCAGATCCTCGCGCAGCTCGGCCAGGTCGGGCGCGTCCTCGGGCGTCACGTAGGCCACCAGCTCGCCCGCGAAGTCCACCACCGCCTGCAGCACCCCGGGATGCGCGCGCAGCGCCGAGTCCACCTCGCCGATCTCCACTCGCTGCCCCTGGACCTTCACCTGGCGGTCGAGGCGGCCCATGAACGAGATCTGGCCGTCCTCCTCCCACGCCACGTGATCGCCGGTCCGGTACAACCGCGCGCCCGGCTCCGCCGCGAAGGGGTCGGGCACGAAACGTTCGGCCGTCAGCCCGGGCCGGCCCAGGTACCCGCGGCTCACCTGCGGCCCACCGATGAACAGCTCACCGGGCACACCGGGCGGGCACTCGTTCAGTTCCTCGTCGAGGATGTGCGCCCGGCAGCCGCGCAACGGCCGCCCGATCGGCAGCGGCCGCTCCCACACGCCGTCGAACTCGCCGCCCACCACGCAGACGGTCGACTCGGTCGGGCCGTACCAGTTGTGGAAGCGCGCGTGCGCCGACCACCGCGCCACCTGCTCGGGCCCGGGCGGCTCGCCCGCCGTCACCACGTCCTTCAGGTACGGCAGGCGCGCCGGATCCACCAGTGGCAGCAACGCAGGCGGGATGAATCCCCAGGTGACGTCGTGCTCCTCCAGGAAGCGCTGTAACCGGGCCGGATCCACACGGTCCTCGTCCGGCACCAGCTGCACGCAGCCGCCGGCGGCCAGCGGGGCCAGCATGTCCAGCACCGAAACGTCGAAGCCCAGCGCGGAGAAGGCGACCGAGCGGCAGCTCGCGTCCAGGCCGAAGTGCGCGACCGTCGAGGTGGCGAAGGCGACCGCGCTGCGATGGCTGACCACCACGCCCTTGGGACGGCCGGTGGAGCCCGAGGTGTAGATGACGTAGGCCGCATTGCCCGGCACGGCGTCGCTCTCTTGCGGCGCCGCGGCGCCGGCCGAAGCCGGGACGAGGGTACGGCCGCAGCCGTCCAGGAGCTCGCGGCCGTGCCCGTCCACGACGACCACCGCGATCCCGGCGTCCTCCAGCACCTCCTCCAGGCGCTTGCGCGGATGACCCGGATCCAGCGGCACGTAGGCGCCGCCGGCGAGCATGATGCCCAGCACCGCCACCGGCATCAGCGGGGTACGGCGGGCGCACAGGCCCACCCGCGTCTCCGGCCCGACGCCGAGCTCGCGGAGCCGGCTCGCCAGCGCCCACGCTCGCTCGACCAGCTGGGCGTAGGTCAGCACGTTCTCCCATTGCCGGACCGCCGGGGCATCCGGGGTCTTCGCGGCCTGGGCCGTGATCAGACTGCTGAGGAGCGTCATCCTGCGGCCTCCACGCCCTGCCGTGCCAGCCGGCCTTGCCGTACCGTCTCGAAACGCAGCAGGAAACGCGGCGCGCGGACGGCGATCGCGGCGATCGCCCGGCCCAGCGGCAGGTGCGTCACCCGCCACTCCGCCAGCCGCGCCACCTCGGGCGCCACGTCGGGCACCCACGTCGCGCCCGGCCGCTGCCCGGCGAACCCGAACAGCGCCGGATCCACCCGCGGCCCGTCACCGGTCGCCTTCAGCACCGCCTTCTTCGCCGTCCACGTGCGCAGCGCGCTGTGCGACCGCAGCTCCTCGGGCAGCGCGGCGAACTCATCGCGCTCCCGCTCGTCCAGCGCCCCCTCGAAGAAGGCCTGCTCGTCGGCCGGCGGGCGGAAGCGCTCGAGGTCGGCGCCCACCTCCCGGCCCGTCGCCAGCGCGACCAGCACGAACCTGCCCGATTGGCTGAGGCTGTAGGTGAGCTCGGTCCCGGTGTACGGCTTGCCGCCGGGCCGGGTACGCAGCTCGCCGACGCCCGGCTCGACCCCGTACTCCCTGAGCAGCCGCCGCAGCAGCACCGACCTGCCGACGAACCAGCGCCGATGATCCTCCTGCCCGAACCTGGCCGCTCGTGCCGCCTCCCTGGGCGACAGCTCGTCGACGGCCGCGCACATCTCGGGCAGTTCCTCGAGGTCGGCCAGCCACACGTGCACCTCGTCCGGGGTCAGGCGCTGCTGGGGGCCCGCTGCGATCGTCCGCGCCACCTGATCGCCGTGCGTGGCGAGGAAGAGGTGCGCGGCGTCGAGCGTGTGCAGGCGGAAGGTCGAGGAGGTGTGGCGGGCCCAGCCGAGCATGGTGGGGTGGGCGACCTCTCGGTCATGAGCGCCGGCGAAGGCGACGATGGGGACGTCGAGCGGCTCCTGCCTGGTGAAGCGGTAACGGCGCAGCCACTCCATGTCCGTCCGCAGGGCGGGGATGAACAGAGCCTTGACCTCGGGCTGCGTCCGTAACTCCGGGGGCGCTCCCAGCCGGTGGATCAGCTCTTCGATCAGGTCCTCGTCACTCAGGCCCGTCCACCGCCCCAGCGTCTCCTGGCGCTCCGGCGGGTGCGCGGCGCCGACGTAGAGGCATTCGGGCCCGCGCACGCCCAGCCGCCGCAGCTCGCGCACCACCTCGAAGGCGACCCGGCCGCCCATGCTGTGCCCATAGATCGAGTACGGCGTGCGGTGGTGGGCGGCGATGGACCGTGCGATCAGCTCCGGGGAGAGGGCCCCGGGTTCCGCCACCCGGCCTTCACGACCGGGGAGCATCACCACCCGTACGTCGAAGACTCCGTCGAACGCGTGCCGCCACGCCCAGAACGCGGAGACGTCTCCACCGGCGTAGGGGAGGCAGAAGAGGAGCGGAGCGCCGGTCGGGTATCGCCTCAGCGAGGCGAACGGTGTCTCGGGTAGCACATGTTCCTCTCGCATTGCTACGCGAAGTCACCCCCCCAAACGGATCCACCGCGCCGTGCGAGGTCGTCGCGCGGGCAGCAGGAACTATGGGCCGCTCGTCAGGGTTCGTCGTGGCGAGGACCGGTTAACGCCTAAAGCCACGCCATTCCTATTATTTTGTCCGAAAGTCAGTCAAGGAGTGAAATTTCAACCAATGACGGAATAGAGGTTTCGGGCATCGAATTTCCGCTGCCCGTGGGCGTCTCGGTGGGTGGTGCAACCTCTCCAGCTGGGCGGATGATCACTGCTCCGCCCTGCGCCAGGGGCGTCTGTCACGCTGCGTGAAGATCTCGTTCATCCACGGAATGCCCGTAACCGGGGTTTCGGTCTTGGTGTTGATAAGACTTCTTCCCATATTGACTAATTGAGTCGAGTTTATTCGACATATCGGTCAGAGAGCTGATGATCTTGCTGGCAGTAGCCTTGCGGGGTGTTGACAGCAGTCGGACTGCGGCGGGCCGGCCTTCCCCCCGAAAAGCTCGGACATCACTATCAAGTCATGCGGATCCCAGCCGTCCTCGCCCTGCTCTGCGCGGTCGCGTGCAGCTCTCCCGTCCCCCGGACGCCGTCCGTACGGCCCTCCCCGGCGCCGGCCGTGCAGGCGGAGGCCACGCGGCTGGTCGAGGCCGGATCGTCGGGCGCGGTGGTGCACGTCAGAAAGGGCGATCAGACGTGGCAGGCGGCGGCAGGGCAGGCGGACACCGGGGTGCCGATGCGGACCGATCACCGGTTCAGGATCGCGAGCATCACCAAGACGTTCACCGCGACGCTCGTTCTGCAGCAGGTCGAGGAGGGGCGGCTGGCGCTCACCGACCGGGTGGGCAAAGTCCTGCCCGGTGTCATCAAGACGAAGGCGACCGTGGCGGACCTGCTCAGGCACACCAGCGGCATCTCCGACTACCTGCGCGACGAGCGTTTCGTCAAGGCCTTGGGCAACGGCGCCCACCTGCGGCACTGGCCGCCGCGAGAACTGCTGAAATATGCGGACAAAGAGGCACAGGGCTATTCCAACACCAACTTCATCCTGCTCGGCATGATTCTGGAGAAGGTGTCCCGCAAGCCGTACAGGGAACTGCTGCGCGAGCGCATCACGGGCCCGCAGGGTTTGACCGCGACCGAGCTGCCGACCGACGACCTGCCCAAGGATCTCGCGCACGGAGTCCACACCGACGGGGTGGACAACGCCGAGCTGGACTCGTCGATCTTCTGGACCGCGGGCGGGCTGATCTCGACCGCGGCCGACGTGTCGAGCTTCTACCACTGGGTGTTCACCCAGACCTTGGGCAGGCAACTGCAGACCGGCGGCTTCGGAATCTTCGCCGAGACGCTCCGCTGCGGGCGGCGCGTGTTCAGCCATTCCGGGTGGATCTTCGGCTACAGCGGGATGGCGATGAGCAGTGCGGACGGCGAGACGGAGGTGGTCGTCCAGCTGGCTTCCGGCCAACCGGCCGACGCCATCGCCGCAGCCGAGCGGCTCATGTGCGCCGCATAGCAGAGACAGCGGACGACGCACGACAGCATGGACAACGGAACCCTCCAACGGCTCGACGCCGGCGACCTCTCGTGGACCGGACATCCTGACCGAGAGGCCGGCCCGCGCCGCACAGGCGTGGCCGCGACATGCTCAGGCGTGATCTGAGTAGATCAGCGCTCGTGCCCGCTCGGTCCCCGGGGGGACGCTGAGGCGTATGAAATGGTGGTTGTTACTCGCTTGCCTGCTCGTCACGCTGCTCACCGCCTGGCTGATCCTCTACGCGGGCGTGGCGCTGTCCACGCTCGTCTCGCTGGGCCTCGGCGCGATCAGCCTGCTCTGGCTGCTCGTCATCCTGACCGTCCCCTGGAATCTGTGCTTCACCGCCCGCCACGTCGTCCACGAGATCCAGGTGTCCAGGGAGGCCGGCATCGAGGTGGCCCGGCACCGCGAGGAGGAGGCCGGGAGCATCGCCCGCCGCATGCTCGCGCTTGCGATCTCCGGTCACGTCGTGTCGGCGGTGGTGATCGCGATCATCACGTACTTCTCCGGCGCTCAGGTCGGCTACTACTTCGCCGCGTTCTACCTGCTGGCGACCTGCTTCCGGCCGATCGGGGCGTACACGTCGCACCTGCGCGACCGGATCAAGACGCTGGGACGCGAGGTGCGCTACCCCCGTGCGGACGTGCTTGCCCTGAGAGATCAGGTCGCCGCGCTGCACGCCACGACCGAACGCCTCGAGCGCGAGTTCACCCGGCTCACGGCGGACCTGGCCGCGGCTCGGCACGGGCTGGAGCTGGCCGACCATGATCTGGGACGCCGGATGACGCTCATGACCCGGCGTTTCGACGAGACCGTGGACGGGCTGGCCGACAACCACGAGGTCATCACGGGGTTGAAGGCGTTCCTGCGGCTGGTCAGAGCGGACCCTGCGTAGGGGCCGCGGGCGGCGGCCAGGGAGTCGCGTTTGTGGGTGTCGACCGCGGCCGCCGCGATCGCCCTGGTGATCGCAGGGACGGCTGGGCGGTCGGCGGTGCGGCAACTATGGCGGCCAGCACCGCGGCCATCCCACCTGGAGGGCGAGGGCACCGCCGCCTTCTTCGTCCCGGTGGAGACCGCGTCCTTGTCTAGTGGAGGCCGCCGAAGAAGTCGCGCACGTCGGAGGTGAGCAGTTCAGGCTGTTCCAGCGCCAGGTAGGCCCCGCCACGGTCGAACTCCGTCCAGCGGGCGACGTTCGCTTCCTGCTCGGCCAAGCTGCGCACCGTCACGTCACCGGCCGCCACCGCGAAGGCTGCCGGGACCGTGACCTTGGCCTTCGGCCCCCACGCATTCGGGTCATGGGAGACATCGTGGTAGCTCTGCGAGATCGAGCCCTGGGTGCCGGTGAACCACTGGGTGCTCACCTCGGTCAGGATGCGGTCGCGGGAGAAGGCGTCCTCGGGCAGCTCGGCGTCGTCGTCCGTCCATTCCTTGAACTTCTCCACGATCCAGGCGGCCTGGCCTACGGGGGAGTCGTGCAGGCCATGCGAGATGGTCTGCGGGCGGGTGGTCATGATGATGTTGAAGCCGAGTCCGTCCTGCATGAGCCTCTGCATGAGGCCCAGCCGCCGCTGCTCGTCCTCGTTCAGCTCGGGCAGCTCACCGGCTGGGATCGTGACGTAGGCGTTGACGTGGATGCCGGCGAGGCGCTGGGGAACCTGGCGGCCGAGCTCCATGGACAGGTTGGCGCCGCCGCCTCCACCGTGCGCGCCGTACCGCTCGTATCCGAGGCGGGACATCAGCTCGTCGAACAGCGCGGCGGTGCGTGGGACGGTCCAGCCGACACTGGCCAGCGGCGTGGAGAAGCCGAAGCCGGGCATGGTGGGGGCCACGACGTGGAAGTGGCGCGACAGAGGCGTGAGCACGTCCAGCAGGCCGATGATCCCGCCTGGGTTGTCGTGCATGAGCAGCAGCGGCAGCGCGTCCTCACGTTCGGCGCGGATGTGCCGGAAGTGCAAGGTCTGGCCGTCGATCTCGGTCCTGTACTGCGGCCACTGGTTGAGCTCGGCCTCCGCCTTGCGCCAGTCAAAGTGGTTGACCCAGTAGTCGGCCAGCCCCCTGAGATAGTCGGCCGGCACGCCGCGCTCCCACCCGGCGCCGGGCAGCTCGGGCGACCAGCGGGTGCGGATCGGGCGTTCGCGCAGGTCATCCAGGGCTTCTTGCGGGATGTCTATCTGGAAGGGCGTCATGGTGCGAAACTAGGGCGTTGTCGGGAGAGGGCGAATGAGTCATCTCATAGGTAATAGGCTGCGCCCTGTGCTGTGGGGGCGCGACGGCGAGCAGGCCACCATGCACCAACTGCTGGCCGAGGCCCGCGAGGGCGCGAGCGTCGTGCTGGTGCTGCGCGGTGATCCCGGCATCGGCAAGACCGCGCTCCTCGACTACGCCGCTTCGGCCGCGGACGGGATGCGCGTCCTGCGCGGCGCCTTCGGTCTCGGACCCGCCGCGGGAGACCGCTTCCTCGTCAGCCTCGGCGTGCTGTCCCTGCTGTCGGAGCTGGCCGAGGAGGGCGGCCTGCTCTGCCTGGTCGACGAGGCCCACTGGCTCGACCACGCCTCGGCCGACGCGCTGCTCATCGCCGCCAGGCGCCTGGACGCCGACGGTGTCGCCCTGCTCTTCGCCGCTCGCGACCCCGGCTTCCCCGCGCCCGGACTGCCCGAGTACCGGCTCGGCGGCCTGCTGCCCGCCGACGCCGCCAAGCTGCTCGACGCCACCGCGGGCGAGCTGCCGGTCGGGCTGCGCCACCGTGTGCTCGGCGAAGCCGACGGCAACCCGCTGGCCCTCATCGAGCTATCTGATCTTCGTACGTCTCGCGGGTCGGCCGGAGCTCCTGGGCCGCTCGCAGAGGTCGAAGGAGGCGGAAATTCTGGTTCTGCGTCGTCAGCTTGCGGTGTCGCGAGGCGCGGCCCGCCTGGGACGTGATTCACGCGTGTCTCACCGCTGGCGGACGTCAATAGCCCCTGGTGCGGCGGGCGGCTGGGCGGATGCGACGCGCTATGTCGCGACCGCTCAGAGCACGGAGCACGTCGATGCCCAGGATCGCTCCGGCGCCGATGGCCAAGGCAGTTGACAGGGCCTCGATCAGGTAATGTGTGCCGCCGAGCACGTCACCGAGGCTCAGCTTCAACATTCCGCGAAACAGCACCGAGCCCGGCAGCAGTGGCCCGATCGCCGGAATCACGAACAACATCGGTGGTACTCGCACCCGGTTCGCGTACATCGAGCCCAGCAGCCCTATCACGGCGGCGGCCACCGCGGTGGCGAGCACCGCCGGCCAGGCCAGCCAGCGCAGACAGACATAAGCGCTCCAAATGATCAGGCCACCGAGGGCTGCCGGTGGTATGTGCCTGGGCGGCACGCGTAGCGCCACGGCGAACGTCAGCCCCAGCATGAGCGCCCCGAGCAGTTGCGGCGCTGCCAGCGACAGCGGTGCTGTGGGCGCATCGTCCAGGGTGATCGGCACACCCGCTTTGACGGCGAAGGTGAGCATGATGCCGATTCCCGAGAGGACGGCTGCCACGATGAACACGACCTCCGACAGCCGCGCGGTGGCGGTGACGTATTCGCCGGCGATGCCGTCCTGCACGCAGGCGACGAGCGGCCGGCCTGGCAACAACGCGATCACCGCTCCGACGACGACCGCTGAGGCCTGGACGGGTATCTGCTGCCAGATCATGAGCACCGCGGTTGCGGCGCCGACGGCCGCCGCCACGGCCGTTTGGAAGAACTCCGCGACTCCCCGCCTGGCCAGCCATGTCCCGGCTCGATCCCCGAGGAGGGTCGCGATGAACGCGGCCAGCGCCACCACGGGATCGCCACCGGTCAGTACCGCTGCCGAGGCCGCGACCAGTGGGGGCGCCGTGGCCGCCACCCATCGTGGATAGATCCTGGCGCGGCTACTGAGCTCGTGCAGGCGCTCGCGTGCCACTGTCAGCGGCAACTTCTGGGCGATGATCTCGCCGACCAGGTCGTGCAGCGCAACCAGTCGGGCGAAGTCAGGTTGGCGTCTGCGCACTCTCCGTTCGGCCGTGACCGGCGGACGGCCGTCGTCCGGGACATTGGACAGCGTCAACGCCGACAGGTTCACATCTGCCTCGATCCGGCGCACACCGTAGGTTCGCGCGATCGCGCGCATCGCGTTCGTGACGTTTTCGGTGCCCTCTCCGTTGGCGAGCAGCAACTCGCCGACGCGCAGCGCCAGGCTCACGGCGCGGTTGGCGTCGGCGTCGGAGACGGTCTCGCTCATTCAGCGATCTCTTCTACTGGCCGATCGCGGCATTCAGACCGGTGCCGACCATGGAACGACCACCATCGCGGTCAGGATCGGCGGCGACGCCCCGCGCGCGGCCCGAGCCTGCGTGTGGGTCTCACTCACCGCGCGGCTTCCCGTCCTTGGCCTGATCCTCCGGGGACACATGCTCGATCTTGAAGCCGCTGAACCCGTACACGACGCTGAGCAGCGGACTGGCGATATTGAAGAAGCAGAACGGCAGGTAGGCCAGCGTCGGTACGCCCAGCACCGCACCCATGAACGCGCCGCAGGAATTCCACGGCACCAGCGGTGACGTGACCGTGCCGCTGTCGGCGGTCAGCCGCGACAAGTTCGTCGGTGCAAGACCGCGCTTGGCGAACTCGGCCCGAAACACCCGCGCCGGCAACACCAGCGCGATGTACTGGTCACCGGCGACGATGTTGAGCCCGAAGGCGCTGGCGAACACCGCCACGAACAGCCGGCCGGTGCCCTTGGCCGCCCGCACCATCGGATCGATCAGCCGCTTGAGCAGGCCGAAATCCTCCAGCAGCGTACCGAACGTGACCGCACCGATGATCAGCCACAGCGTCGGCAGCATGCTGTCCATCCCACCGCGTGACAGCAGCCGGTCCACATCCGCCAGACCGGAACTCTTCACATACCCGTTCGCCATCGCCCGCCAGATCGCCTTGATCCCGGCCACGACCGGATTCAGCCCGGGCTCACCAACGAACGCGCGGATCACCGCGGGCTGGGTGAAGATCCCCACGATCCCGGCGAAGATCGCCGCCGCCATCAGCGCCAGCGTCGCCGGCACCCTGCGCGCCGACAGTACGATCAGCAACAGCAGCGGCAACAGGTTCAGCGGAGTGATCCAGTAGATGTCGCCCAGAGCGGTCAGCTCACTCGCGGTGTCACCCATGTCGGTCGCGGCCGGCCCCCACACCCAGCCGATCAACAGGAACAGTACGAAGGCGATCACGAACGCCGGGATCGACGTCCAGGCCTGCCGCTTGATGTGGTCATAGACGTTGACCCGGACCATCTGTGCGCTCAGTACCGTGGTCTCCGACAACGGGGACAGCTTGTCCCCGAGGTAGGCGCCCGAGATCACCGCCCCGGCGGTGACCGGCGCCGACACCCCCAGCATGGTCGCGATGCCCACCAGCCCGACGCCGATCGTGGCGGCCGTGGTCCACGAACTGCCGATCGACATCGCCACGATGCCGCAGAGCAGCGCGGCGGCGGCGTAGTACCAGCCCGGCGACAGCACCTGGATCCCGTAGTACACCAGGGTCGGGATCGTCCCGGACATGTTCCATGTGCCGATCAGCGCGCCCACCGCCAGCAGGATGAAAACCGCGCTGGTGACCGACGACAGCGCGCGCTGCCCGCTGGCCTCGACCTCATCCCACCGGTTTCCGTTCTTCAGCACCACCAGCATCGCGACCAGCGCGCACAACACCAGCGCCACCTGGATCGGCCCGTCGAGGGCGTCCAAGCCGAACAACGCCAGCGACCCACCGATCAGCACCACCAGCGTGACCAGAACGATCACCAGATCGGCCAGCGACGGCGGGCGAACCGACCTGCCCGTGTCCTCCCGGGTGTTGTCCTCCGTGCTGTCGCTCATGACCTCGCCAGCCGCGCACCCGCAGCCCCGGCTTTCCGCCGTCCGCCGGTCACGCCCGGCGATGCGCTTCCCGATCGTGCCGGCTTCGACGGTGCCCGCTCCCCGGCGGCCGGACACACGCCTGCCGCCTGTGCTGAAGCGCCGGCATCCGGCCACGACCGACACCGCATGGGCTCCCCCTTGAGATCTCTGATCTGGCCCCTCACCACCGGCGGGAACCCACGTCACGTGCGAGGCGACGTACCCCGCCATCTGCGGTGACAGCGCCCACAACAAGTCAAGTTTCGTTCTACGTCACCTTGCGCGGACGGGCCAGGCGTCCTCGGCCACGGCGCCCACCACCCGGTGAGCTCGTGCCGGCACCACGGCGGCGGCAAAGCCTGGCTCGCCACCCTCGGCCATCGGCGCCGCAGCGGGCCCTGGCGCTGTCGGATGGCGTGATTACCGGCGTCGGGTGGCGCGCACGACCACGTCGTGGAGGGGGACCGCTCGGCCCCCAGGGCCGGTGAGCGTGCGGAGGTGCTCATCGGCGGTGACGATCTCCCACTCCATGCCGTCCAGGCGCGCGGTGATGGTCGCGGAGGTGGCCGACGCTTCGGCGGGAGGGTGGTGCCCGTGACCGGTAGAGCCCGGGGTGTCCAGATGCCCCACGATGAGCAGCGTGCCGCCGGGAGCCACCCATCCGGCGATGCGGTCGTAGAACTCCAACTGCGGCATCGCCGGGTGGGCGTAGTGGGTCATAACCAGGTCGAACTGCGCGCCGGGGCTCCAGACGCTCAGATCCGCCTCAACCCACTGCAAGCGCTCGGGGGCCCCGTTCGTCGCCGCGCGCTCGGCAGCGCGAGCAAGGGCCTCGGACGAGATGTCGGCTGCGGTGACGTGCCAGCCGTGGGAGGCAAGCCAGATCGCCTCGGCGCCGCCGCCGCACCCCGCATCCAGTGCCGTGCCGGGTGTCAGGCCGCTGGTCTCACGAGCGAGGTACGGGTTCGGCGGGTTGCCGCCCATGGATCCGGGGCCCCCAGCTCGCCCCTGTTGCCAATGCCGCTCCCAGAAGTCCTTGTCGAATTGCTGCGTCATAGGTCATCCTCCTCGCTCGCGTTGGTTCGTCATGGTGCTGATGAAGAAGGCGGATGTGCAAACGTTGTTGCCGAATGGCAAAATGGAGGGATGGATGATGCCGTTGACCGCACTCTTGACGCTGTCGGACCGAGGTTGAAGCGCCTTCGGCTGCATCGAGACGTCACGCTCGCCGACCTCGCGGCCGAGACCGGCATCTCCACCAGCACCTTGTCCCGGCTCGAGGCCGGCCTGCGCCGTCCCACGCTCGAGCAGCTGCTTCCGCTGGCTCGCGCCTACGGAGTCACACTCGACGAGCTCGTCGATGCGCCGCCGACCGGCGACCCGCGCATCAATCTGCGTCCCATCCCCTGCGGCGACGGCTCGGTCATCCTGCCGCTGACCCGTAGGCCCGGAGGGATCCAGGCCTACAAGTTCGTCCTCCCGGCCGGAAGCGACGTCGCCGAACCCGACCTGCGCACCCACGAGGGTTACGACTGGGTCTATGTCCTCAACGGAACACTCCGCCTTGTGCTCGGGGAACACGACCTCATCCTCAAGCCCGGGGAGGCCGCGGAGTTCGACACACGCACCCCGCACTGGTTCGGGGCCACCAGCGCTGGTCCCGTCGAGTACCTGAGTCTCATCGGGAAACAAGGCGAACGCGCGCACGTCCGGGTAGCGCCGAGACATGCCCCGGCCGAGTAAGAAAACTGAGGGATCTCAGCGATGAGCCAGGGTCCGGTGTGCCGGCGCACCGTGCAGGCCACGCTGAAGGCCTCCCGCACCAACGAGGAAGGGCTGAACGCGGGTCGAGGCGTGGAACCGTGCCAGCGCGGTGATCTGCCACGGCCGCGGCGGCGAGATCTCCACTGCGTCGAGGATGATGTGCCGCCGGGAGGGCTTTTGTCCTTAGATGATTCGCTTCATCGTCTATATGCTTCTATTTCACGATTAGCATGCATGTGAACGTTTGTACGCTCGGTGGGCGCCGATGCCCAGACCTACCGGACATCCGACCTCCCACGGAGACCCATCCGCATGGACCTCGCCACGCGTCGGCGCCGGCAGGCGCTGTTCTTGTTCTTCTTGCTCCCCGGCATCGCGATGTCGTCCTGGGTGACCCGCACCCCGGACATCCGCGACCGGCTGGAGGCGTCCACCAGCCAGATGGGCTGGGTGTTGTTCGGCCTGTCCCTCGGCTCCATGATCGGGATTCTGTGCTCCGGACGTCTCGTCTCGCGTTACGGGACCAGACCTGTCATCGGCGCGGGAACCGCACTGGTCATCGTGAGCATGGCCGTCATCAGCGCCGGCAGTCTCGTGTCGTCCGTGCCGCTGGTCACGGCGGGCCTGTTCGTGTTCGGCGCGGGCATGGGAGCAGCTGACGTCGCCGTCAACGTCGACGGCGCTGACGTCGAACGGATCACTGACACCACGACGCTGCCCACCCTGCACGGCTGCTGGAGCCTGGGCACCGTCATCGGCGCAAGCGCAGGCATCGCCGCCACGGCCGCCCGCCTCCCGGTGCACTGGCATCTGGCGGCGGTCACCGTGATCGCCGCCGCGACCTTCTGCTACGCCATGCGCTTCATCCCCGCGGGCATCGGAATCCTCGCCCCGGACCAGGCCGGCGGCGGCGCCGACCACCCCAGGCCGAGGGTCTGGAAGGATCGCAAACTTCTCCTGATCGGTGCGATCGTGCTGGCGATGGCCCTGGCCGAGGGATCCGCCAACGACTGGCTGCCGCTGCTCATGGTGGACGGACACGGCTTGGACGCCACGTCCGGATCCCTCGTCTTCACGGGGTTCGCCGCCGCCATGACCATCGGCCGCTTCAGCGGCACGTTCTTTCTCGACCGCTTCGGGCGGACCACTGTCGTGCGGGCCAGCGCCGTCTCGGGGGCGCTGGGCCTGATCCTGGTGATCTTCTCGGACAACGCCGTGCTGGCCGGAGCGGCGGTTCTGTTCTGGGGGCTCGGCGCATCGCTGGGCTTCCCCGTCGCGCTGTCGGCCGCGGGAGAATCGGGACCGGAGCAGACCGCCCGCGTCAGCCTGGTGGCCACGATCGGCTATGTCGCCTTTCTCGTGGGCCCGCCCGGCCTCGGCTTCCTCGGTGACCACTGGGGCCTGCGCTCGGCCATGCTGGTGGTCCTCGCCTTCGTCGCCTCCGTCGTCTTCCTGGCTCCTGCCGTCGACACACGCCGCCGTTCCGCTGCGGCAGCAGCCGTACACGCTGACGACACCACGTGCTCCCACACTCCCTGAACCACGCAAGGGCTTGGCGTGGACACGTGCGCAGCCGAAGCGGGCATACCGCCGATCCGGTCGCGTCCCGCCGTCGCGCCACCGCGGCTCTCCGCCGACCACTTGGTATGGTGCCCAGGTCGCACCGCTTGGGAGTACGGCAGCGCTGAAGGGAGAGGGGCCAGGCGACGATGCAGGCGTCAGAGGTCCGTCGTGCGGTGGCCGCGGCCATGTCCACCGCCTCATCGCTTGACCTGACAGCCGACGACGCGATCGTTCTTCATGACTCGAACAAGCTCACTCTGCGGCTGCTGCCTTGTGACGTCCTGGCCCGGGTGGCACCTGTAGCGCATCAGGTCGCACAGTTCGAAGTCGAGCTCGCTCAGCGGCTCGCCGAATCCGGGTGCCCTGTGGCTGCTCTCGAGCCTCGAGTGGAGCCACGCGTCCATGAGCGTGATGGTTTCGTGGTCACGCTGTGGACCTACTACGAACCCGTGACACATCGAGAGGCCTCACCAGCCGACTACGCCGAGGCGCTCGAGCGGGTGCATGCCGGCATGCGCAAGCTCGATGTCGCGACGCCGCACTTCACGGATCGTGTGGAGCAGGCTCAACGACTCGTGGCGAGCCGCGACCGTACTCCGGCGCTCGCCGACGCGGACCGGGAGCTGCTCGGCGACACGTTGCGAAGCCTGAGACGAGTGATCGGCGAGCGTGGTGGCGCCGAGCAGCTGCTGCACGGCGAGCCGCACCCGGGCAACGCGCTCACCACGAAGAACGGCCTGCTGTTCATAGACCTCGAGACTTGTTGCCGTGGGCCTGTCGAATTCGACCTCGCCCATGCGCCCGAAGAAGTCAGCGAGCACTATCCGGGTGTCGATCAAGACTTGCTGCGCGAGTGCCGGATCCTCGTGCTGGCGATGATCACAACGTGGCGCTGGGATCGAGGCGACCAACTACCCAACGGGCGCCAGCTGGGCACAGAGTGGCTCGGCCAGATCCGAGCAGCCCTCGATCGCAAAGGGCTGGATACCCATGGCTGATCGCGGTACGGCCAGGGCCAGTACTGGTTCGGCTCGGCCTCGTCGAGGAGTCGCTCACCCCGGCGAGCTCCTCCAGGGATGGCCACCGCCCGCCGGGCCGCCTGCAGCGCGGTCTGCGGGTCCAGGGCGGTGCGGAAGTCCAGGGCGTCCACCAGGGCCAACCCGGCGTTCACCTGGTAGCGCGCGGGGCCGAAGGCCGCCATCCGCTCGTATAGCTTGACCCGGTCGGTCATGGTGCGGCCCCCTTCGGCTTGTCGTCGTTCCAGTACGTGTGGGCGAGCGTCGCGAGCGCGGCCGCGAGCCGGTCCGAGTGCTCATAGACCGGCACTCCGGCGAGACTGGCGTAGTCGGTGACACCGGCCAGTCCCTGCGCGGTCTCGGCCCCGAGCTGGGCGCTGCGGACCGCGGTGAGCGCCTCGTCCGGCGCGCGTACCCACATCGAGCGGCCATAGGTGCCCAGGTAGACGTAGGCCCGCCCGTCGATCCTCCCCACCCGCGGGTCTGAGCAGTGCGGCCGCCGGGGCAGGCCATCGGACCAGTTTCGCCACGGCGACCGATACCCGTCCGCGTTCCATGTCCAGCCTCGGCGTGGGGGACTGAACCCGGCTCTCCGGCGGGCCCGCCCCGGCGCGGGTTCCGCCGGGCGTCATCTCCGGCCGCGATGAGCGGCGATTCGTGACTGAGGTGGTCTGGGGGGTGACGAGTGATGGGAGCGCTCCCAGATCAATGACGAAGAGGTTTCCGAACTGTCAAATGTTCGAAAAACAGGGCTACCGAAAACCTGGGTGCAACGTGCGCATATCGCAATGTGTACTTGTTGGACCACGATGGGCAATCGGAAATGTCGATCTAGACCTTGACCTCGATGGGGGCGCTACCTAGCCTCCCTCGTGGGAGCGTTCCCACGGCCTGCACGGGCCATCGCCGTTCCGGCTACACCGAACCACTGCAGCACATCCCGGTCTGGGGCGTCATCGCCGCGGACTTCGTACGTGTACCTGTACGTGTACAACCGCGTGTTCCGAGGAGTAAGACGCGTGACCAGGAGCTCCCTTTCACCGGCCAAGCAGGCTCTGCTGGAGCGTCGCCTCCGAGCGCGCGCCACCAAGGTCAGCGTTCCGCGCCGCGACCCCGGCACTGCGCCGCCGCCGTCGGCCATGCAGGAGCGATTGTGGTTCCTTGAGCAGTACGTCCCCGGCACGGCCGCCTACACCGTGCCGTTCGCGGTCCGGCTGACCGGCGAGCTCGACGAGAACGCGCTGGCAGAGGCGCTGACGGAGCTCACGCGGCGGCACGAGAGCCTGCGCACCAGCCTGGTCACCACATCGGACGGTCGCCCGGAGGTGGTGATCGCCGCGGAGCCGCTCGTGGAGTTCCGCGTCACCGCCGACCCCGGCGAGATCGATGGGGAGCTGGCCAGGCCGTTCGACCTGGCCCGTCCGCCGCTGCTGCGCGCCCTGCTGGTGCGGTCAGCCCCCGGCGAGCACGTGCTGCTGCTCACCATGCACCACTCGATCACCGACGGCTGGTCGTGCGACATCCTGTTCCAGGAGCTGCTGGCGCTGCACGCGGGCCGGGAGCTGCCGCCGGTGCCGTTGCAGTTCGGCGACTACGCGCATTGGCAGCGCGGCCGGACCTTCGACGACGACGTGCGTTACTGGATGTCCCGGCTGGACGGGGTGCCCGCCCTGGAGCTGCCGACCGACCTGCCCCGGCCCGCCGAGCAGCGCTGGACCGGCGCCGCCGTGGACGTCATCGTGGATCCCGCCCTCACCGCGTCGATCGCGGAGCTGGGCACGGCGCACCGGGCCACGCCGTACATGACGCTGCTCGCCGCCTTCCAGGTGCTGCTCGGCCGGTTCGCCGGGCAGGACGACTTCGCGGTGGGGTCGCCGGTGTCCGGGCGGGAGCTGCCCGAGCTGGAAGGGGTCGTCGGGCCGTTCATCAACACCCTGGCCATGCGGGCCGACCTGCGCGGCGACCCGACCTTCCGCGAACTGCTCGGCCGGGTCCGCGACGCCACGCTTGACGCCTTCGCGCATCAGGCGCTGCCGTTCGACAGGCTCGTCACCGAGCTGGCCGTAGAGCGGGACGTCAGCCGTACGCCGGTGTACCAGACCATGTTCGCGCTGCAGAACTATCGCGGCCGGACCCTGGACACCTCCGGGCTGGGCGCGGAGCCGTATCCGATCCCCACCGTGGCCAGCCGGTTCGACCTGGCGCTCTATCTCTTCGAGGGCGGCGGCGGGCTGCACGGCCAGCTCGCGTACAGCACCGCGCTGTTCCGGGAGGACACGGCGCGGCGGCTGGTGGGATGCCTGGAGACGCTTCTGCGGGCGGCGGTCGCCGACCCTGAGCTGCCGATCTCCCGGTTGCCGCTGCTCGGCCCGGACGAGCGGCGGCGCGTGCTGGCCCTCGGGGTCGCCGAGCCGGCGCCGCCCGCCGGGATCCGGCTGCTGCACGAGGTCGTCGCCGGGCAGGATCCCGGAGCGGTCGCGGTGGTCGCGGGGGACGTCTCGCTCACGTACGGCGAGCTCGGCATCCGAGCCGATCGGCTGGCCCGGCGGCTGCGGAGCCTCGGCGCCGGGCCCGGGAAACGGGTGGCGGTGTGCCTGGAGCAGTCGGCCGGACTGGCCGTGGCGGTGCTCGGCGTGCTCAAGTCGGGGGCCGCCTATCTGCCGCTCGATCCGGAGCATCCGGCCGAGCGGCTGGCGGATGTGGTGCAGGACGCCGGGGTGCGGATCGCGGTGACCGATGCGTCCTCCAGGGGGCGGTTGCCCGATGGGCTGGTCACGGTCGGCCTCGACGAGCCCGATGGGGAGCTCAGCGGCCACCCGTTACCGGTCACTCGTGACGTGACCCCCGACGACCTGGCCTACGTCATTTACACGTCCGGCACCACTGGGAGGCCCAAGGGCGTCGGGATCCAGCATCGGCAGGCGCTCGTCTATCTCGCGGGACTGCGGGAGCGGCTGGAGATCAAACCCGGCGGTTCGTACGCGCTGCTGCAGTCGCTGGCCTTCGACTTCGGGGTGACGGTCTTCTACGCGTGCCTGATGACCGGCGGGACGCTGCACATCATCCCGCCGCGCACGGCCGGGCATGAGCTGGCCGAGTACGTCCGGGACGCGGGCATCGACTACCTCAAGATCACTCCGTCTCATCTGGCCGCGTTGCAGGCCGACGTGCTGCCGCGCGAGCTGCTGATCCTCGGCGGTGAGGCGGCGCCGCGCGACTGGGCCGAGGAACTGGCCGCGGTCGGGCGCTGCCGGGTCGTCAACCACTACGGACCGACCGAGGCGACGGTGGGCGTCACCACGTACCCGGTCGAGGGCGCGGGCGGCACGACCACCACGCTGCCCATCGGCAGGCCACTGCCGGGGGCTCGGGCGTACGTGCTGGACGAGCGTCTGGAGCCGGTGCCGATCGGCGTCGCCGGGGAGCTGTACCTCGGCGGGGACCGGCTGGCCAGGGGGTATCTCGAGCGTCCCGCCCTGACCGCGGAACGGTTCCTGCCCGACCCGTACGGTCCGGCCGGCGCGCGCATGTACCGCACCGGTGACCTGGCCCGTCACCTTCCCGACGGAAACCTGGAGTTCCTCGGCCGCCGCGACCTGCAGGTGAAGATCCGTGGCTACCGGGTGGAGCTGGCCGAGGTCGAGTCGGTGCTCGGCCGGCATCCCGGCGTGACGTCGGCGATCGCCGACCTGCGCGGTGGTCTGCTCGTGGCCTACCTCGTCGGTGAGTCCTCCGTCGATGTGCCCGCCGGGGCCCGGCCGGAGGCCGCCGAGGTGCGGGCGTGGCTGGCCGAACGGCTGCCCGACTACATGATCCCCGCCAGGTACGTGTGGCTGGACGAGCCGCCTCCGCTGAAGTCGCACGGCAAGGTGGACCGGGGCGCCCTGCCCGACCCTGCACCAGAGAAGACCGGGCGGTTCGAGTCGCCGCGGACCGCCGCCGAGCGGACCGTCGCCGCCGTGTGGGCCGAGCTGCTCGGCCCGCACAACGGCGGGGCCGAGGTCGGGGCCACGGACGACTTCTTCGAGCTCGGCGGGCACTCCCTGCTGGCCATGCGGGTGGTGGCCCGGCTCAGGCAGGTGGCGCCGGAGCGTACCGTCACCGTGCTCGACCTGTTCAAGCACCGCACCGTGCGGGAGCTGGCCGCGCTGCTGGAGTCGGCCGACGAGGGCCCGCGCCGCCTGCTGCACCGGCTCACGCCCGCCAGGACGGCCGCCTCCACGCTGATCTGCGCACCGTACGGGGGCGGCAGCGCGGTGATCTACCAGCCGCTCGCGGACGCGCTGCCGGCCGACTGGGCGTTGTACTCGATCGCTGTGCCCGGGCACGAACTGGGTGAGGAGGCCCGCCCCCTCGACGAGGTCGCCGACGGCTGCGTACAGGAGATTCTCGACGACATCGAGGGCCCCGTCACTCTGTACGGCCATTGCGGCCTCGGCGTGATGCTGGCCGCGGAGATCGCCCGCAGGCTTGAGGAAGCGGGCCGCGAGGTCGAGGCGGTGTACCTCGGCGGTGTCTTCCCCTTCGCCCGCCCCCGCAGCCGCCTCGCGGGCCTGACCGATCTCATGGAGCGCCTCCGCGGCGACCAGGCCTGGATCAACGATCTGCGGGCCGCCGGCATGGACGTGGAGGACGTCGGCCGCGACCAGCTCGACCTCATGGTCCGCAACCGGCGGCGCGGCACCCGGCAGGCGGAGCGCTACTTCACCCGCATGTTCGATGAGTCCGCGGCCCCGCTGCGAGCGCCGGTGATCGCGCTGGCCGGCGAGCGCGACCCGGCGATGGAGTTCTACCAGGAGCGGTACCGCGAATGGCACGTGCTGTCGGAGCTGACGGCCCTGGTCGTGCTGGACGAGGCGGGGCACTTCTTCCTGAAATATCGGGCCGGGGAACTGGCGGCCATCGTGACCGGCACGCACCGCGCCATCGCCGAGGGACGGGCCGAGCGGCTGGCACGTACACCACGATCGACGTGGTGGCTGGAGGGTGTGTCCTCTGGAGATTCCCCGGTCTCCGACACCTCCGAGACTCGTCGGGTGCGGCCGAGCATGGGGCGGTTCTCGCTGGTCGCGGCCGGGCAGCTGGTGTCGATCCTGGGATCGGCGCTGACCGAGTTCGCCGTGCCGCTGTGGATCTACACGACCACCGGCTCGCTGGTGGACTTCGCGCTGTTCGCGGTGCTCGGGCTGCTGCCGGGCATGCTGGTCGCGCCGCTGGCCGGGGCCATCGTGGACCGGTACGACCGGCGTGTGGTGATGCTCGCCGGGGACGTCACCGCGGGCGGCGTGCAGTTGATCCTGGGAGTGTTGTTGTGGACCGGCAACCTGGAGATCTGGCACGTCTACCCGCTGCTCGCGCTGCTGTCGCTCGCGCTGACCTTCCAGCGGTTCGCGTACGCCTCGGCGATCCCGCAACTCGTCCCCAAGCGGTTCCTCGGCCACGCCAACGGGGTGGTGCAGCTCGTCACCGGTACGGCCCAGGTGGCGGTGCCGCTGGTGGCGGTCGGGCTGATGGCCGTCATCGGGCTGGAGGGGATCCTGATCATCGACGTGCTGTCGTACGGTTTCGCCATCGCGGTCCTGCTGGTGGTCCGGTTCCCCCGGAGCATGGCGTGGCGGCGGCGCGAGACGGTCATGGCGGAGATCGCCGGCGGCTGGCGGCTGACCTGGGGAAATCGGAGCTTCCGCGGGATGTTGGTGTTCTTCGCCGTGCTGAACGTGTTCCTGTCGCCGCTGTTCCTGATGATCTCGCCGCTGGTGTTGTCGTTCGCGACGCTGCAGGACGTCGGGCAGGTGTCGCTGGCGGGCGGGATCGGCGTGCTGGCCGGTGGGGCGCTGATGGCCGTATGGGGCGGCCCGCGCCGGCGGCGGCTGCGCGGGGTGCTGCTGTCCACGCTCGCGCTGGCGGTGTTCTGCGTGGTCGTCGGCGTGCGGGCGGATCTGGTGGCGATCACCGCGGGGGCGTTCGGGATGTCGCTGTGCCTGACGCTGCTCAACGGGGTGTACGCGACGATCATTCAGGTCAAGGTGCCGCAGCGGTTCCACGGGCGGGTCATCGCGCTCAACACGCTCGTCGCCTGGTCCACGCTGCCGATCGGGTTCGGGCTGGTGGCGCCGTACGGGGCGGCGGTGTTCGAGCCGCTGATGGCGCCGGACGGGCCGCTGGCCGCGACGGCGGGAGCGTTGCTCGGGACGGGGGACGGTCGCGGGATCGGGTTGATGTACGTGGTCTTCGGGCTGGCCATCGCGCTGATCGCGGTGTGCGCGATGCGGGTACGGGTGCTGGCCCGGTTCGACGGCGAGGTGCCCGACGCGCCGCCCGATGATCTCGTCGGCATCCAGGAGCTGCGGCGGCGCGCGGGGGGCGAGTCGTGATCGTTCCTGGGTTGCTCGCCAGGCGAGCCGCGGAGGAGCCCGAGCGGGTCGCGCTGGAGGTCGCCGGGGGCGGCACGCTGACCTTCGCGGAATGGCACGCGCGGGCGGACTCGCTGGCGCGCGGGCTGGCCCGGCGCGGCGTGCGGCGGGGCGATCGGCTGGGGCTGCTGTTCGGGGCCGAGAACTGGACCGACTTCGCCGTGGCCTACTGCGCCACGCAGCTCGCCGGCGCAGTGGCCGTGCCGATCTCCGATCGGCTCGCTCCGGCCGAGGTGGCGTACATGCTGGAGCACTGCTCGGCGATCGGCCTGCTGCACGCAGGCAAGGGGACGGACGTGCCCTCTGACGGCGGGTACTGGAGCGCCGTGCCGGCCGAGCTGGATCCCGGTTCGCGGGAACCCGAACCGCCGGGGCCGGGGGATCTGGCGCAGATCCTCTACACCTCCGGCACCACAGGCCGGCCCAAGGCGGTGGCGGCCACCCACGCCAACCTCACCTACGGCAGCGCCACCCGGGCCAATCGCCGAAAGTTCGGGCATTCGCAGCTGCTCCTGCACGCGTTTCCGATCGGCACCAACGCCGGCCAGGCCATGTTGATCAACGCGCTGGACGCGCGCCCGGCGGTGCTGACCCTGGCGCGGTTCACCCCGGGGAGGTTCGCCAGGCTGATCGAGTCGCGGCGGGTGGGGACGGTGTTCCTGGTGCCCGCGATGGCCCTTGAGCTGCTCAACGCCGGGTTGCACGAACGGTACGACTTCTCCGGCGTGGTCCTGCTCGGGTCGGCGGCGTCGGCGCTGCCGGCGGCGCTGTGCGCGCGGCTGGCGGCGGCGTTCCCCAAGGCGACCGTGACGAACTACTACACCTCGACCGAGGCGGCGCCCGCCCAGACCGTCATGATCTACGACCCGTCGCGGCCCGCGGCCCTGGGCCGGCCGGCGCTCGGCAGCGGGCTGAGGATCACCGGCCCCGGCGGCGGGCCACTGGCGGCCGGAGAGACGGGGGAGATCTGGCTGCGGTCCCCCGCCGCCACGCGCTCGTACTACCGGGACGAGCAGGCCAGCGGGCACACCTTCCGTGACGGGTGGGTGCGGATGGGCGATCTGGGCTACCTCGACGCGGACGGCTACCTGTATCTCGTCGACCGGGAGAGCGACGTCGTCAAGTCCGGGGCGTACAAGGTGTCGACCGTGCAGGTGGAGGCCGCGCTGCACGAACACCCGGACGTGGCCGAGGCAGCGGTCACCGGCGTGCCGCATCCCGTGATGGGCACCGTACTGGCCGCCGTCGTCGTGCCCCGTTCGCGGGCGCCGCGCGTGACGGAGCTGCGGGCCTTCCTCATGACACGGCTGGCCCAGCACGAACTGCCGGCACGAGTGACCTTCGTGGACCGCCTGCCCAGAAACCACTCGGGCAAGGTCGTCAAGTCCGACCTGCGTGACCTCCTGAAGCAGGCGGACCTTGTGGTGGAAGAGGGCCCGGATGAGGCGGGTCCCATGAAAGAGACGGGCACTGTGGAGAAGGAAGGCGGAAGATGACCGGATCGTGGCAGGCCTCCCCTGCGCAGCAGGGGATGTGGCTCACCGAGCGGGCCGGGATCGCCGGGCGGGCCTTTCACATGCCGCTGGCCGTGTGGCTCGACGGGCCGCTCGACGTGGTGGCCTTGGGGGAGGCGTGTGCGGAGGTGGCGCGCAGGCATCCCCTGCTGGGCGGCGTGCTCGCCGAGGACGGTGGTGAGCTGCGGTTGGTCCCTCATGCGATGCCGCCGCTGCGCGAAGGCGGCGACCTTCAGGAGGAGCTGGCCGCGCCGGTCGATCCGGTCGAAGGGCCCGCGGCGCGGTTCACGCTGATCCGGGAGGAGGCCAAGCGGCATGTGCTGCTGTTCCAGGCCCATCACGCGGTGTTCGACGGGGAGTCCAAGGACATTCTGCTGCGGGATCTGGCCGCCTGGTACGGGGGTGCGGTGCCGCCGCCGCTGGCGTGGACGTACCCGGAGGTGGCGGTCCAGCAGCAGGTCAGGCTCGCGGACGCGCTGCCGGACGCGCGGCGGTACTGGGCGGGCCGATGGGAGGGCCGGCGGGAGTTGCGCCTGCCCGGCCTGACCGGCGTGTCCGTGGTCGCGGCGCCCGGCTCCGCCCTCGACTTCGTCCTCGAGGACCTCGGCGGGATCGCCGGGCGGCTGGAGATCACCCGTTTCGAGGTGTTGCTGGCCGCGTTCGTCGCGCTGCTGCACGCGTACGGCAACGCGCGGCCCGAGGTCGGCGTGGATCTGTCCACGCGGACCGAGTGGAGCCGGGACCACGTGGGCGCCTTCGTCAACGAGTTGCCCGTGACCGGGGCGCCCGAGGGGGGCACGTTCGGCGAGTTCGCCCGGAGCCTGCGGGGCGATCTGCGGCGGTTGTACCGGCATCGTGAGGTTCCGCTGGCCAGGGCCGTGGACGGGATCGGCCCGCGCGCCGCGCTCACGCCCGTGTCGCTCAGCTACCGCCTGCGGCCGGAGACGAGCCCGCTGTTCCCCGGGCTGGGCGCGTCGGTGGAGTGGATGATGTTCAACGGCTGGGTGCGCAACACGCTCCACCTGCAGATCGTCGATGACCACGCGGGTACGGCGGCGCGGCTGCAGTACAACCCCGCGCTCCTCGACCGGGCGGGGGCCGAGCGGATCCGGGAGGACCTCGCCGCCCTGCTGACGGCGGTGGCCGCGGACCCGGAGGCGCCGCTGGACCGGCTGCCGCTGCCCCGTCCCGTTCCTGCGGCGTCCGTGACCGCCGTCACCGCGGCCACCGCTGCTTCCGCCGCGGTCAAGGATGGGCCGGTGGGCGCCGATCTCGTGCGTGAGATTCAGGCGATCTTCGCCAAGGAGCTCGAACTGGACGACGTGGAACCCGACGACGACCTGTTCGATCTCGGCGGCCACTCCCTCACGATCACCCAGATCATGGCCAGGACCCAGAAGCTGTTCGGCGTGGAGCTCTCCTTCGAGCTGTTCATCGACGACGCGACCGCGATGGGCGTCGCGGCTGAGGTCGCCCGCCTGCGGGAGCAGGCATGCTGAGGGAGCGCGTGGCCGCGCTGGTGGCCCAGGCCAGCGACGGCGAGCTCACCACGGCGGAGGTGCTCGCGGCCGACTGCTCGCTGACGGCGCTCGGCCTCACCTCGCTGGGCTACATCCGGCTGATCGACACGATCGAGGAAGAGTTCGGCTTCGACATCGAGCTCGACGGCAGCCTCGACACGCTCGACGGGCTGGTGGACCACCTGTCCCGGTTGGCGGGCCGCCCGTCATGACCGGCCCCGTGACGGTCGAGTTCGCCGGCGCCAGGTCCGGCCAGGGACCGCTCACCTGGGGCCAGCGGGCGATCTGGCGGCTCACCGAGTGGCTGCCCCCTGGCGATCCCTACTTCAACATGCCGTGGGCTCTGCCGGTACACGGCAAGCCCGACCTGCCGACCGTGCTCGCCGCCCTCGCGCGGTTGCTCGGACGGCACGAGAGCCTGCGTACGAACTGGATCGCCGGGTCGGATGTCATCGGCCACCAGGGCGCGGAGCAGTGCGGCATGGTACAGCGGGTCGCCGGGCATGGGTGGCTGACGGTCGGGTTGGTCGATGCCGCCGGGGCCCGGCCCAGGGCGCTGGCCGGGGAGATCGCCGCCGAGCTCGCGGGCAAGGGCTTCGACTACGCCGACGAGCTCCCGGTACGCTGCGCCGTCGTCATGGACGGCGGGCGGCCGCGCGCGGTGGCGTTCGCGTTCACGCACATGGCGGTTGACGGGCGGGCGCTCGACGTCATCGCTGGCGAGTGGCCGCGGCTGCTGTCCGGGGAGCCGCTGCCGCCGGCCGTGCCGCAGCCGCTCGACCTGGCCGCCGAGGAAGGGTCGCCCGAGGGCGCGGCACGAGGCGAGCGGGCGCTCAGATACTGGCGGGCGGCACTGGATCGGATGCCGCGCCCGCTGTTCGCCGCGCCGCAGGGCGCGCCCGAGGAGTCCAGGTTCGTCAAGCTGGGCATGGAGTCGGCGGCGCTCGGTGCAGCGGTCACCAGGCTGGCCGCGGGCTGGGGGGTGAGCACCGGTAGCGTGCTGCTCGGGGCGTACGCGGTGCTGCTGTCCCGGCTGACCGGCCGCGGCACGGTCGCCATGCAGCTCGTCGTGGGCAATCGGCACGATCCCCGGCTGGCGCCCATGGTGGCCGCCCTCGTCCAGGATGGCATCTTCGTCCTGGACGTGGCACGGGGCTCGTCGCTCGCCGAGGTGGTGAGGGCCGCACACCAGGGGGTGCTGGCGTCGTACCGGCATGCTCGCTACGATCCGGCCGCCCAGCGGGCGCTGATCGAGGAGACCGGGCCGCCGCCCACCGCCTACTTCAACGACGTCCGGGTCGCCGGGGGCTGGCCCAACCTGCCATCGCAGCCGCCCGCGAGCCTCGGCCGGATCTTCCCGGTGGGGGCCTGGCCGGAGGTGGACGCCGACGTGTTCCTCTCCGTCGGACCCGCCACCCACACCTGCCGGCTGGACCTGCTAGCCGACACCGCCCTCCTGCCCCGGGAGGCGATCGAGGCGATGCTGCGCGAGGTCGAGACGCTACTGGTCAACGAGGAGAACACGTGAGTGCCGAGATGCGGGTGGTCGTCAACCACGAAGAGCAGTACAGCATCTGGGTCGCCGACCGCGAACTGCCGCCCGGCTGGTCCGACGCCGGGTTCGCGGGCACCCGGGAGGAGTGCCTGGCCCACATCGAGACGGTCTGGACGGACATGCGCCCGCTCAGCCTGCGAGATTGAAAGGCGATATCGACGTTGAGTGACGACACGACGCCGCCCCCGCCGGGGGCTGTGAACGGCGGAGCCGGCACGATATGGCGGTGGCTGGACAAGGCTCCCGACGCGGTGGCCGTGACCGGCTCCGACGGCCAGGTGACCTACCGGGAGCTGTACCGCCGCGTCGAGGACCTCGCCGCCGTGCTGCGCGGACATGGCGTCGGCCCCGAGGCGCCCGTGGGGTTGTGCGTGGAGCGGACCACCGGGATGCTCGTGGCGATGCTCGCCGTGTGGACGGCCGGCGGGGCATATGTACCGCTGGATCCGGCGTTTCCGGCCGAACGGTTGCGGATGATGCGCCATGACGCGGGCATCGGCCTCGTACTGACCCAGGCGGGCGTCGATCCCGCACTGCTGGAGGGCGTTCCCACCGTTCTCACGCTCTCACCCGGGGGCCGACCGGTGAACGGGGCTCCCCGCTCGCCCGCGCAGGTCCCGGCCATGTCCCCAGACGTGGATCGGCTGGCGTACCTGATGTTCACCTCGGGGTCCACCGGTCGCCCGAAGGGGGTGGCGGTGCCGCGTCGCGCCGTGGCGAACCTGCTGGAGGCGTTCGCCGACCTGCTGCCGATCGGGCCGGAGGATCGGTGGCTGGCCGTCACCACGCTGTCGTTCGACATCTCGGTCCTGGAGTTACTCCTGCCCCTGTACACGGGAGGCCGGGTGGTGATCGCGGCCACCGCGGAGGTCTCCGACGGGTGGGCGCTGCGCGAACGGGCCGCCGCCGAGGGGGTCACGATCATGCAGGCGACACCGGCGGGCTGGCGGATCCTGCTGGAGTCCGGCGGAATCCCCGCGACGATCAGGACCCGGTTGTGCGGTGGTGAGGCGCTGCCCCGCGATCTCGCGGACGCGCTGCTGGCGGACGGCGCCGAACTGTGGAACGTGTACGGCCCCACGGAGACCACCGTGTGGTCCACGGCCGGCAGGGTGCGGCCGGGACCCGAGGCCGTGGATCTCGGGTCGCCCATCGGGCGGACCTCGGTTCACCTGCTGAACGAGAACGGGACACCGGTCGCCGACGGGGAGATCGGCGAGTTGCACATCGGCGGCGCGGGGGTCGCCCGGGGGTACCACGGGCTGCCCGCTCAGACGGCGGCGCGTTTCCTGCCCGACCCGTACGCCGACACCCCCGGCGCCCGCATGTACGCCACGGGCGACCTGGCCAGGATCACGCGTGCCGGCCGGCTGGAGTACCTGGGCCGCGCCGACCAGCAGGTCAAAATCCACGGATTCCGCATCGAACTAGGCGAGATCGAGGCCGTCCTGCGAGCGGCCGACGAGGTCAAGGACGCCGCGGTCGCCGTCCGCGACGGGCATCTGGTCGCCTACCTGGTCCCGCGGGCGCAGGCCGTGGACTGGGCCGTGCTGCGGGAACGACTGCGCGCATCGCTCCCCGACTACATGATTCCGGTCCGGCACACGACCCTGACGTCCCTGCCGCTCACCCCCAACGGCAAGCTCGACCGCGCCGCCCTGCCCACCCCATCATGGACGCGCCCCGGCACCGCCGCCTTCCGCGCCCCGGCCACCGCGGTCGAGTCCGATCTCGCCGAGATCTGGGCGGGGGTGCTCGGCGCCACCGAGCCCATCGGCGCCGATGACGACTTCTTCGAGCTCGGCGGCCACTCGCTCGCCGCGACGCAGATCATCGCCAGGGTCCAGGCCAGGTACGGCCTGGAGGTGCCGATCATCACGCTGTTCGAGCATCCGACGATCGCCGGGTTCGCCGCCAGGCTCGACGACATGGACGACGCCGATCTCAGCCTGACCGACGTCGCCGCGCTGCGCGACCAGCTGGACGGCCTCAGCGCCGAGGAGCTCCAGGGATTGTTCGACGACCTGGCGGCCGGGTCATGAGGGCCCCGCTGTCGCCCGCGCAGGAACGGCTCTGGATGCTCCAGCGGCTGGTGCCCGACGACGCCTCGTACACGATGTACCTGGTTCGGCGCCTGCGCGGCCCGCTCGACCGCGACGCGTTCACCGGCGCGGTCGGGGCGCTCGTGGCCAGGCACGAGAGCCTGCGGACCGCCTTCGCGGAGGTGGACGGCACGCCCTGGGCGGTGGCCGCGCCGGTCGGCTGGGCGCCGCCGATCGAGTGGCTGGCAGCGGCCGAAGGGCAGGTGGGCGCGCTGGTCGCCGAACGCTCCAACGCCGCCTTCGACCTGGCCGCGGGCGTTCCGCTGCGGGTCGCCGTCATCGAGATCACCCCGGACGATCATGTGCTGTGCCTGACGCTGCACCACATCCTGGCCGACGGGCACTCCCTGGAGATCATGCTCGACGACCTGGGCGAGTACTACGCCGCCGCCGTGGAGCACCGCCCCGCCCGCCTGCCCGACCTGCGCATCCTGCCCAGCGACTACGCCCGCTGGCAGCGCCGCAGGGCGGACAAGGCCATGCCGTACTGGGCCGAGACGCTGGCCGCGCCTCCGGTCACCGAGCTGCCCTTCGCCCGTCCCGGAGCGCGCGCGGCCGTCCGGGAGGGCGGATATCACTGGGTACGGGTGAGCGCGCGTCACCTCGCCGAGGTGGAGCGGCTGGCCCTGGCCCATCGGGCGACCCCGTTCATGGTGCTCATGGCGGCGTACCAGGCGCTGCTGTTCCGGCACAGCGGGCAGGACGACATGGTGGTCGGCACCGTGGTCGCCGGGCGGGACCGGGTCGAGCTGGAGCGGATGGTCGGGTACCTCACCCAGACCCTGCCGCTGCGCGGCGACCTGACGGGCGATCCGACGTTCGCCGAGCTGCTCGGGCGGGTCAAAGGGGTGGTGCTGGACGTGATGGGCCGGCCCGCGCCGCTGCTGGAGCGGTTGGCGCGCGGCGTCGAGACGCTGCTGCCGACCGTGTTCATCATGCAGGACTACGCCGCCGGCCAGGACCGCGTGTGCGGAGGAGTCCGCGTGTCCAACTTCGGGGAACACCGCGACCAGATCGTGGTGGATCTGCTCGTGGAGGTCTGGCCGGCGGGGGACGAGCTGGCGATCTGCTTCGAGTACGACGGCGCGGTGTTCGACGCCGACGAGGTCGCGACGATCGCCGATCGCTACCTGACGTTGCTGGCCGGGGCCGTGGCCAGGCCCGACACGCCGATCTCGCGGCTTCCCGCGTGGACGGAACGAGACGAGAAGACGATGGCCGAGCTGGCCGCCGGGCCCGCTGAGCCGGTTGCGGACGGGGTGCTGGAGCTGGTGGCGGGCGTGGTGCGCCGGACACCGGACGCCGTCGCCGTGCGCTGCGGTGATCAGGTGGTCTCGTACGCGGCTCTCTGGGACCGGGCCGGCACGCTCGCCGGCACCCTGCGGGAGAGCGGCGTCCGGGAGGGCGACGTGGTGGCCGTACGGCTGGCTCCCTCCGCCGAGGTGGTCGCCGCACTGCTGGGCGTGTGGCGGGCGGGCGCCGCGTACCTGCCCCTGGACCCGGCCGACCCGCCCGCCCGGCATGCCGACTCCATGGCCGCCGCGGGTGCCGCCTGGCTGATCGGCGAGGACGGGGTCCGTGTTGTGGGGGAGGGGAGCCCGGCCAAGGGGATCGCCTATGTGATGACCACCTCGGGGTCTGCCGGGCTGCCCAAGGCGGTTCTGGTCGAGCATGGTTCGGTGGCGGCCAGGGTCGGGTGGATGCGGCGGGAGTACGGCCTGGGGCCGGGGGATCATGTGGTCCAGTTCGCGTCTCTGAGCTTCGACACCCACGTCGAGGAGATCTTCCCGGCGCTCGCGTCCGGGGCGTCGGTGGTGTCGCTGCCGGACGGCCCCGCGAGCCTGCCCGATCTGCTGGCCGGGCCGGACGGGCGGCGGATCACCGTGCTGGATCTGCCGACCGCGTACTGGCATCGGCTCGTCGAGTCGCCGGAGGAGGTGGCGTGGCCTCCCGCGCTGCGGCTGGTGATCCTCGGCGGTGAGCAGGCCGACGGGGCTGCCGTGGCCCGATGGCACCGGGAGGGGCCGGGGGCCCGGCTGGTCAACACGTACGGGCCGACCGAGGCCACGGTCATCGCCACCTGGGCCGAGCTCGACGGGACCGGCGGCCGCCCGCCCATCGGAAGGCCGCTGTCCGCCACGTCGGTGCGGGTGCTGGACTCCCGGGGGGAGCCGGTGCCGCCGGGCGCGGCGGGCGAGCTGGCGATCGGCGGCGCCGGGGTCGCCCGCGGATATGCCGGGCTGCCCGGCCGCACGGCCGCCGCCTTCGAGCCCGACCCGTACGGCGATCCCGGCGCCCGGCGCCTGCGCACCGGTGACCGGGCGCGGTGGCGCTCGGACGGGCTGCTGGAGTTCCTGGGCCGCCTGGACGACCAGGTCAAGGTGCGCGGCGTGCGCATCGAGCCCGGCGATGTGGAGGCCGCCCTGCGCGAGCACCCCGGCGCCGGGCAGGTGGCCGTGGCCGCGCGCGGCGAGGACCTGGTGGCGTACTTCACCGGTCCCGCCGACCCCGCCGAGCTGCGCGCGCACGCCGCGGGCAGGCTGCCGAAGGGTTTCGTGCCGACCCGCTGGTCACGGCTGGCGGAGCTGCCGCTCACCTCCCGAGGCAAGGTCGACAGGGCCGCGCTGCCCGAGCCGGATCGGGTCACCAGGACGGACTACACGGCGCCGCGCTCCGACAGCGAGGCGCTGGTCGCCGAGATCTGGGCCGAGGTGCTCGGCCTCGAACGGGTCGGCGTGCTGGACGATCTGCTGGAGCTGGGCGGTCATTCGCTGATGACCACCCGGGTCGCGGCGCGGCTGCGGGCGATGCTGGAGGTGGAGGTGCCGATCCGGATCGTGTTCGGCTGCGGCACCGTGGCCGGGCTCGCCGAGGCCGTCGAGGACCTGCTGATCGAGGAGATCGACGCGATGAGTGAGGAGGAGGCGAGGCGCGCCCTGACCGGGTGACGCGCCCCTCCTCAGGCGGCGATGATCTTGCGTACGGCGTTCAGGAACATCGCCGCCTCGCGGCCGTTGACGACGCGGTGGTCGAACGCGAGTCCGACCGTGACCGTGGTGCGCTTCACGATGTTTCCTGCCGAGTCGAGGGCGAACTCGTGCTGCGGCGCGCACAGCGACAGCGCGCAGGTCTGCCCCGGGAACACGATCGGCACGGCGAGGAGCACGGCCGCGTCGGTGTGCAAGGTGACGACGATGTTCCCGCCCGCCAGGTCCTCCTCACGGAACGCCCCACGCAACGCCTTCGTCCGGTACGCCGTGAGCTGCTCCGCGATCTCCTTGAGCGACAGGCGGTCGGCGCCGGGCAGCACCGGGACGTACAGGCCGTGGCCGACGTCGACGGTGACACCGACGTTCGGCGCCGGCGAGGGGCGTACGGCCAGTTCGCCACCCGGCCCGTCCCCCACCACCGGCTCGGCGAAGCACATCGGGAACTGCCCGTGCAGCGACGCGACCGCAGCAACCAGCAGCTCAGCCAGCCCGATCAGAGCCCTGGCCTCTTTGCTGAGGACGCGGGCCCGGGCGATCGCGGGGCCCGCGTCCAGCTTCACAGCGGTGAAGGCGGCCGGGATCGTGTGATGGGAACGGGTGACCGCGGCGGCCACGGCCCGCTGAACGGCCGATAGCGGCCGCGTCTGCGACGATGACGACGCGCTGTCGCCGGCGGTTTCCAGCAGGGACTCCACGTCGGCGCGCCTGATCACTTTCTTTCCCAGCGCGCGGATCCGCGCCGGGTCCACGCCGTGCTCGTCGATCAGCGCCTGGGCGGGCGCGGTGATGATCGGCCCGGCGGTGGACGCCGCACGCGCATCGACGGCCGCCGGCGGAGGCGCCGAGTCGTCGGAAATGTAGGCGATCACGTCCCCGGGCACGCAGGTCGCGCCGGTCTCCACCGCCCGCCGCAGTACGCCATCGGCCTCGGCCGCCAGCTCCTCGGCCGCCTTGGAGGTCTCCAGGACCACCACCGGATCGCCCTTGAGCACCCCGGCGCCGTCCTCGGCCAGCCACTCGACCAGCAGGTACTCGGTGTCGTTGTTGTTGAGTTTGGGCACGCGCAGCTCGGTCATGGCAGGAGCTCCCGTACGGCGCGGACGATCGCGGTGTCCTGCACCAGCACGTCACGCTCAAGATGGACGGCCGCCGGGATCACACTGGCCGCCGAGTGGACGAGGGACACGGGACGCCGCAGGCGCCCCCAGAGACGGCTGTGCACCTGCTGCGCCACTTCGGCCCCCCAGGTGCCGCCGGCGGTGCACTCCTCGGCGACGACCACGGCGCCGGCCCGCTCCAGCAGCGGCGCCAGCGGGGCCACGTCGAAGGGGTACAGACGCCGCGGCACGAGCAGCAGACAAGAGATCTCCCACTCCAGCAGCAGCGTGCGCATCGCGGCCAGGGCCCGGTGCGCCATCCCGCCCGGCGCGATGATCACACAGTCCGCCTGCCCGGGATCGTCCAGGTACACCCTGGTCACCTGGCCGGCCTGCGGCAGCACGTCGTACTGGAACAGATCGTCCGCGACCCCGCCGCCGAAGATCTGCCGGGTGTAGAGGATCTTGTCCTCGAACAGCAGGCATGGCTCGCCGCGGGCAAGCATCTCGCCGAACAGCTCGCGATGGTCGTCGAAGGGGGACACCTCGTACACCGCGAGCCCGGGTACGCCGATGAAGTGCTTCTGCAGGCTCTGGCTGTGCGTGGGGCCGTAGCCGCGACCGCCTCCGGACGGGCATCGCACGATCAGTGGCAGCCGCAAGGGCCTGCCGTACATGGAGACCGATTTACTGGCAAAATTCACGATCTGATCGAAGGCCAGGGTCACGAAGTCGGAGAACATGATCTCGACGATGGCCTTGCCGCCCGCGAGGGCCAGGCCGCCCGCCACGCCGACGATGCCGTTCTCGCTGATCGGGGTGGCCAGCACCTGGCCGGGGAAACGGCTGGACAGCCCTTTCGTGATCTTGAACGCGCCGCCGTACGGATCGAGAACGTCCTCGCCGAGCACCCGCACGGACGAATCGTCGGCGAGCACTTCGTGCAGCGCCCGGTTGAGGCTCTCCGCGACCCGCATCGCCCTCAGCCTTCCCGCGCCGACAGCGGCCGTCCGAGCACCTCACCGGCCACCACCTCGACGAACGCGCTCGCCTCCGCGTCCATGCGGGCGAAGCGGGGGGACATGGCAGCACCCTCGCGTGGGTACCAGTCGTGGTCGCGGGCGTGCCGGATCTCCTCGGCGGAGCGGGTGTCGTCGCCCTTGCTGTGCGGCCCGAGCCGGTGCGTGGCGAACTCCACCACCAGCGGCCCCGCGCCCTCCCTGGTCCGCTCGAACAGCGGCCGCAGCCCGTCCCGGATCTCGCCTATGTCCCGCGAGCCGACGTGCAGGAACCGGCACCCGAACGCCCGCGCCCGATCCCCGATCGTGCCCGCCATCTGCGCCGACGTCGGCGTGGTCTGCGCGATCCCGTTGTTCTCGGTCACCACGACCAGCGGCAGCCGCCAGAGCGCGGCCATGTTGAGCGCCTCGTACACGGCGCCCTGCCCCCACGTCCCGTCGCCGACGTACGCCAGCGCCAGCGCGCCCGGCTCGGCGTCGCGCAGCTGCAGGGCGACGCCCGCGGCGACCGGCAGGCTCTCGCCCTGGATCCCGGTGGACAGGTAGCGGCCGGAGAGAATGTGCTGACTGCCGCCCACGCCCCCGCAGAC
>NZ_VCKY01000078.1 GCF_005889735.1 Nonomuraea turkmeniaca
CCCCAGACCCCCCACCCCGGCGGGCGCGGCCATCGCCGTCAACCCAGCCTCCTACAACGCCGCCAAAACAACCGGGGCGACCTGGACGGTCGGCTTCAACGGCACCTACACCGGCGGCGTCAACACCCCTCCCACCGTCTCGTGCGCCGGCAACGGCACCGGAGCCCCGCAGCAGACCCTGGTGGTCTCCCCCACCAGCGTGAGCGCGCCCGAGGGCGGGACCGCCGGCTACACGGTCCGCCTGCAGTCCCAGCCGTCCGGCACCGTGACGGTCCCCAGCACCGCGGGCACTGGGGACGGCGACATCACCGCGAGTGGCGGCGCCGGCCTGATCTTCACCACATCCAACTGGAGCACCCCGCAGACCGTGACGCTCCGTGCGGCAGAGGACGCCGACAACGCCAACGGTACCCGGCCGATTAGCGTCTCCTCCTCCGACCTGACCTCCGTCACCGTGAACGCCACCGAGGCCGTCAACGACGGCGGCACCGGTGACGCGGCACCCGCCCTGCGCGTCTCCGGGAACCGACCGGTCACCTCCAGCGGTACCGCCTACCGACTGCTGCGCGTCAACCGGGCCAGCGGCGAGTTCCCCTGCGTGCAGGGCAAGGGCATGTGGGACAGCGGCCCTGTGGATCAGGCCTCGGCCGATGCGATGAAGGCCTGGAACATCCACGCAGTCCGGATCCCGCTGAACGAGGAATGCTGGGTCGGTGTCAACGGCTCGCCCAGCGGCGCCACGTACCAGCGGAACGTCAAGGACTACGTGAACCTGCTGGTCGCCAACGGCATCACGCCGATCGTAGAGATGCACTGGAGCCACGGCCAGTACACCGCTGCTCCAGAGCCATGGTGGCGGCTATGGACACTCCGTCCACGACCGCCCGGTAGAACGTCAGGTCGCCAACGCGTTCGCTCTGCAGGCCGAGGGCGAGCCGCGCTGCCTGGGTTTTCGAGCGGAAGGATGGTGATCACGCGGCCAACTTCAACGGTCACGACGCCACCTACGTCGCGCTACCGAAGAGCTGGACTGCACCCTGGTCACCACGGACGAGAAGATCTACAAGGTGGCCCGCAAGTACATCGACGTCGATCTCTGCTGATCTCTCGACCGATCGTGAATCTCCGCCGTGAAGCTCATGCCCTCGGCCTCACCACTTTTGGTCCGGCTGCCTCGGACCCGCCTGCCGGGCGTGATCGAGCACGTCGAACGTCGTCCTGGACTCCCAGGGGCTGCTGGGCCTCGCCACTAACGCGTCTACGATAAGCGGTTATGCCCTCCACCCCGCTGGAATCCCGAGTCGCGAAGGCGGCCGAGGCCGCGCTGGACGAACAGGGGTTCGTGGACCCCATCGACGTGCTCGTCGGGATGGGCTGGCTCACCCGCGCAGGGATCGAGAACTGGCGGCGCGCCCGCGTGCCGTACCTGGAGAAGATCGTCGACGCCAACCTCGGCACGTTGTCCAGCGCCTTGCTCATCCTGCGCCGCTGGGCTCAGGCCCGTGAGCTGAGACCGAGCGAGAGCGAGACCGTCTACCTTTCACGCACCCGCGATCGCCGTCCGCTGCGCTTCTCCAAGACCGGAGATCGAGGTTTGGAGCGCGCTTACCGGACCCATTGGGTGCCGGCACGCCGGTGATGCTGTTCATCGCCCTTCTCGACCTGCTCGAACGGCAGTGGGCCGCGCAGCTGCGCCAGGTGTCGCTGGTGTCGGAAGCCGACGTTCCCGAGGAGATGTCGACGGCGGCGGCCGAAGCGCTCGGGCACGTCTACGGCCATGAGGAGGTCGCCGTCCGCTGGCCCGCCTGCGTGGCGATCTCGCTCACCCGCATGGCGGCGGCCGGCGAGGCGTTCTGGCCTCGCTGGAGAGTGGCCACAAAGCGCCGGGGCAACGCGGCTGGCTGGGGTAAGGCGTTCCTGGCCGCGCTGGACGTCTTCGGGCTGCCGCGTGAGCCCACCGCCACCCAGTCGATCATGTTGCATGCCGGACGACCGGTGCCGGAGCCGCCCCGGCGCCTCCTTGACCCGTTCGGCGGGGGTATCTCCGGGCCGGCGGGAGAGGACCTGCTCGTTTTCGCCGAGGACGGCCGAGAGCTGACCGGGGACCTGCCACCCGGTCCGGTCTGGGTCGCTCATCGCCGCGACGGCGCGCTGACCTCTGATGGCCCGCTGCGTACGATCGCCGAAGGCCTGCTGCCCTTTGGCTGGGAGCAATGGCGGCTGGCGCTGGTCTCGCTGGAAGGTGGAAGCTGGCTGGCTGCGGCCTCATCCGGGGCCGACGGCCGCAGGAGGCCGGTGCGGGGCAAGGCCGGGCCACGGCTGCTCCCGGGGGAGGCCATCGGCGGCGTCAGCACACCGGACGGCGCCGCCGTACTGGCTGGGCCGCCTGCCCTGTGGCTGCCGCGGGGAGACTGGCGGGTCACGGTGGAACGGGCGGGCGGTACGGCACACCGAGCCGACGCCGCCGACCCGTGGGCTCTACTGCCCAGGCCCTTGCTCGGGACCTTCACCGTGACGGTCTCGGGTGCGGATGGCCGGCCCAAACGGCACACTGTCACCATCGTCGAGGGGCTGCGGGTCCGCTACGACCCGCCGATCCGGCTGTTCGAGGGAGACGGCCTGGCTCCGGCGGACGTGTCCTTCCACACCGGTCCAGGGTTGACAGCGACGCCGCAGGCGCTCACCTTCACCGCCGCGCAGACAACGCGCCCGCTCACCTGCGTGGCGTCCGGGCGCCCGCTGGCACTCGCCGTGCGCCCACCGCACATGCGGGTGCGCGTGGATCAGCAGTGGCACACGGCGCCGCCCCGCCTGACGCCGGAGCATCGGTGGCTGCGGCTGGACGTGCCCGGCCTGACGAACCCGCCCATCGAGGTGATCGCGGGCCGCGGCGCCGTACAGGAGTTGACCGCGCACGCCCGCGGCGACTATCCGCTCGTGCGCCTGCGGGACACCGTGCTGGCGCACGGTGAGATCACTCTGCGGGTACGGAACACTACTGTGGCCACAATGTCTCCTCCGCAACGACCGGCACCAGATCCGTGGCTCTGCAACGATTAACCCATGGATCCCCTCGCCACCAGCGCGCTCATCGCCGGCACCTACCGGCGCTACCTGCGCTCGCTGCTGCCCGTGCGCGAGCCTGCGATCGCCGAGGCGCTCGCGGAGCAGATCGAGGCCAGTCCGCTGCTGACCAAGGGGCCCCTGCTTGAGGCCACCCCGCCCTACCGGACGGGCGCGACCTTGCGCGAGCTGATCGGCCAGCGGGTGCTCGATCCCGCCTTCGCCACGCTCGGCAGCAGGGCGCTCCCGCTGGACCGGCCGCTCTATCTGCATCAGGAGCAGGCGCTGCGCAAAGCGGCGACGGGCCGGAACCTGGTGGTGGCGACCGGCACCGGCTCAGGCAAGACGGAGAGCTTCCTGCTGCCGATCCTGTCCGCGCTGACCGCCGAGGGCGACCCGCCGCCCGGGGTACGGGCGCTGATGCTCTACCCGATGAACGCGCTCGCCAACGACCAGCTCAAACGGCTGCGGGACCTGCTCGCCGCCGCGCCGCAGATCACCTTCGGCCGCTACACGGGCGACACCCCAGAGCGGGCTCAGCAGGGTGCCGCTCTGTTCGAGGAGCTCAACCCCGGCCGGCCCCGGCTGCCCAACGAGTTGCTCAGCCGCGAGGAGATGCGGGCCGCTCCCCCGCATCTGCTACTCACCAACTACGCGATGCTGGAGTACCTGCTGCTCCGCCCCGACGACCTGGAGCTTTTCGAGCACGCCGAGCGGTGGCGGTTCGTGGTGCTGGACGAGGCTCATGTGTACGACGGCGCCAGGGCCGAGGAACTCGGGATGCTGCTGCGCCGGTTGCGTGACCGGGTGGCGCCCGGGCGCAGGCTGCAGGCCATCGCGACCAGCGCCACGGTCGGTGACGAGGGCGCGGCCGTCCTGGACTTCGCCGCGCGACTGTTCGACGCGCCGTTCGACGATGCCGACCTGGTGACCGCTACCCGGGTGGAGATGCCGTCCGGGCCGTTCTGGGGGCCGCTCACCGCGGCCGACTACCGCAAGCTGGCCGTGAGCGAGGATCCGGCGGCCGAGCTGGTCCGCCGCTCCGGGATGTCGCACGCGGGTACGGCTCTCGCCCACGAGCACGCGATGGCCACCCTTCGCGGCAGCCTCGCGGCTGGACCGAAGCCCATCGCCGAACTGGCCCGGCTGATCTTCGAAGGGCAGGAGGAGCCGGACGAGGCGCTGGCCGCGCTGGTGGCGGTGGGCGCGCGGATCGCCGACGGCGCGGGCAGCCCGGTGCTGTCGGCGCGCTATCACCTGTTCGCCCGCGCCACCGAGGGCGCCTTCACCTGCCTGACCGGCCCGCACGTCGCGCTCGGCCGTCATGAGAGCTGTCCCACCTGCTCCAGTGCCGTCTTCGAGTTCGGCGCGTGCAAGCGCTGCGGCGCGGTCCACCTGATGGGCGCGGTCGAGCCGGCCGACCGGCGGTTCACCCCCAGGGTAAGCGGGATGGAGTCCAGGGTCTGGCTGCTGCTCGGCGACACACCCGAACTGGCCGACGAGGACGACGAGACCCTGGAGGAGGGGCCGGAGACCGAGGCGCAGGACGCCTTCCTGTGCGGCAGGTGCGGCGCCCTCCACGCGACCGCGCTGAGCCCTTGCTGCGTCGGCTGCGCGCTGCGTCCGGTACGCCGGCTGAAGACCAAGGCCAGCTCGCCCAGCGGTTGCCTGGCCTGCGGGGCGCGCGGCGCCGGGATGATCCGCCTGTTCGAGAGCGGTAACGAGGCCGCGGCCGCGGTCCTGGCCACCACGCTCTACCAGGCGCTGCCGCCCATGCCGGAGCAGGAGGACCGGCCGGGCGGCGGGCGCAAGCTGCTGACCTTCAGCGACAGCCGCCAGGCCGCCGCCTACTTCGCTCCCTACCTGGAGTCGAGTTATGCCCAGATCCAGCAGCGCAAGCTGATCCTGGACGGACTGGGCCGCGCCGTACGCCGCGACGACGATGCCACCGTCGACGACCTGGTGGACGAGGTGGTCGGGGCGGCCGGGGACGCGGGCGTGTTCGAGCGCCGCGCCTCGCGCCAGCAGCGGCGGCGCACGGTGGCGTTGTGGGTGATGCGCGAACTGGTGGCCATGGACGAACGCCAGTCGCTGGAGGGGCTCGGGCTGCTGCGGGTCGAGCTCGGCAGGGAGCCGGGCTGGCGGCTGCCCGCACCCCTGCTGGAGCTGGGGCTGAGCCCGCAGGAATGCTGGTCGCTGCTGGGCGAGCTGGCCCGCTCGCTGCGCCAGCAGGGCGCGCTGACCATGCCGGAGGAGGTCGATCCGCGCGACGAGCTGTTCGATCCCCGCCGTGGTCCCATCTACGTGCGCGGCGACGGCGCCGAGGCCAGGCTCAAGGTGCTCAGCTGGCTGCCGACGCGAGGTGTCAACCGCCGGCTCGACTACCTGCGCAGGGTGCTGACCGCGCTCGGGTCCGGGGCGGACGCGCGCGAGATCCTCGACGGCTGCTGGAGGCTGCTCACCTCGCTGCGCGACGGCTGGCTGAGCTCGGCGGCTCTACCCAGGCTCGGCCAGGTCTTCCAGCTCGATCACACTTGGCTGAAGCTGTCGGCGGCCGGGGCGATCCACCGGTGCGGCCTGTGCCGCAGGATCAGCACCGTCTCCGTGCGCGGGGTCTGTCCAACGCTCGGCTGCGCGGGCACTCTGACGCCGGCGGAACCCGACCTCGGCGATCATCATCGGGTGCTGTACCGGTCCATGGCGCCGGTGCCGCTGGTGGCCAGGGAGCACACCGCCCAGTGGACCGGGCTGGAGGCCGCCGACATCCAGCAGCGGTTCCTGCGCGGCGAAGTCAACGTGCTGTCCTGCTCGACCACCTTCGAGCTGGGCGTCGACGTGGGCGAGCTGCAGGCGGTCATGCTGCGCAACATGCCGCCGGCCACCGCCAACTACATCCAGCGGGCCGGGCGGGCAGGGCGGCGCACTGACTCGGCCGCGCTGGTGCTGACCTACGCCCAGCGGCGCTCGCACGATCTGTCCCGCTACCAGGAGCCGGAGGCGATGATCGCCGGGCGGGTGCGCGCGCCGTACGTGCCGCTCGGCAACGACCGCATCGACCGGCGGCACGCGCACTCCGTGGCGCTGGCCGCCTTCTTCAAGCACGCCAAGGAGACCTCGGGCGTGGTGTGGAAGACGGCGGGCAACTTCTTCCTGTCCGGCGCGAGCGCGCAGGTCAAGGACTTTCTCACGCCGGTGCCCGACGGGGTGCTCCGCTCGCTGCGCCGAGTGCTGCCCGCGCCGGTGCAGGTGCAGATCGGCGTCGACTCGGGCGCGTGGGTGCACGACCTCGCAGACCTGCTCGAGCAGGTACGGCTGGAGCTCGCGGCAGACATCGAGGCCTTCGAGGAACGCAGGAAGGAAGCCTTCGACAAACGCCGCAGCGATCTGGCCGCCCGCTACGAGCGAACGGTCAACACGCTGACCCGCCGATCCCTGATCGGTTACCTCGCCAACAGGAACGTGCTGCCCAAATACGGCTTCCCCGTCGACAGCGTCGAGCTGCGTACCGCGCACTGCGACAGCCAGGTGGGCGCCAGGCTGGAGCTGAGCAGGGACCTGTCCACCGCGATCTACGAGTACGCCCCAGGTTCCCAGGTGGTGGCGGGCGGCGTGCTCTGGCGCTCCGCAGGTGTCTACCGGCTGCCGGGGCGGGAGCTGATCAGCCGCACCTACGTGGTCTGCCGTACCTGCCAGCACTACCGCGAGGGCGACGAGACGCTGGAGGCGGCCTGCCCGGCGTGCGGCAGCGCGGGCGAGGGCGCGCCGCGCCAGTACTACGTGCCCGAGTTCGGCTTCGTCGCCGATCATCGGACCGCGAAACCGGGGACGGCGCCGCCTAGGAGCGCCTGGCACGGCTCCACTCACATCGTCTCGCTCGGCGAGGAACTGGCCGAGAGCCGGTGGACCTCTACCAGCGGGGCGTCGGTGTGGTGCAGGTCGGGGTCGCGCGGACGGCTGGTCATGCTGTCGGAAGGACCGGCCGGAAGCGGCTTCCTGATCTGCGACTGGTGCGGCTGGGGCACGCCGAACCGGGGCAAGACGGCCAAGTCGCACGTCAATCCGCTGCGGCAGGGCGAGTGCACGGGACCGCTGCGCTGGCGGTCCCTGGCTCACAGCTTCGAGACCGACCTGGCCGAGCTGCGCTTCGACGCGCTGAGCTCAATGCCGCCGAGTCCGCGACCAGGCTCGATGTCGCCGAGTCCGCGACCAGGGCTGATCTCCGCCGCTCACTGGCGTTCCTCCCTGTACGCCCTACTCGAAGGGGCGGCCGACGGGATGGAGATCAGCAGGAACGACCTCGACGGTGCGGTCAACCCCGGCGCCGACGGGCGGACCGGGCTGGTCCTCTTCGACACGGTGCCCGGCGGGGCAGGCGCGGCGCTGCGCGTGGCCGGTGCGCTCGACGTGGTCGTCGAGGCGGCGCTGCGGCGGGTCGCCTCCTGCGACTGCGGCGCCGAGACCTCCTGCTACGGCTGCCTGCGTACGCGTCGCAACGAACGCCACCACGACGAGCTGAGCCGCGGCGCGGCCCTGCACGTGCTGGGCGGACTGCGCGACCTGCGGGGGCAGTCCCCCGCATCCTCCGAAGGCCGATGACGCTGTGCGGAGTTGTCGGTCGTGTACGCCATGCTGGATGAGATTTGAGACCTCCTGAGAGCCGGATGGGACCAGTGAACCTCGAAGACGCACCTGGCGCGTTCGGGATCGACGCGTTCACACTCGACGACCGGATGCGGCTGTTCCACTTCGCCGCGGCGGAGAAGCGCCTGGAATACCTGTGGGTGCTGCGTGCTTTCGACCGCGGGCGGGCCAACTACCAGGTGCTGCTGCACGCCTCCGGCGTACGCGATCTGCTTGACGAGCTCGGCGCCCCACAGGTGGGCGATGTGCAGTCGCTGCTCGACTCGCTGAACGACTGGCAGCTGCTTGACCGCAGCTATGACGGCACCAGGGCGGCCAACCTGGCCGAATACCGCAACAGGCACTACATCTACCAGTTCACCCAGGCGGGCTATCGCGCTTATCGCGCGGTGGAGGAGGTGCTCGGGGCCAGGCTGGAGGACGCCCAGCTGTCCAGGCTGATCTTCCCCGACATCCTGGCCGACCTGGAGGCGCTTGCCGAGGCCAACAAAAGTGGTGACGGCGACGAGGTCTACCGCAAGCTCAGCCGCTTGGACCAGGTCCTCGGCGACATGGCGCAGCGGGCCGCCCGCTTCTACCTGATGCTGGGCGACCTGGCCCGCACCAACGACACCAGGCCAGAGGTGTTCCTGTCGCACAAGGACTCGTTGCTCACCCATATGCGCGAGTTCACCGCCGAGCTGGCCAGGTTCACACCCCGGCTGGCGCGAGCCGTACACGAGGTGGCGGATACCGGAGTGGACCGGCTGATCGCGCACGCGGCCGCGGCCGACGACCGGCTCTTCCGCGCGCCCGGCGAGCGGGAGGACGACTGGCGGCAGCGCTGGGCGGGCCTGACCCACTGGTTCGGCGACGGCGCGCACAGCGAGGCCGAGCGGCTGCAGAGTGCGACCGTCACCGCGATCGCCAACGTGCTCGCGCTGCTGCGCCGGGTGACCGAGGCGCGCAGGGGCGGCGTGAGCAGGGAGAGTCAGCTGCGGCACCTGGCGCAGTGGTTCACCTCGTGTCCCGACGACGATGCGGCGCACGGCCTGTTCCAGGCCGTCTTCGGCCTGGGCGGCCCGCGGCACCTGTCGGTCACGCACGAGGATCCCGAGCTGATCCCGGCGCGGCGGTCCTGGTGGGACGCGGAGCCTGTGCGCCTGGCCAGAGGGCTGGTCGAGGCGGGCAGGGAGCCACGTATGTCCGGGGCCACCGCCAGGATCGAGCGCAACGACGCCCAACGGCAGTGGCTGCGCGCCGAGCAGCTCAAGCTGGCCAGGCAGCGGCGCGACGCGGCGGCCACCCTGGCCGGAGACGGCCTCTACGGGCGGGTGCTCGACGAGCCTGAGACCGTCACCCTGCTGAGCCTGCTCGATCATGCACTCAGCGCCCGGGTGGCGACCAGCCGCCGGGTCACCGCGGGCGGCTCCGCTCATGGCGTACGGCTGACGCTGCACCCCTGCGAGGGCTCCACCACCGTGCGAACCGTACGCGGGCGCCTGCACCTGAACGGCATGCGACTGGAGGTGTCGAGGTGAGTGTTGCCGAGCAGGTTAGCCCGCTTGAGCTGGCCGACTACCAGCGGGCGGTCCGGCTGCTGCTGGCCCATCCGCTGGTCACCGAGGTCCATCCGAACAGGGCGGCGCTGCCGCTGGTCCGCCGGTGGGCCGTCCAGCTGCGCACCGATCTGCACGAGTTGCTCGGCTACCGCCTGGTGACCACGGCCAACACCGCGCGGCTGCTGCGAGTGCAGGACGACCTCGATCTCACCCGTCCGGCCGTGACCAGGACCGACCGGCCCTTCGACCGGCGCAGATACGCCTACCTGGTGCTCACGCTGGCGGCTCTGGGCCGATCAGGCACCCAGATCGCGCTCAGCGAGCTGGCCGAGGCCGTCGCCGCCGACGCGACCAGGATCGACGGCCTGGGCCTCGACACCGAGCGCAAACCCGACAGAGACGCCTTCGTCGACGCGGTGACCTGGCTGACCGAGCGCGGCGCGCTGGCGCTGGCCGACGGCTCCGCCGCCGACTGGGCCAGCAGTCCGGACCGGGCCGAGGCGCTCTACGACATCGACCGCGAGGTCGTCTTCGCGATCTACCGGCCGAGCCGGGTGCTGCAGCATCTGGGCTCGGTGACCGGGCTGCTGGAGACCGATCGCGGCCTCGCGCAGGGCGTGCACCGTATCCGCGAGGCCGCCGCGCGGAGGGCCAGGCGGCTGGTGCTCGAGCGCCCCGTCGTCTACTACGCCGACGTGAGCGAGTCGCTGCGCGGCCAGTTGCGCCACCCCGGCCTGGCCGAGGACCTCGAGCGGCTGACCGGGCAGGCGGTGGAGCGTCGCGCAGAGGGTTTGGCCTTGATCGACGCCTCGGGCCGCCTGTCCGACATCCGCTTCCCCAGCGGCGGCACCCCTTCCCAGGCCGCGCTGCTGCTGTCCACGCGCATCGCCGCGCAGGTCGAGAAGAGAAAACTTCCGACGATGCCCGCGCCGACCGCGGCCGAGCGCACCGAGGCCAGTGCCGCGAGGATCGACGCGGGTCTGCCACTCCGAGGCGTGGTGGCCGAGCTCACCGTGGAGGAGCCTGGCACCGAGACCGAGACCGAGACCGAGACCGAGACCGCCGAGAGCGCGCTCTACCCGTTCCTCACCGACGCGTGGCTGAAGGGCGCGATGAAGGAGCTCATGAGCACCTATGGCTCCGCCTTCGCCCTCGTCTGGCGGGGCGACCCCGACCGGCTGCTGCGTGAGGCTCTACGCCTGCTGTCGGCGCTCGGGCTCGTCGCCCGCGTCGAGGGCGGCGTGCTCGCGCTCCCCTTGCTGGCCCGTTACCGGGCCACGACCGCCGAAATCAAGCCCGCACCTGCCAAGCGACCCGCCAAGGAAACATCGTGACGCGCTACGTGCCCACCCGGGCCGGGATCATCAACCTGTGGGACTACCGGGATGAGGAGTTCACCTTCGCGAACGGCTGGCTGATCCTGCGCGGCCCCAACGGCTCTGGCAAGACCAAGGCGCTGGAGGTGCTCTTCCCGTTCGTGCTCGACGGGCGGATCGACCCCAAACGGCTCAACCCGTTCGCCTCCGAGGACCGGACGATGAAGTCCAACCTGCTCTTCCGCGGACAGGACACCGCGCTCGGCTACGTCTGGCTCGAGCTGCGCCACCGCGACACCGGCCAGGCCGTCACCGTGGGCATCGGCCTGCACGCCCAGCGCCACCGCGACGCCCCGGTGCGCTGGCACTTCGTCGCCGAGGGCCGCGTCGGCGAGGACTTCTCGCTGCTCACGCCCGACGACCGGCCGATGACCAGGAAGCAGCTCGTAGAGGAGCTGGGCGAGCACGCGCTCACCGCCTCACCGACCGACTACCGGCACGCGATCGATCAGCGGCTGTTCGGCCTGGGCAGGGAGCGTTACGAGCAACTGATCACGCTGATCTTGACGCTGCGCCGCCCGCAGCTGGCCAAGAACCTCGACCCGGGCAAGCTGTCCGACACCCTCACCGACGGGTTGCGTCCCATCGACGACGAACTGATCGCCGAGGCGTCCCGCTCGTTCGACGACATGGAGAGCGTGGCGCGGACCCTGGAGGGGTTGATCGCCGCCGACGAGGCGACGCAGGCGTTCCTGTCCAGCTACACCACCTACCTGCGCACGCACTCGCGCTGGGCGGCCGACGCGCTGACCCGCCGCCGCGACGACGTCGCAACTCATCGGGGAGCGCTCGAGGCCGCCACGCGCACCCTGACCACAGCCGAACGGGAGCAGGTGGAGGCCGAGGCGGCCATGGTGGCGGCCGAGGAGGCGCTGGCCGGCCTGCGCGCCCGGCTGGAGCAGCTCAAGAGCAGCGCCGCCTACCAGGCCGTCGAGCAGCTCGCCGACCTCGAGCGGCTGGTCAGGACATGCGCCGAGACGGCCGCCACCGCCGTCACCCAATGGGAACGCCGGGCCGCCACCACGCGGAAGGCCCGAGTCCAGCTGTCCTCGGCCCAGCGCGAGCTGACCGAGCTGGCAGCGGCGGTCTCCCGTACCTCAGCCGACTTGGCGGCCGAGGCAGCCGCCGCCGGGATCGCCTGGCGTCCTGGCGACGCTGAGCGTGGCGGCTTCGCCGATCGGGTGGGCGGCCGGGTCGCCGCCAGGGCGGGCGATCTGCGGGCAGTCCGCGAGGCGCTCGCCACGGTGCAGAAGGCCGAGCAGGCACGCGACCTGTCCAAGGTGGCGCTCGATCAGGCCATGACCGCGCTCGCCAGGGCGGAGGCCGCCGAGGCCGAGGCGGCGCAGGCGGTGGCCGAAGCACGCGATCACGCCAGGGAGCAGCTCGCTTCCTGGGCCGGACACCACCGCTTCGACGTCGCACCCCTGGAGGCGGCGCTTGAGCAAGTGGGTGAGCCGGATGCGCCCGCCCTCGACACGGTGTTCGCGGGGCTGACGGCGGCTGCCGCACAGGATCTGCGCGACACCCTCGCGCGGCTGCGCGCGGAGCAGTCCGCTGCGGAGGCCGAGCGTGCACGGGTCGGTGCCGAGCGGGCGCGGATCGCGGCGGAGCACGATGACGCGCCGCCGCCCTTCGCAGCTCGTACGGCTCCGCGCGAGGCAAGGGCAGGTGCACCGCTGTGGCGGCTGGTCAGGTTCGCCGATCAGGTGTCACCCGAGCAGTCGGCGGCGGTCGAGGCGGCGCTGGAGGCGGCCAACCTGCTCGACGCGTGGGTGACGCCGACGCCCGTGAGCGTGGCGGCCGGGGATTCTGAGGGCTACCTGGAGCCTGGCGTCCCGGTCACGCCCAGCCTTGCCGAGTTGCTGGCTCCCGAGGAGGGCACGCCGGTCTCCCCTGAGCGGATCACCGCGATCCTGCGTTCCGTCTCGCTCGGCGGGCAGAGTCCGACGATCACTCCCGACGGGCGGTTCGCGCAGGGTATCCAGGTCGGCGCCCATCACAAGGAGCACGCCGAATATGTCGGAGCCACCGCTCGGGCGCGCCGCCGTGCCGTACGTCTTGCACAATGTGACGCCAAGCTGGCTGAGCTGGGCGACACCATCACCGGTCTTGACCGGCAGCGGGCAGGCGCCGAGTCGGCGCTGGACGCCATCGACGCGGCGCGCGCCGCGCTGCCCAGGACCGGGCCGATCGCGGCCGCCCTGCACAAACACCAGGGAGCAGCCGGTCGACTGCGAGCCACCAGGGAGAACGCCGACGAGGCGCAGAGCGGCTACGACGCGGCCGTGGCCGCGTGCGGCGCGACCGAGAGGGCCCTGCGCCGGGCCGGAGCCGAGCACGCGCTCGACCCCGAGCAGGTCGAGGAGGTGGCGCAGGCCCTGCGGCGCTTCGAAAGCACGGCGGCCGCGCTGTCCGGTCGGTGGCGCGAGGAGGCGCGGCAGCGCGAGGCCGTCGAGGATGCCACCGAGCGGCTGGAATCGGCGGCCGACGACGAGGCCGCCGCTGAGCAGAGCGCGGTGACGGCGCGGCTGCGGCACACCGAGGAGGCCGCCAAGCTGGAAGTCCTCCAGCAGACCATGGGCGCGGAGGCGAGCCAGGTGCTGGCCGAGATCGAGGCGGCGGAAGGCGGCATCGTCGCCGCGTCCAGGGCGGTCGAGTCGGCCAGGAACGCCGAGCGGACGGCGCTCACCGAGACCGCCACGGCCCGCGCCCGGCTGGCGGCCACACAGGAGTCCTTGCAGGTCGCGGTGGGTGAAGAACGCCAGACGGCCAGAGGGCTCGCGCCCTTCGCCCAGCGTGAGCTGCTCGATGTGCTCAAGTGCCCGCCAGGCCTGACCTGGCCCGCGCAGGAGGCCGACTGGCTCGGCGAGCAGCTGCCCGGAGCGGTGCGCGCCGTACACGAGGCGATCCTCTCCGTGACCCGCGACCTGACACCGACCGAGATCTCGCTCAAGCAGTCGACCACTCGCCTGGCCAAGGCTCTGGACGACCTGCAGGCGCAGCTCACCGCCGCCGGACAGGACTACCGCCCGGAGTGGGACGGCGCCGACGGGGTGATCGTGGTCAGAGTCGCCGACGAGGACGGCCTGCTGCCGGTGGGCGCCTTCGCCGCGAAGATGACTGAGGCCCGCCGCGACCAGCAACAGCTGCTCAGCGAGTCCGAGCAGCGCATCCTGGAGGACGCGCTGCTCACCCGTCTGGCTCAGCAGATTCACGACCGCACGGTCGATGCCCGAGACCTGATCAGGCTGATGAACACCGAGATGCGCTCGCGCAAGATGTCCTCCGGCACCACGGTCGGGGTGAGCTGGCAGCTCGCCGACAACCTGGAGGAGGAGCAGCGGGCGGTCTGCGGGCTGCTCGACGCCGACGCGGCCAGGCTCGGTCCCGATGAGCTGAGCCGGATGCGCGCCCATTTCGCCACCCAGATCAAGAACGCCAGGGCGCGCGAGCGCGAGCTGCCCTACCGCGAGCTGCTCACCAAGGTTCTCGACTACCGCCGCTGGCGGCACTTCACCTTCCAGCTCGTACGGCCCGGCGGCGCCGAAGAGCGGCTCACCCGCGCCAAGCACAGCCGTCTGTCCGGAGGCGAGCAGTCGGTCTCGCTGCACCTGCCCCTGTTCGCCGCCGCCCACGCCATGCTCAACTCGGCCAGACCTGACGCTCCCCGGCTGCTCGCGCTGGACGAGGCGTTCGCCGGGGTCGACGACACCGGGCGCAGCGAACTGATGGGCCTGGCCGCCCAGTTCGATCTCGACCTGTTCATGACGGGCTACGACTTGTGGGCCACGCACGCGGCCGTGCCCGCCGCGGCCCACTACGACCTGGCCCACTCGCCCGTCGAACATACGGTCAGCGCCCTGCTGCTGGTGTGGGACGGAGCAGAGCTGCTGGCCGACGACACAGGTGAGCTGACCGTGGCGCTCGGCTCCCCCGGGGTGCGGCGGGTGCCCATTGGCTGATCTCCCCGGCCGCCTCCTGGCCGCCGCTCGCCGTCGCCTGGAGCGTACCGGAGGAGCGCTGGAGGGCTCGATCGGGCTGAACGCGCCCACGGACGATGAGCGGCGCGCCATCATCGGCATCACTGGGATCTATCGCCCGGAAGGCGTCAAACGGCTCACCGTGTCGCTGGCCGACCTCGATGCCACGATCCCCGGCGGGCTGCTCCAGGCGCTGGGCGGCCAGGTCAGGGACAGAGCGGCGGAACGCGCTGCCGAGGAGGCAGCGAGGGAGGAGCTGCTGGCCGCGCCCTCCAAACACGCGGGAACCCTCTGGTTCGCCGACTGGCTGGCCGCGATGAGCGCCGACGGCACCCTCACCCGCCTGATCCGGCGCGGCGACGGCCACCTGATCTCCCAAGCGTGCGCCGTGCTCGATCTGCTGCCTGCGTCCTTCGTCCCGCTGCCGGTGCTGGCCGAGGCCGCTACGGGAGACACCAAGGCGCTCGGCCGTAGCAGCCCGCTGGCCACGCTGGTGCTGCGCGCGCTCGCCTTGCGCACGTCCGGGGAGCCGGAGCGCAGGAGCTCGCGCGAGCTGTGGGAGTCGGCCGGGGTGATCGTCGACGACCTGGCCAGCCAAGTGCTCGTGCTCAATGTCAGGACCCGCGGCGGCAGCGTGGTGTCGCGCTGGCTCGATGACGCCGCCGCGCACGGCATCCCGTTTCGGCTTACGCTCCAGCAGCAGGTCGAGTACGAGATTGTGCCGGACGTCGAGGAGATCTTCGTCTGCGAGAACCCCGCGGTCCTTCGCGCCGCCGCTGCCGAGCTCGGCACGGCGTCGGCCGCCCTGGTCTGCACCGAGGGGATCCCCTCGGCGGCCTGCCACAGGCTGCTCACCGGGTGCACCCGGCTGCGCTGGCGCGCCGACTTCGACTGGACCGGGCTGCGCATCCTCGCCTCTGCCCGACTGCGGCACGGCGCGATCCCCTGGCGAATGGGGGCGGCCGACTACTCCGCCGGGCTGGAGCTGGGCGAATCCACCCCACTCACCGGCAGCCCCTCGGCCAGCCTATGGGACCAGGCCCTCGCCGACGCGATGGCCGCCGCCGGCCGCGCTGTCATGGAGGAACGCCTCATCCCCGCACTCCTCGCCGACCTGACACGAACGAGGTGAACGGCTATACATTGCGGCCCCGTCATCCCAGGGTGACGGCGGTGCGACGGACCCGCAGCGCGAACTCCTGGCCGACGCCAGGCGTACACCCGAGGTCCTCAAACAACTTCGCGATGGAAGGGGCGGGGGCGGCGTACAGGGGAGCGCGCCGAGCCAGACACCAGTGTGCCTGGTCGCTGTCGCCGTGCTGGGCGGTGACCTCCACGACGCGCAGATCGTAGCGGGCGGCGTGAACGACCGTCGCACGAGCCTGTGAGCCCTCGCCGGTCGGTTCGCTATGGTGGCGCGGATCGAGCACGACGTGGCTGGGGATGGTGAAACCTTCGCCGCGAACCCCGTACTGCTCCGGGTCGTCCGGCTCGACGATCAGTACCCTACCGGCAGCTCGGTGTCCATGCCGAGCCGCCAGGCGCGATGGCGGGCGCTCGGTTGCAACGGAGGCGCCTTCCTGGAGTTCGAAGGTGATCGCTGCCGAACAGCTGAACCGGAAATGCCACCTACCACAATCGTGATCACATATATCGAGCAACCACGAACGATCCCAACAAGACCACAGATCAGACTGAAGATCAGAGGAGCGAGCGATCATGAAATCTCGAATCAAGATCACTGTGCAGTGCTAAGGTATCGTCACCCGATACTCGGTAACCCCGGCCCGCGCTGGGGTTTTTTCATGCCCACGACCAGTGTCCCTTCCGGATGAAGTTAGCGGCCGGAACAGGTTCTGACCTGTGGCACGACACCCTGGCTCGGACGGTTTCGGAGCGGACTTGTTCAGGTCGCTCTGTCGGTGAGAGGAACTCAAACGTCCGGCTAGTAGATGTCAGTGCCCTTGGACATAGGGGAAGACCTGGCTGAAGTCACGGGCAGCGAGCCGGTCCCGGCGGATGCCGAAGATCAGCATGGCTCCGTCTCCGAAGATCATCCCGTTGTCCTCGTCAAGCTGGAGAAGATTGACCCACTGGGAGGCCTCCGCCGCGAAGCCGGGATCATCCGGCCTCAGCCCGGCCGCGGACGCGGCCGCGGTTTCGACCAGCGACTGCAGGGCGTCAGAGTAGCCGCCGACCTGATGCTGCGGCCCAGGCCTCTTACGCCGTTGGTCGTATAGCTCAAGCTCCCAGGCGAAGGTCTCGCCACCGTCCCCGATGTCGGGATCCTCGTCGTCGAGGTCCTCGTCGTCGGGATACACCATGCGGTCCCACACCAGTTCCCTGGCCGCATCCAGACTCCCGAAGGCGTCCAGCACAGCAGGGTGGCCAAGATCTGGCCAGCTCGGCTCGGTGACTGCGGCGAGCGGCACCTCGGGGAACACCCGCGCCTCCCCGCGGACGGGCACCTCGCGCTCGGGGACGCGTACGGCCCCGGGAGGCAGCGGGATCACCTGCGCGGCCGTGCAGTCCCAGGTGGCGAAGAACAACAGCGTGCCCCCGGTGGACAGGTCGATGTCCGACTCGTAGGCCGCGAGTGCCACGCAGTCCAGTTCGGCGAGGAACTGCATCGCGGGACCACGGTCGCCGGCGCGCGGCCACGGCATCCCTTCAGGTAGCCGGGGCAGGCCGCCCAGTCGGCCGACCGTGGTCGCGCCCTTCTCGGCGATCGACAGCCGGATGGCCGGATGGGCCAGGGCGAGGAACGGCTCGGCGAGCTCCTCGGGTAACAGCTCCCGGACGTACTCCGCGAAATCCAGCATCCAGTCCTGCACGCCGCTCATACTGCCCGGACCTGATCTGGAACGGAACCAGTGGGCGAGCAGCGACACAGTCTGCCGCCCACGGCGACGTACCGGACCTTGAACTTTCCGTGTGTTGAGCGACAGGATTTCGACAGCGCCCGGCGACAGACTATGGCAGTAGCAGCGTGACAGCTTTTCGGTGTGCCTCCCGCCGTGGGCTGCGCGGCGATCGTCCGCGCCTACCTCGCGAGTCTGGCCGCCAGGCGCAGCACCGGCCCGCTGTTCGTCCGCATCGTCATGAGGAAATAGCCCCAGCGCCACGCTCGTCTTGCAAGGAGAGTCTCCAAGGTCAGCGGACTTCGCGCAGGAACCGCTCGGTCACGTGCCGGGTGATCTGGCTGCCGAAGCCGCCCCAGCTCAGGTCGAACTGGTGATCGGCGTACGGGATCTCCACCAACCTGTGCTCGACCCCGGCGGCGGCCAGACGGCCGGCGAAGGCGCGGGTGTCGGCGGCGGGCTGCAGGAAGTCGCGCCCGCCCTGGACGAGCAGGGTCGGCGGCAGCCCCCGGCGGAGGTAGGTAAGCGGGGAGACGCGCTCGGCCTCCTCTGGCGACAGCAGCGGGCCCTCCTCGGTGAGCTGCCGCCGCAACGGTTCGGCCAGCCGGAACGAGGGTGTCATGGGCTTGGTCATGTCGGCCGGGGGGTACCAGGCGACGACGGCGGCGATGTCCGGCTCCGGGGCGGGGCAGGTGGGGGGCAGTTCGGCGGCGGTGGTGTAGGCGGCCAGCAGAGCCAGGTAACCGCCCGCCGACTGGCCCATCATGACGATACGGTCCGGGTCGGCGCCGTAGCGTCCGGCGTTGCGGGCGACCCAGCCCAGCGCGCACTTCACGTCCCCTGGCGTCCTCCGCCAGTCGTGGGAGCGGAAGAAGCGGTAGGAGATGTCGAACACGACGTAGCCGGAGTCGGCCAGCCAGGCGTCCCAGCGCGGGAAGAGGCTCTGCCCGGCCTGCTGCGTGCCGCCGTGGATGTTGATCACCGCGGGTGCGGGAGCGCTGGCCGGTCGTGGGGGCCGCCAGACGTCGAGCATGAGGTCAGTGCCGCCGATCCGGGCGTACCGGACGGTGGCGTCGGGTCCGCGTGCGGCGGTGCTGGACAGCCCGTCGAAGTACGGCGACAGGCTCAGCGGGACGTCCAGTTCCCGCGTGGTCGCCCAGGCCGATACCGGCGGCAGCAGGCCCGCGACGAGCAGCATCGCGTTGACGAGCGCCACTACCCCCGCGCTCCACGCCGCGCCCCACTTCCTCGCCAGGACGGCCGCCCCCGCTCCCAGCACCGCGAGGGCCGCCAGGACCAGGCTGAACTCCGTGACCAGCATGCCGAGCGCCCACAGCTCCAGGTTCGGCATCGGCAGCAGCGCCAGCGCCGCGAGGACGAGTGCGATCACAGCGAAGAGCCAGGCCCCGATCAGCGCGATCCTGCGGCGTCCTGTGTGCCGGTGCGCTGCCATGGACGTCCCTTTCCGAATACGGTCGTATTTAATACGACTGTACCCGCATACCTCCGCATGCGGGAGACTGGAGGAATGCCGAAGTCGGTCGATCACCAGGCACGGCGCTGCCACATCGCCGCCGCGCTGCTGCGCGTCACCGCGCGGAAGGGAATGGAGGCGGTGAGCGTCCGTACGGTCGCGGCCGAGGCGGGCTGTTCGGTGGGCGCGGTGCAGCGTTACTTCCGTACCAAGGACGAGATGCTGCACTTCGCTCTGCGCAGTGTCGTCGAGTCGGCCAGGCGGCGCCTGGACGGGATCCGCCTAGGCGGCCCGGACGGGATGACGTTCGCCGGCGCGCTGCGCGCCGCGATCCTGCAGTCGCTGCCCCTGGACACGGCCAGGCTGGGTGAGGCCCGCGTCTGGGCCGCCTTCTACGCGAAAGCCGCCGTGCAGCCGGACTTCGCCGAGGTGATTGCGGAACTGCACCGGGAGGCGCTCGGCAACCTGGACCGCGCCCTGCGGTATGCGCGTTCCACCGGCGAGCTCGGCCCGGGCCAGGATCCGCAAGCGCTCGCCCGCCTCATCCTGGTGATCATCGACGGCCTGATGTGGGCCATCCTGATGGATCCCGGGCTGGATATCGCAGCCGCCGCCTCGGACGCGGATGCCGTACCGCAGCTCGCGGCGCTGGACGCGGCGCTCGGCCTGATCACACGCTGATCGGTGGCTACGGAGAGTGGGCGATTCTCCTGACATCGGTGTCGCGCCGACTGTCATCCGTTGTCGTTCGCCACTGACATTCCGTGTCGCTCACCACCCCGGGCCACCCCCCTCCAAGGGCTCCACCGGCCTGTGCTCGCCCGATGCGCCGGGCGTTCACGCCGGCGGCCGACGCGTTTCTTGGGGCCGTTGTCAGGTCCGCTGCATGGTTTCGGAGGAACCCAGCGTGACCTGCGGCTCGACAAGTTAGTTCGGACAGGGGGCTCATCGTCGTCCGGACTAACTTGTCGGTTTCGCCGCCGATCGGGCGGCCAGCGCCACCTGGGACGAGATCGGCTCAGTTCTGGATGTCAGCCCTGACACCGCGGTTGACGGCGGGCCGGCTACGCGGCTCAGTCGAGAATGAGCGGGCTGCCGAGAGCCACCTCGGGCTGAGAGCCGGTCCAGGGACAAGCTTCCCTGCCGGGTGGGACGATGGCACGGGGACGATCAGGCAGGGAGGACACCTGCGAGGCGATCTTGAACCATCTGCCAGCGTTCCGCTGGAATGCGGCGAGCATTCATCGCCGTGTGCAGGAGATCATGATCGAATCCGTGGGCGCCCATGTGATCGATAAGAGATTCATAGCGATCAGGTCGATCCCGGAGGATCTCCGTAGCCAACCGGAGTTCCAGGCGAACCGTTGATCTCGTACCTGGCGAAGTACTGCATAGCCTCCTGGATCCAGGATGCCGGGTAAAGGCAGGGATACGCTTCGAGGGCCGCGGCAAACGTGTCCACGTCCTCTCGTCCGGCCACTAAGAGGTCGATGTCCCCGACCGGGAGATGGACACCCTGCAGGAGAGCAGCGCTGGTGCCACCCACCCGATAATCGAAGTCGGCGTCAGCGGAGAGGCGCTCGAGCTGCCTGGTACCGGCGCAGGCGCGGGCCCTCCCCAAGCGCTCCTGGTTCGGCCGCCTCACTGGGACACGCTGCGTGACGCGGCAAGCCACGTCACGCAGCGTCATCCGGATGCGGTGACAACACTTGGGTAAGGTCGCGTCAACTTTTGACCGTGAAACTGTAGGTAGCAGCGGATATGCGCACCCCCGCCGCACTCAGCATGCTCACGGTGAGCTGCTGCGTACCCGCCTGGTTGGGCGTGATGGTCACTGCTGAGAACCCGTCCGGGCCGACGGGGACGTCCACGGCTTGTTCCATCAGCTGGTAGTGGAACGTGACCGCGTCCGTAACGCCGTTCGTCCCGAACACGAACTCTCCGGGCACGCCGACGCCACCACCTCCTGTGTCGCCGGGCGGATAGGTGGTGGAGGAGATGATGGGTGGAGCCGCGCTGCGCACCCGGAAGGAGTAGGTGGCGCTCGGACCTGGGTTACCCGCCCGGTCAACCGACCGGACCGTCAACTTCTGCGTGAGCAGATTGACGGGAGTGAAGGTTATCGTCGCCGCTCCATCGCTCCCGGCGGGGATGGTTCCCCAGGACGATATGGGGGTGATCATGTATTCGAAGGCAGTCACGTCCGTGACGCCATTCGAGGTGACTGTGAAGGTCCCCGGTAGTCCGACGCGGCCACCCACCTGGTTCTCGGGGAAGTCGGTCGAACTGATGACGGGAGGCTTGCCCGGCGGTGTTGTATCGAGTGTGAACTCCGGCTGCCAGGCGCTCCATTCGCCCAGATCCCATCGGTGCTGGTAACCGTCGGGGGTCAGGACGCGGTACCGGTTTTCCGCGCGGACCCGCCAGGTGTAGGAGCCGCCATCGGCCAATTGGCCGGCGGGGACGGTGACGCAGTGCTGATAGCCGGCGCGCTGCTCGCCGGAGGTAGCCTCGTCGATCTTGTTGCCGCCCGTGTCCGCCCACTCGAACCGGGCCCGCAGAACGTCCCCGCCATCAGTGTCGGGGTCCGTCAAGGTCGCAAGCAACGATGGGGTCGTCGTCCTGAGGTACGGCCCAGCAGGAAGGGGATGGTGACAGTCCTGGTTGGAGATGAGGAATTCGGAAGGTACATCCGGCCTGGTGTTGTACTTGAGCACCAGTCCGGGGCCGGTACTGCCCCGGAAGGGCGATGTACGGAACAGGTGACGGCCGGGAACGGTCTCGTCCGCTGATTTCAGGCCGAAAGTGATGAACTTGTCACCTCGGGCAGCCGCCTCCGTAACCGCCTCGATGGCATCCCATTCCAAGTACGTGCGCGGGCATGGCAGGACGGGAACGGTGTAGAGCTTTCGCAACCACCTGGGTTGGTGCTTCCATGTCGTCTCCGGCGAGATGGACTCGGTCTCCCACAGTTCGATGCCCGGCTCGCAGTCCGATCCTTCCCGGACCTGCAGGGCGAGATAGGCGGTGAGGATGCGCGTGTCCGCATACTTGGAGATGTCTATCTGGAAGAAGGAGCGGGTGATGTCCGGCGGCGGAGCTGTACGGCCGACGGGTGCATCGTCGTCTCCGTCCCAGGTCGGCTGGTACTCTACCCAGTGCGCTTGATTTTGATGCTTTGAAGTGACAGAGGCCCACGATGTGGGACTCACCGCCACCGAGCTCGTGGCCAACGCTGGCGTCCCAGCGGAGAAAAGCAGCACGGTTATGGTCACAGCCAGACTGCCGAGTAATCGGCTCATTATGGTTCCCCTGTTGTGTCGCTCAGGACTCGGATTTCTCATCCGTAAGACTGGCAAATGCGGCGCAAAAGTTCCCATTCGCCACCGTGTTCCCAGATTTGTTGATCCAATCAGTTCGTGGGCTTCTGGACCGCTGGAGACTGTCGCCGGTATCCATTCAGGCCTCCTGCTGAGCTGGGCGTCTGGTTTGAGGTAGACCCGCCGGTTTCCGCTGAATACGTGGATCTTGATGTGGTGCGTCGTACTTGATCTGGTGACCCGCGATCCCGCGAGCTGGAGCCGTGAGGAACTGCTGACCGCTCTGGCCGAGCGGGACGCCGTGATTGCCGCGTTGATGGCCGAGATTGAGCAGTTGAAGCGGCGGGTGGGGATGGATTCCTCGAACTCCTCGCTGCCGCCAGGCTCAGATGGGCTGGCGGCACGGGACAAACGCGCCAAGAAGCCGAAGAAGCGCTCGCCCCGGCCACGCGGTGGACAGTGCGCCTGCCGATAATGTCATCCGTCCAGGCCATGGGCTTGCAGGGCTTAGCGCGGTGTGACGCGATTTCCGGCCACCAGGAGAGGGACCAAGTGCGGCACGATGATCGGCCGTGCTTCTTCGCCTGGCCTATCTCACCGTCACGAACACCTTCGCCGCGCTGCGGTTGCTGCCCATGGGCGATCGGGACAAGGACGTGGAAATTCTCGCCCTGCGCCACCAGATCACCGTCCTTGAACGGCAACTCGGCGCCGACACCAGAGTCAGATTCGCCCCCGAGGACCGGGCCTTTCTCGCCGCGCTCCTGACCTCGCTGCCCCGCGAGGTCCTACGCCGGCTACGGCTTCTCGTCCGCCCGGACACCGTCCTGCGCTGGCACCGCGATCTGATGCAACGGCGCCATGCCCGTACCTGTCGGCCGAAGCGGCCTGGCCGCCCGCCCACGGTCCGCTCCATCCGCGCTCTCATCCTGCGTCTGGTCCGGGAGAACCCCGGCTGGGGATACCGGCGGGTGCACGGCGAGCTCACCACGCTGGGCATCAAGGTCGCGCCCTCCACCGTCTGGAGACCCTCAAGCGGGAAGGGCTCGATCCGGCGCCCGAACGGGCATCCAGCACGCGGGCCGACTTCCTGCGCTCCCAAGCCGACGCCCTGCTGGCCTGCGATTTCGTCGAGACCGTCACCGTGAACGGGCAAAGTCAGTACATCCTGGCCGTCATCGAGCACGCCGGTAGGTGCATTCGCGTGCTGGGCACCACCGCTCACCCGACCGCCGACGGGGTCGTCCAGGCGATCAGAAATCTCGTGATGGACCTGAACGATGCGAACTGCCGGGCACGCTTTCTGATCCGAGACCGGGATGGGAAGTTCCCCGCCCTCATGGACGAGGTCCTCGCCGAGGCTGGCATCCAGACCGTACTCACCGGCATCCGGATGCCGCGCATGAACTCCATCATGGAGCGATGGGTGCAGTCCTGCCGCCACGAACTCCTGGACCGCTCCCTGCTCTGGAACGAACGAGACCTACGGCACGCCCTACGCGAGTACGAACACTTCTATAACTAGCACCGAGCACACCAAGCCCTGGACCAAGCCGCCCCGCTACGCACCGTCCCCGATCCGATCACAAATCCTGAGCGAATGACCGACCTGAACATACGCCGACGAGACCGGCTCGGCGGCGTCCTCCACGAGTACTCACACGCCGCTTGACCTGCACGGATGGAGTTTTCGGCAGGCGCACTGTCGGTTCCCTGGAACTCCGGACAGGCCGAGGGGCAGTACACGCGAGTGAAGCTGGTCAAGCGGCAGGGCTATGGGAGAGCCAACTTCGATCTCCTGCGAAAGCGAATCCTGCTCCGAGCATGATCCTCAACCCATCCCGAGATCAGCGACAGAGCCCGTTCAGTCGTACTTACCTCTGCACGCCGAGGGGTACGCCGACAGCACTCCGTGATCTACGATGGCTGACCATGGTCGACTCGCGCCCGCTTCGCCCCGGCGAACCTGAGCAGGTCGGACCGTATCGGCTCCTCGCTTGTCTGGGGGAGGGCGGCCAGGGCGCGGTATACCGAGCCTGCAACGCGGCGGGCGATGAAGTCGCGATCAAGTTGCTTCACGCCCGCCTGGACGGCGACGAGCGTGCCTCGGCCCGCTTCCTGCGCGAGGCCAAGGCGGCGCGTCAGGTTGCCCAGTTCTGCACCGCGCGGGTGCTGGACGCCGGGATCCACGAGGGCATTTCCTACATCGTCACTGAGCTCGTCGACGGCGAGTCGCTGGACAAGGTGGTCAGACGCGAGGGGCCGCGCGACTTCGGCGCGCTGGAACGGCTGGCCGTGAGCACCGCCACCGCGCTGGCCGCCATTCACCGCGCAGGCATCGTGCACCGGGACTTCAAACCGCAGAACGTGCTGCTCGGGCCCGACGGCGTCCGCGTGATCGACTTCGGCATCGCCAAGATGGTGGGCTCGTCTGCCTCGACCACTCAGGGCCTGATCGGCACTCCCGCCTACATGTCGCCGGAACAGATCTCCGGTGGGGAGGTCGGTCCAGCCTCTGACATGTTCTGCTGGGCTGCCACCCTGCTGTTCGCCGCGACGGGTCGGAACGTGTTCAACGGTGAGAACGTGGCCGCGGCGATGCATCGCGTTCTGCACCACGAACCGGAGCTACCGCCGTTGCCCGAGCCGCTGCGCGAGCTCGTGACCAGGGCTCTGGCCAAGGACCCGCGCCGGCGCCCCGCCGCTCATGAGGTCATCCTGCGGATCGTCGGGCACGACCCCTTAGCTGGATCCGGGCGGCCCTCCGGGGAAGGCTCGCACGCTGGTAACCATCCGCTCGCCGAGGCCGGCCGACAGACAACGAATCCGCTCTTGGAACGGACGCGACCCAGGGCCAGGCTCCCGATTGTGGCCGGAACGCTGGCGATCACGCTCGCGGCGACCGCCGCGCTGCTGTGGCTGCTTCCCGGCAGCGGCGACCGACTCACCACCATCGACCTCGGGAACGGCCACGACGTCGTCGCGGTGGCATTGGCGGGGGAGCGCGCGCTGGTGGCCGAGGAGTCCGCGGTGACCTTCTGGGACCTCGCGGCGGACAAGCACCTGTCGCTTGCCCACCTTCCTTCCCAGACCGCAGACATCACCTCGATGGCGGCGTCCCGAGAGCTCGCCCTAACTGGGCACGCCGACGGCACGGTGAGCCTGTGGAACGTGGCCGGCGACGATTACGCCGACAACCTCGATGGGCACGTCAAACGCGTCAACGCCGTGGCACTCGCGCAACTGGAGGGCAAGACCGTGGGTCTCACCGGCGGCGCCGATCGGACCATCCGCGTCTGGGACCTGAACTCCAGGAGCCACATCCGGACCATCGACGCCGGACTGGGCGAGATCGCCGCGCTGGCCGCCATCGAGGTTGACGGCACGCCGGTGGCCGTCTCACTCGATGGGCCTGATGACACGCTGCGGCTGTGGGACCTGCGCAGCGGAAAGCAGCTCGGCGCGCCGCTGGCCGAGGAGACAGGAAACGGCATCGCGGTCGGGAACCTGGACGGAACGCCCATCGTGGTCTCCAGCGATCTGCGCGTATGGGATCTGCGGACCCGGCGGTTGATCAGGGAGATTGAGGCTCCGGGCGACACATTGGCCAATGCGGTGGGTGTCGGCACAGTGGATGGGGCTCCGGTAATCGTCTCCACCGTGCAGGGGGCGGACCTGGACTACGAGGCGATTCAGATGTGGAACCTTCGCACTGGGGCGCCTGTGGGGTCCTTGATCGAGATTGATTATGTGCCGGATTCGCTTGCGGTGGGGGCTGTGAAGGGCGCGCCTGTGGTCATGGTGGGCCAGTCAACGGACGCGGGCGTCTGGCGCCTTCGCCTGAACTGACTGGTTGTCTCACAAGGGGATCCGGTGTGCCGGGGTCTCCACCGCCTCCCGCGCCGCTGACGCCGCGGACGGCGCGCGAAATCGTCCTGTAGGGCGCCATAACTCGCGTGCCTGGTTTGAGCTGGGGTTTCTCCGACCCAGCTATGCGGCTCGGCGGTACTCGTTGATTACTCCTCCGAGTCTCGTGTGGCGTTCGATCCGGCCTTCCATCGGCACCACGACATGCTCATCGTGATCGGGTGGTCGCTGTCCACGGCCCTGATGCGGCCGATGAGCGTTGTAGTGATCGCGGTACTCGTTCAGAACCGAACGCAGGTGGCGTTCGCCGTAGATCAGCATTCGGTCGGTGCACTCGCCGCGTACCGTCCGGATCCAGCGCTCGGCATAGCAGTTCGCCCTCGGTGTCCGCGGCGGAGTCTTCAGCACCGTGATACCCACGGCGGCGAACACCTCATCGAAGACGGCAGTGAACTTGGCGTCCCGATCACGGATAAGAAAGCGAAACGACCCTGCCCGCTCGCCAAGGTCGATCAGGAGATTACGGGCCTGCTGAGCGGTCCATGCGCCGGTCGGGTGGCTGGTCACGCCCAAGACGTGCACGTGTCGCGTGCGGACCTCCATCACGAACAACACGTACAGGCGCTTCAGAAAGATCGTGCCAACATTGAAGAAGTCGCAGGCCAGGAGACCTTCGGCCTGCGACCGCAAGAAGATCCGCCAGGACGTGTCGAGATGTCGGGACGCCGGACAAAAGCGGCTCCAGCGCAGGATGCGCCGCACGGTCGCCTCGCTGACCTGGAAGCCGAGTCGCACCACCTCGCCGTGCACCCGTCGATGACCCCACCCGGGATTCTCGCTCGCCAATCGAATAACCAGGTCACAAATCTCCTGGCTCGTTCCTGGACGCCCGGACCGACGCGGGTAGGTCCAGGCCCGGCGCAACAGACGACGATGCCATGCCATCAACGTTGCCGGGGTGACCAGCCGATGGGCGCGCAGCACCGCCGGCAACCACCGGGCCAGCAGGAACAAACCCCGTCAAGCCACAGGTCAGAGCTATCGTGACTGCGTTTTGACGCGGTACACGTGCGGCTGACGCTGGAAAGCGGTCCCGCGTTCGATGTCGCCGTCCTCGACCAGGCGCTGACCGCCGATCACACGGAACTGTGGACCGGCGTCACAGTCGGCAGGGGGAGCCGTTCGACTCGATGCACCTCTGGATCGCGTGCGGCTACCTCTACGTCCGGTACCGCCCTCAGGAGGTTGAGGTGTCGTCGTACCCGTTTACGAGCTGCTGCGTTTTGAGCAGATGCAGGCCTTGGCCCACGAACTGCACTAGGCCGGGGCAGATGGGCGCCTACACGTGACCCGCTACATCCAGCAGGTCCTGGAGCTCACGCCCTTCTCTTTTGAGCGCGGCCAGCGCTGACGTGACCGCGAGTTATCCTGGCAACTGCAGCGGTGCCTGTTCGAGCCGGACCGCTACAGCGTCGAACTACTAGCCAGTCGTGTACGGGTGTGTCTAGAGAACGGGCCAGAGTTATCGATTTATAGGCCCGCGAAGAGCTTGAGTTGAGGAAGGGCTAATTCTCTACGAGCAGGGTCGGTTACGCCGAGTCCTTCTGCAGGAGCCAAGCAGAGCACTCCGATCTTTCCTACGTGTGCGTTCTGCTGAACCCGCTTGATCGCGAGGGGCGCGTTGTCCAACGGGAGGGTCGCGGACAGGGTCGGATGGATGACGCTGCGAGCGATAAGCCTGTTGGCAAGCCAGGCCTCGCGGTAGTTGGCGAAGTGCGTTCCGACGATGCGTTTAAGGTTCGTCCAGAGGTAGCGATTGTCGAAGGAGTGCTCATAGCCCGTGGTCGAGGCACAGGTCACGATTGTGCCGCCGCGGCGGGTGACGTAGACGCTGGCCCCGAAGGTTTCCCGTCCTGGATGCTCGAAGACGATGTCGGGGTCCTCGCCTCCTGTCAGCTCACGTATACAGGCACCCAGTCGTCGCCATTCTCTGGGATTGGGCCTCGCGTCTTCGTTCCAAAATGCGAATCCTTCCGCGGCCCTGTCGATGATGTGTTCCACCCCCATGTGGTGGCAGATCTCCGCCTTGGCTGTGGATGAGACCACACACACGGGAACGGCGCCGCCGTTGAGCACCAGTTGCGTCGCGTAGGAGCCTAGACCGCCGCAGGCGCCCCAGATCAGAACTATGTCTCCCTGCTTCATGTCTGCACCGTTGCGGGAAACTAGTTGGCGATAGGCGGTGGAGTGCACGAGTCCGGAGCAGGCCGCTTCTTCCCAGGTGAGGTGCTCAGGTTTGGGCATCAGTTGATTGGACCTGACGAGGGCGAGCTCGGCCAGCCCGCCGAAGTTCGTCTCGTATCCCCAAATGCGTTGTTCCGGGTCGAGCATCGCATCGTCATGTCCGTCCGGGCTCTCCAATTCAACCGAGAGACAGTGGCTCACCACCCGGTCGCCGGGCTTCCAGCGATGCACCCCTGCTCCTACGCGCAGCACGATCCCGGCCAGGTCGGAACCGAGCACGTGGTAGGGCCGGTCGTGGCGACTCGCTGCTCCGCCGCGGCGAGCGTATCGATCGAGGAACACGAACGTGGGTAGCGGGTGGAAGATCGCGGACCAGACGGTGTTGTAGTTGATGGAGCTGGCCATTACCGCGATGAGCGCCTCTCCGGGCGCGAGGGGTGGCACCGGAACCTCGTCGAGGTGAAGCGAGACCTGTGGGTCTCGCTGTCCAGATTCGATTCCTTGGAAGATCTCGGTCTCGTCCCGGTGGACCGTGAGCGCACGATAGGAATTGGGGAGGGGTACAGAACGCCATTCCACGGCCGTATCAGCGTCGGCAAGCGCCGCGTCGAGGATCTCGCGCATGTGGTGCTCCTCCAGTTGAAGTGGTTTTCGTCGGCCGCGTATGGCGGGCAGAAACGCAGCCGCCGATCGACGGGTCCAACTCGCTCAAAGCTTCCGGATGTCCCTTGAAGTCTTGGATGGAGAGTCGATGGGTGTTGAGTCTCCACAGATGGCCTGCTCGCCGCCTTCCGCGAGTGTTGTGTGGTGCTGATTGTGCGAGCGTGCCTGACTAGGTTTGGGATATTGATGCTGGTGGGCAAGGACAGAGCTGGCATGTTCAACAGGCATGACTGTGCCTATGCATTGGCGCAGCAAGCCGGTCAGAATGTCGCGGGCACCGCATTCGATGAAGCCTGTGATGCCGTCGGCGTAGAGGCGCCGCAAAGTGCTGAGAAAGCGTACTGGTTCCACCAGTGTGCGGCTGAGCAGGTGGGCGACGTTGTCGGTCGCCTGCAGGCTCCGCGCCAGGATGTCACTGTAGAAAGGGACTCGAGGCGGAGCGAAGTGCACTCCGCGCAGAGTCTGATAGAGGGCGTGTGCCGCATCCGCGAAGCCAGGGCTGTGAAACGGATGCGGCACTGGTAGATCTGTCGTCCATACGCCACAGGCGCGTGCGGCATCTGCGACGGTTGCACGTACCGGGTGTGGTCCGGACACCACGGTTTGTTCGGGGGCGTTCTCTGCAGCAAGGACGACTCGTGGATCGGCACACGCAGCGAGGAGATGTGCAGTACGCGGGGCATTCATTCCCATTGCGGTCATGCCGCCGGGGGGCGCGAACCGTGCGACCGCTTCCATCCGTGCGCATACCACGTGAGTAGCACTTTCCAGCATGAGCGCGCCGGCCGCTGTCAGGGCGGCGACGTCGCCGAAGCTGTGACTCAGTACGGCGTCCGGGGGGCGTTCGTACTTGCTGATGAGCATTGCGTGGACGGCCATGGAATCGGCGAAGACGGCTAACTGGATTAGATTGGGCGTTTCATTGAGCAGATCCTCGAGCGTGGCGCTGCGAGGGTCCACAACGAGCGGAGTGACGGGGTCGTAGCCGTATAATCCGGCCACGGTGTCGATGCGCTGCAGCACGTCGGCGACTTGTGGTGCGGCGGCGGCTTGGGCGGCGCATCCGGGCTGATGGGAGCCTTGTCCGGGGAATAGAAATGCGATCTCTGCCATGGCTCCGCCGACGATCATGTGATCAACGCACGGCTGAGATCGGTGTTCATAAGCCGGCAGGTCTTCAGTACTTCTTCGGGCCACGGCTCCGGAGTCATTGTCTCGCCGTCCGGGCGCATGTTGGCCCACTGCTGTTCGCCGCGGGCGACGAGCTCCTCTGCGCCGGTACGGCTGATGCGGTAATAGACAAATTCTCCTTTCATGAGGTGAAGTCGGAGCCACGGAATGGATAGGCGTATAGAGATGAGGTCGTTCGGGTAAATTTCTGTAAGGTACTCGCAGGAGGCAGTGCAGGTTGGCATAACCAGTTCGCCTCGGAGTCTGTTCATATAATCGGGGCAGTAGGCGTAGCCGAAGCGTTCGCGGCAGTGGCCCTGCCACTCGAGGAGGCGTAGGTAATAGACGAAGCCGGCGGCGCTGGTTTCGCCGAAGGTGACGTAGTGGTCGATCGCAAACCAGCGCCGTGCGGTTGGGTTGTCATCGGGGATCAGGCCGGCGGCTCGGCGAGCAGGACTCATGGCTTGCTTCCATGATGGTCGTCGTCGGGCAGGGGAATCGCGACGACGGAACCGAAGGGGTGATCGACGAGGCCGGTGATGCGGGTGATCACCTGACCATTCGATGTGGTAGCCGTGTAGATAGAGCGGCCGAACTCCCCGTGGAGTTGGATGCCCTCGGGGTATGCACGGGCCAGGTCGGCATCGCTGCCGTGGAAAAAGAAGTCGATGCTGTCGATGCCACTCACGGCCCCGATTTCCGCTTGGTCGGCTTCGGGCGCGGGAAAGCAGGTGGAGCGGCCCAGGGCGTCCAGCAGGAGGATCGGAACCGGTGAGCGTCCAAGTGATTCGCCGGGGGCGATGCAAGCCTGGAAGCGGCTTGTTCCATAGCCGTGACCTGCCCTGTTATCCGTGCAGCAGCGGAAGACGCCGGTGAGGTGAATGGGAGATCCGCTCTGACAACAGGGGTCGGCAATGCGTCGTGTGCCGAGCGATGCGATGGGCATCTGGTGTGGAGGGGGCAGGGGCGGGCCCGTGATCACATCGAGTGATGCGTGTTCCCGATTGGCGCGCAGGACACGGCCGGACTGGGTGGTGACATCGGACAGGACGCTAACGCGTACACGGCTGATCTTCCCACGTTCGATGAGGTCGGCGACGACGCGATACTTGGTCGGTCCAGACTGGCGCGGGTCGACCCAGACGAATTCCTTGAAGCGAATGTCGCGGAGACCGGTGACGGTGGTGTGAGGGAGAAGCCGCTGAGCGGCCTCGACGGCCATTGCCACTATGCATGCTCCGGGGAGCACGGGCCTGCCCAGGACAAGGTGTTCCAGCAGGTAGCGGTCAGCCTCGGGATCCGGGCCCCATTGCCAGCGGGCATGGTCTTGGCGTTGTTCGACGGGCTCGCCCAGCAGTCCTGAGCGCAAGGGCTGATTGGGGTTTGGGGAGAACATGCCCGGGTTGCGGTGCTGTGCCAGCGTTCGGTCGTCGCTGGTTGTGTACACAGGGGATGGTTCGGTGGGGTGGGGACGGGCGATTTCGGAGAGGAACAGTGCTGCGCCTTCGTCGTTGTCCACGCCGTGCTTTACGCCGGTGTCAGCAAGGCGATCGCGGTCTTGGGGGGCGGTGACGGATCCTGCTTCTTCCCATAGGCCCCATCCGATGGTGGTTGTGTCAACGCCGAGCAATCGGGCGTCATACCGCGCCGCGGCGGCGAGGAATTCGCTTCCTGCGGCGTAGTCGGTTTCGCCTGCCAGGCCGAACAGGACGATGGAGGAGCCGAAGTTGCACCACCGGCGGGGCGGCACGGACGCGAAAGCTGCTTTGAGGTTGCGGTATCCGTTGACCTTGGTGCCGAGTACCGCGCGGAAGGCTTTGAGCGTTTTGTGATCGTAGTGGGCTGAGTGCTGGTGGAAGGCTGCGTGGAGGAGCAGGTCGATGTGCGGGTGGGTCGAGGTGATCTCGGCAGCGACGCGGTTCAGCGTCTCGGTGTCGGTGACATCGCAGGTTCGGTAGTGCACGTGGTCGTCGCCGCACAAGGCGCGTAGTCGCTCCAAGTTTGCGTTCACCTCGCGGGCTCGCCAGTGCGCTTCGAATCGTTGGTTCAGATCGGCGACCGTAGCCGTGGGGTTATGTCGGCGGCCGGCTGTGATGAATTTGGCGCGCAGCGCTCCATTGTCTTCTTCGGCCGCGTGCAGGATGTCCAGGGGTGCGGCCGCTGGGTCAGTGCGGCCCAGCAGCCAGAGGTGAGCGTGCTCCTGGCGGGCCAGCGCCTTGAGTGCGACGGCCGTGATCCCTCGGGCGCCTCCAACGGCGACGACAACCATGGGGTCGTTCATGGTGCGGGCCGGCTGGGCGCTTCTCTTGTGGGGCTCAGGCAAGGGGACGTACTGCTCGATGTGCCGCAAACCATTGCGGTAGTAGACGATCTGGCAGTTTCTGAGTGCAGTTGCTTCGCGAGCCAGCTCTGCTAGGCCATGGGCGGGGGCGGCGTCAGTGACAACCGCGAAGACTTTCTCGGGTGGGATTTCCCAGCTCAGGCTGCGGAGGAATCCGTTGAACTGGGCAGTTTCCGGATGGACTTGGAAGTCGGTGAGGGGGTCGAACAGGAGAGCTGCCACGTCTCCGTGGGAAAGGCGGGCGCCGAAGCGCTTGAGGGTGAGCAGGGTGAGTTCCAGCAACCGGGTGAGCGTTGGTGTCTCTTGTGGCCAGCGGCCGACGTGTTCCCGTACTGAGCCAATCACGCGAACGCGTGGTTGTAGCTGGTCGAGGGGGGCCAGGACGGGCGCAAGCGACACCTCGTCGGGAATTTCAGGGACGATGGTGGCGTGCTGGGGTGCGGTGTCCGGATCCGTGCTGAACATGATGGCGTCGGCCGCGTGTACTGCAGAGGCGAGTTCCCGGGCCAGCGTCGCCGAGGAGACGAGCACCACCCCGCGGTGAGGTATGTGGTGCTGGGATTCTTGTCCGCGGCCAGGGGCGGGGTCTGCTCGCCGCAGGGTCAGCGCCCAACGGCTGGTTTCCTTCCTGCTCGGTTCGGAAGCGGGTGGCCCGGGGTCGGGGGGAGCGAGGGTGATGCGTATTCCGGGGTCCGGACAGGCCAGTTCATGGTGCCCGCCGCGGTGCACCGCGCGCAGGACGTCCACCGCGCCTTGGGCGCCTAAGTAGTCTCCAGCTTCGGAGTCAAGGTCTCCGAGTGTGTGGCAGTTTGGGCTGTCGGGGCACGTCGACGTTGTAATGCGGGCCAGGACAGGCCACCCCTCCGTGCGGGCCAGGGACTCGCGGGTCAGGGCAAGCAGAAAAGCGCCCTCCGCCAGCCGAGTGTGGTCGTGCCCGGTGAAGTCGGTGACATCAGGCGAGCTGCCCTCATTCATGCACACCACGAGGGCCAGATCGAGTACGCCGCGGGTGAGATAGCGGCAGGCCATGTGGAGTGCCGCGTAGGAGGATCCAGGACCTGCGTCGATGCCCATGCTCGCACCGTGGAGGTCCCAGCGGTTGGTGACCCGGTAGGCGGCCAGGGTCGGCACGCTTCCCGCCAGCATCTCATCAGTGATGCTCTGCCGGGCTCGAATCTCGCCAAGCACGGCGTGCAGGGCGGCGCGGTCCTTCCCCTCCAGGGGAAGGGCATGCTCCAAGTCGGGTGCGCAGGCGCGGATAGTGGCGTCAAGCCAAGTGCGGGTGGGGCCGGTCTGTGCCGTTATGACGCCGGTACGCTCGCGCAAGTTCTCCCATAGTTCGCCGTGTTCAGTGACGAAGCGGTAGGCGACGTCCAAGGCCATTCGGTGGGTACGATCAATGACCCGGGTCACGACGCCCGGCAGTCTGGTGGCGGCGATCGGCGATTCGGGGTAACGGCTTCCGAAGCTCCGGGCCGGGTGCTTCTCACCGGTGGCGAACCAGTGCCGTATCTGCTCTGTGCCGGCCGCGTCGGGCAGATGGGCGCTCCAAGCGACGAGAACGGGCGAGTCCGCGGTCTCGGCGGCCGTGCCGGTGTGCCGGTTGGCGCTCTGGCTTGCGGTCGGGCGATCCTGGACGAGTAAGTGGGCATTGGCCCCTCCGACGCCCAAGCTGCCGACATCGGCGATGCGCGGTCGCTCGGCGCCATCGGGCCAGGGTACGGGTGTAGTGGGGACCCGGACCGGTGATCCGTTCAGCGCGGGGTGCGGATGGGTGAACCGTTGTTGCGCGGGTATCTGCTTGTGGCGCAGTGCGAGGAGGGCGTGTATGACTGACAGACCGCCTGCCGACCAAGCGGCGTGCCCCAGCAGCGACTTGTTGGAAGTGCAGACCACTCCGGTCGCCGGGGCGACCTCGGAAAGAACCTCGATTTCGACCTGATCCCCGGCCAGGGTTCCCGTGCCATGTGCGACCATCCAGTCGATGTCGTCTCCGCTCACCCCTCCTGCTTCCCAGGCGCGTTGCAGTGCCCGACGTTGTCCCGTCGGGTTCGGTGCGGCCATGCTTTTGCCGCGCCCATCGGTGGCTAGGCCAGAGCCGGTCAAATAGCCCAGGACGGGATCGCCATCTACGCGGACCCGGTCCATCCGTTTGAGAGCCAGCATGGTGGCGCCCTCGCCGAAGAGGGTGCCATCCGCCGCAGCGTCAAAGGCGCGCAGGTCACCAGATTTCGACATGCCGTCGAACTTGGCCGCAGAGATCGCCATAAGCCGGCCCATGCCGCTCACCGCGCCGCAGAATGCGATGTCGCAGTCTCCGGTGAGCAGTGCGTGGATACCGAGGTCAATGCTGTACAAGGAGGAGGCGCAGGCGGCGCTCACTGTCAGCCAGTCCGTGCTCTCGGGGAGCAGTCCCGCAATCGCACGCCGTACCAGCATGTCGGGCAGCATCATCCGCGGGGTGGGTGCGGCGTAGGGATAGCGCTTACGCAGGATGTTCCGGAGCCGATGCTCGGCCATGGCACAGACGGTGGTGTCTGTGGCGAGGCGTGCTGCCATCTGGCGTGGAAGGGTAGCGGCGAGGACGGTGTCCTCGACTGCGGAAGAAGCGCCGAGCCAGGTGGCCACGTAGCAGCCGGTTCGGGCGTTGGCCGAGACTGTGGTGGTGTCCAGAGCCTGGAGCAGGGTATGGCGCAGCCACAGCGGTTCGCTGTCGCTCTGGTGCCACCAGCCGCGTTCGATCTCGGCGATCAGCAGGGGGTGAGGGCGGAAGGTAGTGATGTAGCCGCCATTCACGCCGAAGGTTCGGTCCTCTTCGTTTGGGTCGGGCGAGTATAGGGGGGTGGCGTCGAAACGGCAGGGTGGCCGGTGCTGAGGTTCGGGGTTGTTGAGCACCGTCCATAGTTCTTCCGCATTGTTGGCTCCGGGTGCCACTACGCCGCATCCCACGACTGCCACAGGTTCTTGCGCTATGAGTCCCGTGACGGACATAGCATGTCCTTCCTTTCACCCCTGTGTGCCTATCTGTTCGATAAGATCGGCGACTTGTCGGATGGTGCGATAGGTGACGATGCGAATCTCGGAGGTCGGTGTCGGGAGCCGGTAAGCATCCAGGAGTTTCACGAATGCTTGCGTCTGCTTGAGCGAAGAGACGCCCAGATCGCCTTCCAGGTCCACGTCGTCCTCGAAAACCTCCAGAGGGTAATCCAGCATGTCCGCATAGACCTGCTTGATCTGTGCGACGATTTCGTCGCGCGACGGCAGTCCGGCGGACGGCGTTCGCTCCCCTACGGGCGGCACGGTCGCTTCCTGAGACTGCTGGAGTGTGGCGGGCGCGGTCGGAACGGCATCGATTGGTGCGGCGATAGTGTCCGGCATTGTTGATCTCGGCGCAGGCGCGGCCGTTGAGGCAGGAGCGGAGGATGAGACGGCGTGGTCGGCCCCCGTGGAGCCAGGGCGATGGCCCGGTGGAGGATGCGGAGTCCAGGGGCTCGAGATGTCGTCATTCGTGCTGTCCGCAGCTAACGCCCGGAGTGTCTGCTTCAAGGTATGTGCCTGCACCCGTCCGGTAAGTGTGGGTATAGCCCGGGCGGATGCGGGAAGGATCTGGGGCACTAGATCGCTCAGGGTCGATTTGGCGCCGCACTCAATGAAGGTTTCGACCTCTTCGTCGTACAACGTGGTTAGCGCGTTGCGGAAGCCGACCGGCAGGACTAGCAGGCCGGCGAGGAGTTCCCTGATGGCAGCCACATCCGTGATATAGCGGCCGAGCTGTGGCGAGTACACTCTGCGCACGGGCGTCTGTACGGGGATGTGGGCCGTAGCCTGGGCGAAGCGTTGCGCCGCACCGGTGAGTATCGGGTTGTGGAAGGCGCCAGGTGCGGCGAGCCGTGTGGCCTGCACGTCCAACGCCTCGGCGAGGCGTTCCAGCCGCGTGATCGCGTGATCCCGCCCAGAGACCACGACTTGGCGCGGTCCGTTGTCGACTGCCACTGCGAGGGAGCCGTCACCGACTGCCTGGCACATGTGCTCCACCCGGCGCACTGGAGCCTTGACCGCGACCATGGCCCCCTCAGGGAGCGCCATCTCGTCGACCGCGCGGATGCGCTCGCACAAGAGCCGTGCGCCGTCCGCGGGAGTGATGGAGCCGGCGACGACAAGTGCGGTGACTTCGCCGCTGCTGTGGCCGAGAAGTACATCCGAGGGCACCCCTGCTTCCATGAACGCTTCGGCGACAACCAGCGAAGTGGAGTAGAAAGCCAGCCAGAAGCTCTCCGGTCCGCTTTCATCTGTCGCCTCGTCTTGAAGGAGCAGAGGGGCGACCGGATTCCAGCCATATTCCGCGGCGATCGTGTCGATCTGCTTGAGCGTGGTATGCAACTCGGAACCGCTGCTGACAAGGGGTGCGAGCGAACCCGATAGGTAGGCACCGGGATTGGGGAACATCCATGCGTACTTAGGCATGAGTCTTCCACCTCCGAATAGGGGTCATGGCTGCGAAGGCCATAGGTAACTAGGTGTGTCAGCGGGGATAGGGCCGCCGGTCAAATTCACGAGTCCGCTGAAGACCATGTAGGCGAGCAGGAGCACGTTGGCCAGACCGATGCCTGCGAGCAAGCGAAGGATGTTTCCCCACGCGGTGGCGAACATGTCGACGCCACGGAAGAGCCATGGTTCGGTCGCATGGATCTGCGAGACATGCCGCATCATCACCACTGGTGTGATCAGGATGGCGGCGCCCACGGGCTGGGTCAGCGGGAAGCCATACCAGTGACCTTCAAACACGGTCAACTTGGGGACAGGAGCGGCGTACGAGAACACCCCGGTGCTCAGCCAGATCGCTTCCAGGACAATGTCCACGCACACGCCAATCAGTACGCTGACAGCGACCAAACGCACCCATCGCCAATGCGGGCGCCTTCGCGCAATGCGCATAGTGAGTGCGGCCTGCGGCCAGACCCAGAACATCAGCATGAAGTACGCCACACAGCTGACGGTGAGGAGTGTCTCAGCTTGGAGCTCGGGATGCGGGCTGTGCCACCCAGGGATGTAAGGTCCCCAAGTCGTCACGTTCGCGCCGAAGTGAGTGACGGTAAGCGCGATCCGGTGGTAATTGAACAACGGGTCCTGCCAGAAACCGAGGAAGAACCCGAAGTACATAGCCGTGTCGAAGGTGACCCGGCCCACCGCACGACTACGCCGGATGAGCACGACAGCGGTAAGGAGAGCGACGGCGCCGATGACTACCTGCACCACCACCGTGATCACTGCACGGACTGTCGAGATCTCGTAACCGTAGTGGGGAACGGCGTGTGCTCCCCCGTCGGCGACCCACCTTGCGAAGATCCACAACTGGAAGGCGATTGCCATGGTTCCCACCAGGGCAAAGGCGCCGGCTGGTGTGGACCACAAGCGCCGCACAGCCCGGCCCCGGCTACCTGAGGTATCCTTCCTGACCACATGTGATGCCTCGAGATTCATATGGCGCCCTTTCCAGCGGCAACCAATCTCGTATCGATTGCTTACCTCTGACGCTCGGCTGCCAGGAATTGCGGCCAAAGCATGGCATCGGCCGCCGCGTATCCCACCGATCCACTGGGAACGGACACATCGTCGTACGGCCGGTCGGGCCTGCCGTCACAGACCTATTGGCGTATCCCGTCCCCGCGGAAAAGACCGCCGCTTCCGATGGCGACAGCGGTTGGGTTCGATGCCGACATGATCAACACATGCGAGCGCAAACGACTGATGCGTCATTGATATCAGCGCAAGCCGCTTCCATGCCGACAGAAGGAAAGCAAAGCAGCGAGGATCTCGCCGCTAGACGAGATGGCAAGTCCGCTCGGCCACGTGCGTGTCAGGTTTCGCACGGCCGATGTCGGACGGCACGGCCAGATACAGCGATTCGGCGGAGAAAGACCGACCAGCGAGTAGGACGATGATCCTACGCGAGCTCATTTGAGTAGCTCCCTAGTTGAACGGACCCTCCGCCCCGTAGCGGACGGAGGTGGCCCCTCGCCTTCGTCCCTCGCCTCGGATGTGACAGAAGTCTCTCGCCGCAGAAAAAGCTCGTCCAATGCCAAATCGGTCATGCCGCTTCGGCATAGGCTAGAACGACGTCCTGGCCCGCTTCCTCACGTGGGAAACAGTGTGGTCGCCAAGCGTGCCGTCACAGCGAGTGCCAGGCCGACGATGGCGTCCATTCACAGGGTTTCGTGATCGGGTGTCAAGGCGAATGCGATGAGTGGCGGTAGCCAGGGTTTGCCCTCGATGGCGTCGCGGATGGCGTCGAGTGCGCTGACGCCGTGGGACGGCGGCGGAGTCGAGGGGCCACTTGACCACGCGACGCGCTGGCCCGACAGCAGCCCGCCGCGTCCCCCCACCAGGCCTGCTGCCGTGCGCGCGTCACCGGCAGCCCATGGCGCCGGGCAGCACGCCGACGGCGCCCACATCGTGCGGCGATCACGCGGTGGCGCGTGTCCCCCTTCTCCGGCTTCGCAGCCTGCGGCACGGCGCCGGAAGGGGGAGGGCCCGCCGCCCAGGCCCGGGACCTCACTCGGACCTCCCTTCGGCAGCCCCGTCGACCAGCACAGGAGCTGCCATGATCACCCTCACCCCGTCGCGTCCCGACGCCTCCACCGCGGCCTCCGCCGACCCATCCACGACCCATGACAGCGACCAGCCCGCCATCGCCATCGTCGGCGCCTCCATCACCGGGCCCACCCTGGCCCTGTTACTCCACCAGGCCGGACTCACCAACGTCACCGTCCTGGACGCCTCCGAACACCTGCACACGCAGGCCGGTGGCGTCATCGGCCTGGAGCACACCTCGCTGGCCGCCCTGGACACCCTCGGCGTCCCCCAGCACGAGTTCGTCCCCTTCACCAGCGAGCGCGTGGTCGCGGTCAAGCTCGCCGGCCGCCAGGAAACCGGCCGCGTTCACACCATGTACCCGGGCCGGTCCACCGCATGGCACCTCATCAACAGCGCGCTGCTGAAGCGTCTCCCCCAGGGCTGGCTGCGGCTGGGCAGCCGGGTCCAGGACCTGACCGCCGGACCCGACGACCGCGCCCAGCTGCGGATCGCGCACACCGACCCCATCAACGCCGACCTGGTCGTCTTCGCTGACGGCCGCCGCTCGACCGGCCGCCGTCTCCTTGACCCCGGCCGCGACCTGCGCTACAGCGGCTACGTGGCGTGGCGCGGCCAGTCCCCGATCGTCCCGCCCCACCTGCGCGACTACACCCGGCTGGAACCGCCCGGCGCGGGCTTCCACTTGTTCCCCATCATGCAGCGCGACGGCAGCATCGCCACCGACTGGACCTTTTACCTCCATCACTCCGACGAGGAGGTACGCCACCTGCTCAACGCCGACCCCATCGGGCGTACCTACGTCCTGCCCCACCAGATCACTCCGCAGGCCCGGCAGCACGTCACCGATCACGCCCGGCAGGTATGGAGCGGTCTCCCATCATCGGCTCGCCGGTCGCCCAAGGATCGAGGCCACCAACACGACGACCCCGGCACCAGGGCAGGCGCCGGGGTCTTCACGGAGACCCGGCGTCCATTCATGGCGCGGCGCCGAGGTCTTCCTCGTGGAGCGGGGGAACAGGGTCCGCTTCCGGTTGCGGCACCGGCCAGCACAGCCACCACGGGCGGGGCACTGATCTACCCATCCCTGAGCATCCCCTATTTGGGAGTCCTGCCAGGACCATACAGCGGGCGGCCGATGCCTGGGGTGCATCCTTGCGCGGCCGGCCGCCGGCGTCGACCGTGTGTTGCGCGACGTTCGATTTGGCGATGACGGCGTCACTGCCGGTGGCGAGGAGCGTCATGACGTAGGCCCCGCCGGATGAGTTTCCAGCGGGGCCTGGTGGGCGTGTTGTCGCGGTGATGGTCACTCTGTCGTGACTTCGGCGACCGCGGCGCGGGCGGAGGATTCGTCGACGATGGTCTTGTTGTCGATGAACGCGGCCAGCAGGGCCTGGATGGCCAGGTTGTTGACGGCGCGGGGCAGACCACGGCTGGTGGTGTGGATCAGCGAGATGGCGTCGTCGGAGAACAGGGTGTCGGAGCGTCTCCGACGGTGCCCAGCCGGCCTGGGCGCGTCAGATCGGCGCCACCTGGGTGGCGGTGCGCGCCGGGTTCTCCCGCTTGAGCGCGGTCGCCAGTGACAACACCTCCGCCGGGGTGCGCGGCTCGACCCGGACCGGCGGCGGTACCAGCGCCTCGAAGCCACCCGCTCGCCAGGCCCGGATCCACCGGTCCAGGCTGGAGCGCGAGATGCGGACCGGCTGCCCGTCGATGCCGGGGTGCGTCTGTCCGGCCAGGCGGCGCACCAACGCCCCGCGCTGTTTGGCGGTCAGGCCCGCATCCAGCGCGTCTTGGATGATCCGGTAGCGAAACAGCCCGATCTGATGGGCGCGTTCGCGCCGCTTGCGCATCTCGGCCGCGTGATCGGCCATCACGGCTCACCTCCCGGTGATGATCGTTGCCCCGTCATTCGCGACGGGGCGTATCGGTCACCAGGCTCACCAGTCACATCCATCCCGCCCAGGGGTGGCTCGTTTTGATCCACATCGCCGGCCCGGACGGGTGGATCAAGCAGCCTGCCGTGGCCGCCGAGGCCACCAGCCACGGCGACACCGTGCCCATCTGCGGCCAGCGCCGCCCGGCCGCATCGGCCACCGCAGCGATCACCGCCACCACATCGGCCGACACATCGCCGCTCGCCTGCGGCAGCACCGGATCAGCGGCCAGCCCGACCAGCACCACGGCGAAATACGCCCTGATCGCCTCGGCCGCGCGAGCGAACGCCCGCAGCCAGCCCCGCACCGTCGCGCTCGGCCGATCCAGCCGCGCCGCGATCCGGCGATGCCCTGCACCCGCAGCCTTGGCCACCAGCGCAGCGCCGATCACCACCGCCGCGTCCGCCCGGCGCAGCAAGACGGTCACCGGCAACAGCACATGCGTCGCCCGGCATGCACCACACCGACCGCGACGCGGACGCATCACCACCCGCTGCCCGCC
>NZ_VCKY01000079.1 GCF_005889735.1 Nonomuraea turkmeniaca
GGGCCGGCCAGTTGCATGGCGCCGTAGCCGAACCGGGTGACGGTCAGGTCACCCAGAGTCCAGATGCCGCCGGGAAGAGAGAGGGAGGGTGTGCTCATCCTGTTGCCTTTCGTCGTGCACTTGGGGGGTGGCGCCTGCTGCCTCCCTGCATCAGCATTGGAGAGGAGGCGCCCGCCTGCGCATAGTTGGCGGTTCTGGGCGGCTGAACGGAGTGAGGTCGGTGCTGGTCATCGGGGCTCCTCCGAGTCGCCAGGAAGTCGGTCAGGCCGCGAGTTCGGCACGATGCGCGGCCAGGAAGTCGGTCAGGGTGAGCGGATCGGGGTCGAACGCGCGTGCGATGTCGAGGTCGCGGCGGCCGAGATAGGACCCCGGAAACTCGGTGTAGTACTGGAACATGTTCCCCAGCTCGTCCGCGCCGGGGAAGCCGACGCTGCGGAACTGGTCGTGGGTGGGTGGGCGGTAGGCCACCGGCTCACCGAGGACCGTGCTGAGCGCCGCCGCCATCTGCTCGCCGGTCAGGTACTCGCCGACCACGGGAACCGTGGCGCCGATCGTCTGCGACGGCTGGCGCAGCACGCGCAACGCCAGCCGGCCGATGTCGTCGGAGGCGACGCCCGCGATGGCCGTGTCGCCGAGCGGGAGATGGAAGGCCAGCGTCCCGTCCGGGTCGCGTTGTGGCTTGGCCAGGCCGAGCAGGTTGTCCCAGTAGAAGGACATCAGCATGTACGTCGTGGGCAGGCCGGACTTGGCGAACAGGGCGTCGGCGGCCCCTCCCTTCAAGTCGAAGTGCGGCACCCGGTAGCCGTCGCCGATGAACGGCATCCGGGTGTCGTCGGCCGCGATCGCCTCGCGGGTGTCCTCGAGCGTCGACCACACGACGTGCCGCAGGGCGGCGGCCTGGGCCGCGCTGATGAGGTTCTCCACCTCGGCCAGTTCCCGGGTGGGGGAACGGTGCTCCCAGTACGGCGTAACCAGGAACGCGCCGTATGCCCCGTCGAATGCCCGGCGAAGGCTGCCCTTGTCGGTGAGGGTCGCCTCCACCACGTGGGCGCCGAGCCCGGCCAGAGTCTGCGCCTTGGGCGACGCGGCGTTGCGCGTCACCGCCCGTACGGTGAATTCGCCGTCGGTCAGCAGCGCCCGCGCGACCGCGCCGCCTTGCGTGCCGGTCGCGCCGAGCACCGTGATCACATTGTCGTGAGACATCGAGGTTTCTCCTGTCATGGGTTGTGCTTCGAAGGTGGCCGGGTCGGCCTTATTGGGCGGCGTCAGGCGGTGGGGGCGACGATGACGGTCTTGCCGGGCAGCGCACCCGCGGCGGCCTGGGCGTGCACGGCCGGCAGCTCCGGGAGGGGGACCTGCTGGGCGACGTCGACGTGCAGCTCGCCGGAGTCGATTAGCGCGACCAGGTGGGACAGCTGGGTGGCGTCGCTGCGGACGAACAGGTCGATGCCGCGTACGCCGCGCTGCTCGTCGCTGGGGGCGGGCATCCACACCGTGGTGTTCACCAGCACTCCGCCGGGACGGATCAGGGTGAGCAGTGCGGCCAACTGCTCCGGGCTGATCGGGGCGAGGTTGAGCACGACGTCGACCGGATCGCTCACCGCCGCGGCCACCTCGGTGGTGGTGTGGTCGATGACCTCATCGGCACCCGTGGCCTTGACCTGCTCGATGCTGCGGGGGCTGGCCGTGGCGATCACGTACGCGCCGGCGTTCTTGGCCAGCTGAACGGCGTGGCCCCCGACGGCGCCGCCCGCGCCGTTGATCAGCACGCGCTGGCCGGCCGCCAGCTTCGCGTGGTCGAACAGCGCCTGCCACGCGGTGAGACCCACGATGGGTAGCGCGGCGGCGTCGGCCAAGGAGATGCTGGTCGGCGCCGGAGCGAGAATCTCGGCCGGAGCGACGACGTACTCCGCGGCCGCGCCATCGGCCCCCATCGGCAGGAACCCTATGACCTGGTCACCGAACTGGATGCCGGTCACGCCCTCGCCCAGCGCCGCGATCGTGCCGGACACGTCGATGCCCGGCGTGTGCGGCAGCGTCACCGGGATCGGACCCTGCATGAAACCGGCGCGGATGTTGCCGTCGACCCCATTGAACGACGTCGCGGCGACCCGGATCAACACCTGCCCGGCGCCGGGGACGGGCTGCTCGACGTCCTCGTAACGCAGGACGCTCGGGTCGCCGTACTCGTGGAAACGTACTGCCTTCATCACAAGCCCTCGTCTCTTCCATCGTGAGGTGCTTCGTTTTCGAAGCACTTCGTGACCATAGCACGCTTTGAATTCGAAGCAACTTTTGTACGGTGTGAGCCGGCCGACAGTCGCCGGGGCCTAGTCGCCCGCGACTGTCAGGCGGCGGAGCTTCTCGTCGCTTGGAGAGCCCGGGACGGCCATGAAGACCAGCAGCATCTGGTGCTCCACGGGATCCACCAGAAGCTGTCGGCATAGCTCCAGCTCTCCCAGGTCGGCATGCCGGTAGCGTCGGAGGTGCCAGTGACCGGTGACGCCCACCTCGACGAGGTAGCGCTCGCGCGCCGCCGGGTCGGCGAACCAGCGGTCGACCAAATAGCGCGACGTTCCGCCGAACCGGGTGTAATCGCCGAACAGAACAATCGCCGGACGAGTCTGCAACAGCACCTCGCCGCACCGGGAGAACACCATCGCGGGATAGTCCGACAGACGCTCGACGATGCGCGTCATGACCGGGCCGGCATGATCACCCCCAACCTCATCGTGGCGCGCCCGGAGAAAGTGCTCCAGAAGCTCCCGGTCCACGTTGCTCACCACCTTCCCGGTCCGACCGATCAAGCATGGCGCGAACCGGAAGCCGGGTGAATGTCACCGTTATCCACGGACAAACAGTCCGTGGATAACGAGGCGGGCTCAGCTCATCGTGATCAGGCGCTGGAGCTTCTCGTCGCTCGGTGAGCCGGGCTGCGCCAGGAAGACCAGCAACTCCTGGCCCTCGTCGGGATCCACCAGCCGCTGGCCGTAGAGCTCCAGCTCGCCCAGTTCCGGATGCCGGTAGCGCTTCAGATCGTGGTGGTGGGTGACATCCACCTCGTGCCGCCGCCAGACCTCGGCGAACTCGGGGCTGACCGCCAGCAGCGCGTCGACGATCTCGCCGGCTGTGCCCGCAGGGTCGGCCGTGTACGCCGCCCGGATCTCCGCGGTGAAGACCCGGCCGCGGAGGGCATGGTCCTCGGGGGGATAGAGGGCGCGCTGCGCCGGGTCGGTGAACCAGCGGTAGACCAGGTAGCGGGACATGCCGTTGAACCGGGTGTAGTCGCCGAGCAGGGCAACCGCCGACTGGTTCTGCAACAACGTCTCACCGAACCGGGACAACACGATCGCGGGCGTGTCTGAGAGACGCTCGACGATGCGCCTCATGGCCGGACTGACCTGCTCGTCGCGCAAGGAGCGCCGCGGAGCCGAGTGCCCGCCGAGGGCGAACAAGTGCTCCCGCTCACTCGGGCTGAGGTTCAGCGCCCGCGCCAGGGCGGCGAGCATCTGCTCGGACGGCATCGGACCGCGCTGCTGCTCGAGCCGGCTGTAGTAATCGGCCGACATGCCGGCCAGCACCGCGATCTCCTCGCGCCGCAGTCCGCCCGTACGACGCCGTGAGCCACGGGGAAGCCCGACGTCCTCCGGCTGCAGCCTCTCCCGCCGTGCCCGGAGAAAGTCCGCCAGCAGTGCTCGGTCCATCCCTCTCCGCCCTTCAGTCGGTTCGGTTGCGTCCGGCGCGGGGTTTGGCGGACCGTGGCGGGGTGGCGCGCATGTGGTCGCGGACACGACCGAGAACGGTGCTGAGGGCGGTGAGGTCCTTGCCGGTCATCGGTTCGAACAGCAACTGCCGGACGCGGTCGACATGCCCGGGAAGCACGTGGGCGATCAGGTCCCGGCCGGCGTCGGTGACAGTCACCATGACACTGCGCTCGTCGTCCGGCGACGGTGAGCGGGTGATCAGGCCGCGTTTGTCCAGCAATCCCGCCTGGTAGGTGAGCCCGCTACGGCTGTACACGACACCGTCGGCCAGATCCGTCATCCGCAGCCTGCCCTCGGGAGCGTCCACCAGCCGCGCCAGGATCTGGAACTGCACGTAACTGAGGTCACCGTCGGCGCGCAGGTGCTCGTCCACCGCGTACTGAAGAAGGCTGCTGACCTCCATCAGAGCGAAGTACGCACCGAGTTGCTCCGAATTCAGGCCAGGTGCCGGGTCACTCACCCCATGATCCTACTTGCTTTGAATTCGAAGTGCATCTCGGGTCTGCCGCCCACGCCTGACGGCTCGATGCAATCGTGATCGTCACTGCGGCGTGTAGTCGCCATGACGACCACCACGGCGAACGCCGTCAAGGTCAGGCTTGCGCGCGGCGGTAGTCCTGCCAGAGCCAGACGGCACGGCACTGAGCGAGGTGGCCGCCTGCCGATGGCTTCCGAACGGATCGCTGATCCCAGCACGGCAGGCGGACACGAAGAACCACCTCAGCGGCGCTCTGCCAACTGGATCACAACCTGTAACTCGATCCTGAATGTCGCCTCGGACGGTTCGGTACGCGCCCCATTTCAGTTCTCAAACGAACGACCCTGACCACACCATGCTCGGGCGAGCAGATCGAATCGGTCGACTCGTTCGCATACGGAGATGGGTGTAGCTCTTCCGCAGGGACCCTGCTGAGCTGGGCCCGTCCTAACAGGGCCTAACAGAATGATTTCTGTTGTGCTTTGATCTCTCGCTGTAACAGTGGAGAGAGGAGCGGATCCGCGGGCCTGGCACCAGTCGCGCACGGCGTGGATGTCGATCAGGTCGCGGCATAGCCGGAACAGTTCCGAGACCGTCAGCCCGCTACCGCCACTGACCGATTGGTTGCTGCTCAGGGGCCGGCTACCGGCCGAGAAGCTTACGAGACGGCCTTCCTGACCAGCTCCCTCAGCGTCGCCTCACCGGCTTCGCTCAGTTCGGTCAGTGCGTAGGCCGTGGGCCAGATGCCGTCGTCGGCGTCGAGGTTGGCCTCCACGGTGAACCCCAGCGAGGAGTAGCGCTCCTTGTCCACCTGCCCGCTGCGGAAGAAGCACATGACCTTCCCGTCCCTGGCGTAGGCGGGCTGGCCGTACCACAGCTTCGGCGCCAGCTCCGGAGCGGTGGTCGTGATGACGGCATGGACCCGTTCGGCCAGCGCGCGGTCGGGCTCCGCCATCTCGGAGATCTTCGCGAGCACGTCCCGCTCGTCGGCCGCCGCCTTGGCGGAGCTCCGGCCGCGGCGGGCGTCGGTCTTCAGCTCGGACGCGCGCTCCTTGATGGCGGCGCGCTCCAGCTCGGAGAAGCCCTCCCCGGAGGGGCGTGCTCTTGTCTTTCGATGCGGCGCTCATTGATCTGCCTTTCCTTCGGTCGCGGGCGACGGCCGGGCTCAGTGCGTCACTTTCCACGAGAACCCGTCGGGGTCGGTGAAGTGGCCGCCATAGCCGCCCTCGGGTGTCCCGGCGGCAGCGGCGGTGATCCGGCCCCCGGCGGCGGTCGCGGCTGCGAGCAGGGCGTCGACCTCGTCACGGGACTGGGCCGCGCAGTTGAGGACGATCGCTGGGAAGCCGTCGCCGTCCTTGGCGGCGCCGGCGTCCCTCGCCAGGACCCCGCGTTCCATCAGGCAGAGTCTGATCGCCGCCTTGGCGGGGTGGAAGTCGACGTACTTGCTGCCGTAGTCCCGGTCGACCGTCATGCCCACGGCTTCGTAGAACGTCTTGGACGCCTTCGGGGCGGTGACGCCGAGGATGAGCGTGGTCTCGGTCGGCAGCGGGACGGCCGCGGCCGGGCCGGTGTCCTTGCCGGTGGCCGCGGCCACTTTCCAGATAGCGCCGTCCGGTGCTTGGAACGCTCCGGAGAACGACCCGAAAAGGGCCTTCTTCGCGGGCTTGAGCACCTCCGCGCCACCGCGTGCGGCGACCTCCATCACGGACTTGACCTCCGTGGGCTGGTTGACGGTGTAGGTCAGTACGTATCCGCGGAATCCAGACGTGGCCGGCGTGGTGCCCGCGGCCGTGGCGAGACACTCGGTCACGGACAGCGCGACCTGTCCCGTGCCGTGCAGGTCGAGGGCCGCCGAATCGCCGTCGTCGGTGACAGCGGGTGAGAAAGCGGTGGTGTAGAACCGGCGCGCGATGTCTACCTCGGGCGCCCCGAGAGCGACGACGTCGAGCTGCAGGGGCATTGCGTGCCTCCTTCACCAGTGAATTGCAACATCACCCTAGGTGTGGCCGCGGGATACGCGCTTCTTCATTCCTGATCGATGTATCGATCAGGAATGAAGAAGCGCGGCCCGGCGGACTGCCTTTAGCGTGCCGGACATGACGAGAACTCAAAAGATCGTTTACTGGGGATCCACCCTGGTGCTCGCATCGGGCCTGATCGGCTCCGGCATCCAGCAATTGCTGAGAATAGAAGGCGAGGGGGCGCTGGCGCCTCCTTATGCTTGGGGCATTGTCCAGCTCGGCTACCCCGTCTACATCCTCACGCTCCTCGGCATATGGAAACTCCTGGGAGCGGTGGCGATCCTTGTCCCCAAGCGGCCACTGATCAAGGAATGGGCGTACGCGGGCATCGTCTTCCTGCTGACAGGAGGGATGTTCTCGCATGTCGCCTCCGGCGACGCCTGGTATCAATCGCTCACGGCGCTTTTCCTGCTCGTTCTCACGATCGCGTCATGGTATTTCAGGCCGGCCGGCAGAAGGCTGTTGCCCGCAGCCCGGGCGAGGGAGGCTTCTGATGCGTGACGTGACCTGTTCGATGGCCGGGGTGACCTGGGGCGCGTCGTAGGACGCCGGCCAGGCCGGTGTTGCAGGCCGGGCGATCGCGTGCAGCACGCCCAGCGCCTCCTGGGCATCTCCGAGCGCCCGGTGGCCGCCGCCGAGCGGCATTCAGTAGCCGACCCGCGCCCCCCGATGACCTCCTGCGCCGCCCCGGCCGGCTCGCCCTGCCGGACCGGCAAGGGCAAGGTGGCCGTCCAGTACCACACCGCCCGCTTCCGGCTCGTGCCCGCGCTCGCCAAGGCGCTCACCGTGGCCACCCCGGCTGTCCGCAAGCCGGGCACGCTGTGGATCGAGCTGCCCCGCCCGGCCACGGCGGGCGCCGAGCCAACCGGGCACGTACGCATCGGCTACGCCCGCGCCTCCACCGTCCGCCAGTCCCTCGACACCCAGCTCGACGCGCTCCAGGCCGTCGGCGTCACCCGCGTCTTCTCCGAGAAGATCTCCACCCGCGCCACCAACCGCCCCGAACTCGACAAGGCTGTCGCCCTGGCCCGCGAGCTGCGATCGGCGGGTGTCGCGGTTACGCTCGTGGTGCACGAGCACAAGCGGCTCGGCCGCGGCCTCGACCTTGCCGCCCTGGCCGAGCAGCTGCGCGCCGCCGGCATCGGCCTGGAGTTCCTCACCGGTGAGCTGCAGGGCTCCCACGACCCGTCCGGCGTGGTGTTCACCGTGCTGGCCGCGCTGTCGGGGATGGAACGCGAGTACATCCGGGATCGCACCCTGGAAGGCCACGAATCCGCCCGCAGGCGAGGCAAGACCATCGGCGGCGCCGCCGTCACCGACGACGCCATGCTGTCCATGGCCTTGCACCTGCGCGAGCAGAACCTCAGCCTGCGCGACATTGCCGCCCGGCTCGTCATCACCAGCGGCGCGAAGAAGGGCAGGCACCCGTCCCCGGCCACCGTCATGCGCATGCTCCGCGAACACGACACCAACACGGCAGCGGCGCCTGCCGGGGGCTGACCACCTCACCCGCTGCCTTACCGCCGATATGGAGCCGGTTGTAGCGCCGAGCCGAGCGTGCCACCCGGAATGATCCTCCCGTCCGCAGCTAGTTGCACCGCGGTGGCCGCCGCCTGCAGCATCGCTTCCTGACGGGGCGGGCTCAGCCGCTCGTACGGCCGCCAGAAGGCCAGGCCCGCCCGGAACGGCAAGTCCGCGGCGTCCCAGATCTGGTGCAGGAGGGCGGCCGAGCCGGGGCCGGCCCGGGAGGCGACCATGCTGACCTCGTCCAGCAGCGTCCGCAGCAGCCGCAGCCACTCCCCGACCTGCACTGTCCGCCCAGGCAGCGTGACGGCCGCGGTGGTGATGCCCTCGAAGGTGAGCCGGTCCAGCGCGGCGACGGCGTCCGGGACCGGGCGGGCGGTCATCGGCTCGCCGTAGCGGTGGGCCCGGCGAACCTCGTGGAGATTCTCCAGGCGGCAGCCGTGTTCCACGCAGCTGGTCATGAGGGGGAGCGCGGCGAGCAGGAGGACGCCGCGACTGGGGTCGGCTGAGCACGTGGGGCAGATGTGCCGGGCCGTCCGCCAAGGGCGGCCGCTCACTGGCAACCAGGGCAGCCAGCGGTTGATCACGTGGTATCCGGCCTGGCCCGGTGGCATCAGCACCGAGTCCTGCCGGACATAGGCGGCGAAGGCACGCGGGCCGTCGAGGGGATTCAGGGTGTCAGACAGCCACGGCACGCACCCGGAGATCGTCATCCGGCGCAGCCGGCCCACCTCGACGCCAGTCCGCGCGGCGAGCGCGTGCACAATGATCGTGGGCACCTGGTAGTCCAGGTCCGCACCGCGGTCGTACTCGTCCGATGCCGGGCCGAGGTTGTGGGTCAGCAGCTGCTCGACCGACAGGCGGTACAGCCCGGCGAGACGACCGAGCCAGGAGGTGAGCGCCTCGCCGGGGCCAGGCTCGGGGTGAACGGGCCAGCGGCGCACCCCGTCCGACACCCCGACGGGCGTCACACCAGCTCGCGTTCGAACTTGCGGCGCCGCTCGGTGGGCCCGGCGTAGGAGGCCAGCAGCAGGGTGCGCTGGTTGATGGCCTCCTCGCCGGACTCGATCGCGGCGACGGCGGCCTCGGTGAGCAGCGCGGCCAGCTCGCCGATGATGCCCTCGCTGCGGGTCAGCAGGTAGTCGGTCATCTCCGGGGTGGCCAGATGGGAGGGCCGGCGCAGCGGGAAGGCGGCGGCGAAGCTGGCCAGCAGCGTGCTCGCCTCCTGGCCGGGCTCCCAGCGGGGCAGGACGAAGGGGGCGAAGCGGTTCTCCAGCTGGTCGTCGGAGCGGATCGCCAGGTAGGCGTCCCGGGTGCCGACACCGACCAGCGGGATCTTCAGTTCGTTGCCCAGGAAGCGCAGCAGGTTGAGGAACTCGCGGCGCGCCTCGCCGCGCCCGGCCAGCACGTTGTGCAGTTCGTCGATCACCAGCATCCGCACGGCGGCCTGCCGCAGCAGCCGCACCGTGAGCTGCTCGAGTTCCGCCAGCCGCTGACGGGGCCGCAGCGGCGCGCCAAGCGCGCTTAGAAGCGCGGTGTAGAAGCGGGCCACGTGCGGGTCGGAGGGCATCTGCACGATCAGCACCGGGATTTCCTCCCGGTCCGGGTGCGAGATCGGAGGGTGCAGGCGCCGGAATTTCTCCACGATCATCGACTTGCCGTTGTTGGTCGGCCCGATCACCAGCAGGTTCGGCATCCGCTGCTTGGCCGGCCAGTCCAGCAACGTGTGCAGCTGCTCCAGCGCCTGAGTCGCGCGCGTGTAGCCGATCCACCGATCCGCCCGCACCCGGGCCAGCCGCTCGGCGGCGGGCAGCCGGGCCACCGGCCGCGCGCTTTCATGCAGGTGCGACAGATCCTCCGCCGGCCCCACCTCCAGCTCGATCTCGAACTCCGGCTCGCTGCTCACCACTGCTCGATCACCTCGAACGGCTGCACCGGCTCCTCGTCCGCACGCCCCTCAGCCGGCGGCGGGGGCGCCGATCCAGCCGCCCGCGGCGCGGGGGTAGCCGAGCGGCGCTCCACCTCCCGGCGGGCCCGGCGGGTCTTGGCCGCCGCATCGTCGGTGATCTGCCGCATCTGTTCCACCATGGCGAACAAGGCGTTCTCATCGACCTGGGCACGGCCCTGCTCGCGCAGCCGGGCGATCGCGGCGCGCTGTTCCCACACGCTGATCGGCGGGCGTGACAGCGTCCGGTACGGCACCGGCAGATAGGCGTGCCCGTCGGGGTCCAGCACCCAGACCCGGGAGATGTCACGGGGGTCGCGGCGCAGCACGAACTTCTCCAGCCGGTCTCGGCGGGCGATCCAGGGCTTGAGCGCGTCGCCGTAGTACTGCACGTGGTCGATGGTGAAGCCGGTCCGCGTCAGCGTCCGGCGGATCACCGGCAGGAAGTCGACCAGGAACGCCGTCTCGCTGGTCACCGTGGCCGGACGGCCGCCGGCCGCGACACCTTCGGCCCACCGTCCGGCCGGGGTCTGGCCCAGTGCGCCGTGCACCTGGCCGTGGTAGGCGGCCACCGCCAGGGCCAGCCACCGGTTCAGCTCGGTGACGGTCAGCACCGCGCTGGCCTGGCTATCGTAGGTGCCGCGCTCTGCCGGGTTGGAGAAGGTGGTGCCGGGCAGTTCGTGCACCATCTGCATCATCGTGCCGATGAGCCGTTCGATGATGCCGCCGAAGTGCGGCATGCCCTTGGGCCGGTACGCCAGCGTGATGCCGTGCTGAGCGCAGCCCCAGCGCAGCGCCTCACTGCGGAACTCAGCGGCATTGTCCACGTGGATCTCGTGCGGTTTGCCGCTCATAGGCCAGGCCACCGCCTCCACGCCGAGCCGTTCCAGCCACGGCCGCTTGTCGCACACCGTGTGCGCCAGGCACAGCCCGGCCGACAGCGCCGACGGCGCCTCCAGCGTCACCACCAGGCCGACCACGCAGCGGCTGGCCACGTCGATCGCCGCAGTGACGTACGGGCGGCCGATCGACAGCCGATGCCGCTCATCGACCACCTCCAAGTCGACCGGCGTGTGGTCGATCTGCACCTGCTGCAGAAGCCCCTCGATCTTCGGCGGGTCACCGCCCGCCGACCGCAGGCGGCGCACCCCGTCGGCGCCCTCCCGCGCCGCAGCCGCCGTCGCCGGATCCAGCGCCTCAATCCGCTGCGCCAGCGTGTTGCGGGCCGGCACCGGCAGCCCACCGGCCCGGCACCGGCGTACGACCTCCCGGTGAACCGCCGCCACCGAGCGCCGCTGCCGTTTCAGATACCGCGACTCGATTACCTCTCGCAGCACCGCTTCAACCGCCGCCGGCAACCGGCCTCGTCCCCGGCCGCCGCTGGAGCGCCGGGGCAGCAGGTCCGACACGACGCCCTCACCCGCGCGCCACCGGCCCAGCAGCACATACACCTGACGCCGCGAGACCCCCAGCTCGGCCGCCGCCGCGTCCGCAGCAGCCAATCCCACCCGCGGCCCGGCGGCCAGCCGGCCGATCACCTCCGCCTGGCGTACCGCCACGTCCCATGCCTCATCCGGAGCTGTCAGCACGCCCCGCTCAATGATCTGCGCCTGCCCGCCATCCATACCGGGACCTCACCGTCGCGCACGCCAGTACGGAACAAACGCACCGTAGCGCAGAGAACTGCTGACAAGCCGGTGCTTCACAGTCCTCTGCACAGAGCCGCGAATGCCCAGGACGTCCGTGCACGCGACTTCAAAAAGTGACAACGGCCGCCGAGGCGGCAGTGGCCGGGTGCGCACTCGGCCGCTGTGGCGGGTCGTCGCCCGGGAGCATCTTCACTGACGTGGTCTTTGCGCGCTCGCAGACCGTTGGCGCTGGCGGTAGTCGGTCGGGGAGATGCCATGGCGCTTGACGAACTGGGTGCGGAGCACACCGTTGGAACGGAACCCTACGCGACCGGCGATCTCCTGAATCGACAAGGTCGTGGTCGCCAGCAGTTCTTCCGCGAGATCAAGCCTCTGATCGGTCAGCCATGCGTAGGGGGTGGTGCCGGTTGCAGCCTGAAAGCGGCGGGCGAAGGTACGAGCGCTCATCAAGGCCTGTTTGGCCAACTCGCTGACCGTGAAGGGCTGGCTCAGGCGGTTGCGTGCCCAGACGAGCAGATCGGCCAGCCGCGCGTCCTCGTCGTCGGCGAGCGACCGGGTGCCGATCTCCGAAGGGCTGGGAACATAGTGTGTCTGTCCGCTTTCGCGACGCGGTGCGACCATCCACTCTCTGGCCACGGCGTTGCAAACGGCCACGCCGTGTTCGCGGCGTAGAAGATGCAGGCACATGTCGATGCCGGCGGCCGCACCGGCCCCCGTAAGCACTTGATCTTCGTCAACGTACAGAGCGTCGGTCTCCACAGTGATCGTCGGATGACGGAGGGCCAGGCAAGCGGCCAAGGACCGATTCGTCGTGGCACGCAGGCCGTCGAGCAGGCCGGTCTCGGCCAGCAGGAACGAGCCCGCGCAGTAGGCCGCGATGAGGACTCCTCTGTGAAATGCGTCCCCCAGTGCCTGGTTGAGGGCCACGGACAGGGGAAGCGGGCGGCGCTCGGTGGGCAGCACAATGACCAGGTCGGCGTTCGCCATCGCCTCCAGCCCATGCTGGACCGGCATGCACATGCCGACGTCAGTGTTCAGGACACCGGCGCTATCGGAGCAGACGGAGAAGTCGAACCGCGGTAGTCCCAGGTGGCTCCGGTCCGCGAAGAGACCGCTGACAGCGCTCAGCCCGAACGCGCTGACCCCGGCGGGGGCATAGGCCACCACAGAGCGGAAAGGAGTCCGCGGCGTCCTGACGGACACTCCATGTGGTTGGCGGCCTTCATGAGGGTGTCGCTGTAGCCAGTCTCGGCGTACCGGGGACCACGGCGGTGATCCATTCATGAGCACCCTGGAATCTCCTTCCATACGAGGCGGGTCACTGACCAAGCGGGCTGATCACGGGAGTACGGCAGCGGCTCGGCTCGAGGTCCGCGCGTTCCGGCTGGCCACCATCGCAGCAGGCGATTACCGTGGCATCCCCGACCTGGTGGGCCGTGACTTCACCGCCGAGTGGCCGGGCATCAAGCACGCCATCCGGCCAGCACTGAACGCGGAGAGCCCCCGCCTCCCAGCCCCGCTCCTTCGTGTGCGGTGATTGGCGGGACCGGCATGCCGGCGTCCACCACGGTGCCGAAGCCCTGGGGATCGTGGTGAAGGTTTCAAGGGGGCGTCGGTCCTTCGGTCCCGCTGACGGCGGCGTCCCCCGTGGTCACAATTCCCCAGCCCTCGCCGACGACCTCCCACCCACGCGCTGAGATGTTGCGGTCGTCGTATGTCCGGCCCAGCATCTGAGACCTCCGCCCACTCGCTTGCATGATGCCACCGCCCCCACGCTACTAGCTTCATGCAAGTAATACAGGCGAATGCAAGGAGAATCCGCAGCGATGGGCAGATTTGACGGCCTGATCGCCGTCATGACCGGTGGCGGCAGCGGCAGCGGTACCCCACGCCGGTCCGTGCAGCAGCGCGAGACTGGCGGAGCAGTGCGCGACATCGAGGTCTGCCGGGCCCCAGGAGGTCGCGGCCCAGTCGACGACGCCGGTGATCCGGGGACCTGCCGGGCTTGGGGCGACATGTCGAACAGCACGTTGCCGGGTTGGAAGTCCCGGTGCAGGAATCGCCCTTCATAGGGCGGCGCGGGCTTGCGGATCACGTTGATCGCCGCCCCCCATGCCGCCGCGACGGCGCCCTTCGGAACCACGACGGTGTCGGCGGTCATCAGCGTCACATACTTCCGGGGCCGCTCGGCGGGCCGCAGCGCATGGATGGCCACGAGTTGACGGGCCAGCAGAGGAACGCGCGTCTCCAATCCCTCATCGTCGAGGACCGTCCGGCCTGCCAGATGTGTCATGAGGAGCAATGGACACTCGCAATGCGCGGCGGTCGGATCAACCGCGACCAGTCCAGGAGCCGGCACGTCGGTCCCCGTGACCAGGGCCAGGGCGCGGCCTCCCTGTCCAGCGAGTCCTCGGCGTGTCCCACGGAGAACGGGTCGACGAAGCTCCGCAGCACCAGGTCACGGGTGCTTCCGTCCCGCGTGCCGATGGTCAGCCTCCGCATTTCGGCGGTGATGCCACCGTGCAACGCCTCGGTTCTGACAATCCGTTCGCCGACCTCCAGGTGCCGGCTCACCCAAGCCAATGTCAACGGTCGGGCAGCCGCCTCATCATGGTTGGTCACCGTGCCACCTCACCATCCCGACGGTGGCACGCGCCAAGGTTTTCGATCAGGCGGGCTTCGGCGTTGCAGGTCATCTCCTCGATGCGGGGTAGTTGGGCGGGATCGATGCGCAGGAACCGGCACGGCTGCACGCTTCTCTGAACTTTGGGGCCGATTCGTCCCAAAGCCTCTGATCGGCAGCTCTCTGAAACCGAATCGGTGATGCCAGAGGAATCACAGCGAGATGTTCCGGAGAGCGAGATCCGCTCCGCCTGCCGCCCCAGTACTGTGACTTCGCATGACCGACACCGAGATCGAGATCACCGCAGACCTGGTCCGCGACCTGCTGCAGGAGCAACATCCAGACCTTGCAGGGCTGGCCATCCGCGAGGTGGCGGGCGGCTGGGGCAACCAAATGTGGCGCCTCGGGGACGAGTTGGCCGTACGCATGCAGCGCATGGACCCTACTCCGGAGCTCCAGCTCAAGGAGCGGCGGTGGCTACCTGTGCTGGCCCCGCGCCTGCCGCTCCCGGTGCCGACCCCGGTGCGGTTCGGCGAGCCGTCCGAGCGCTTCCCCAAGCACTGGACCGTGATGACGTGGGTTCCCGGCGAACCGCTGGACCACGGCTCGATCAGCCGCGGCGCCCACGCGGCCGACACGCTGGCGAGCTTCCTCAGGGCGCTCCATGTGGAGGCGCCCGCCGAGGCCCCGGCCAGTTCGCACTTCGGCGCTCACCCCAAGAGGTGCACGGGCGGCTTCGAGCAGTTCTTGCAGGCTATTGACCCCGACGCCGTCGGCGATGTCCACGCCGTCCGGGCCGTTTGGGCCGATGCCGTCGCGGCCCCCGAGTGGGAGGGCCCGTCGGTGTGGGTGCATGGCGACCTCCATCCCGCGAATGTCGTCGTCTCGGACGGAACGCTCTCGGGCGTGATCGATTTCGGTGACTTGTTCGCCGGCGATCCCGCGTGGGACCTCAGCGCCGCGTGGGTGCTGCTCCCGGCGGGCGCGACCGCACGGTTCTTCGACGCGTACGCGAACGCGGACGAGGCGGCGATCCGGCGCGCCCGCGGGCTGGCCGCTATGAAGAGCCTCTTCCTGATGCTCATGGGGCAGAACGGAGATCGCGGCCTTCCCGGCGGCAAACCGAACTGGGGACCTGCAGGCCGGGCGGCACTTGATCGTGTTCTGAAGGGCGTTTGATGCACACTTCTTGAACTTGTTCTCAATCTTGGTTGAGGGCCATGCGGCAGCCCACCTTCGTGGGTTCATCGATCACCGCGTGTGGTGGGGATGCCAAGGTCCACGGCCGTATGCTGCCCGTGGCCCCGATCGAGCTGGCGGAGCTTCTCCTCGGCGCCAGCCAGACTGACCTGGAATCCTTCAATGTCGTGCGGGGAGGACGTGAGCGGTGCGCCGCCAGCGTCGGTGAGCCCGGTGCCCGCGATCGCACCGATCAGCAGCGTGCGCAGGAACGTGGGGGTGAAGGCCCGGTGCTCGGCGCCGATCTGCCGTTGAAACAGCAGTGGCATCGGCGGGTTCCAGACCTTCTCACGGACGTCGTAAAACGGCGCCAGCGGGATGGCCCCAGATAGGCCGCGTACCCGGCGGATGATGGCTGACAGGACGTCCGCCAGTTCCGGGCTGACCAGCATTCTCTGAACTAAGAAACTTGATCCTCAGCGGTAGCACCTCACCTCGTTAGCCGTCGAAGCGGCCCAGGTAAAGGTCAGCCAGCTTCGGCGGAGTCGAGATGGCGGATGTCACCGAGGTTGACGACCGTGCGGTAGTGGAAGAAGTCGTCTTCGCGCAGCGTGGTGATGCTGCCGGATGGCACCCGGAAACTGGCATAGCCAGTCGCCTTGATCGGCATCTTGATCCAGGACGCCACGACGAATGTCAGGGAGCCACCGTGAGTCACGATGATCTGGTGTTCACACGGGCGCTGCAAGATCTCGTCCATGGCAGCGTAGATACGCTGCGCCAACACCGCCCTGGTCTCGGCACCCTCCACGCCCTCGTCGTGTTCCAACCGCTCCCCGACAGCCGGCGGCGGGACGAATCGCTGGTCAAGCCACTCCTGTGGCCTTCCCCCCGCCTCTCCGTAGGACTTCTCCCGCAGTCTGCGGTCCAAGATTGGTTTCACGCCGAACAGCTCGGCAACCTTCTCGGCCGTTTGCCGGGTGCGCCGCAGATCCGATGAGAAGAGCTCCACATCGACGCCGTCCGGGATCTGGGGCCGCAGCGCCTGAGCAATGGAGGCTGCCACGCTGAGGCCCACCGGCGTCAGTTGCGAATCATGCCAGCCGCCGACGATCCCCTCGACGTGGTGCGTCGCCTCCGGATGGGTGACGACGTAAATGGTGCGCATGAGTGAGCTCTTCCTGGAGGAGGCTTTTTTGAGTGATCTTAAGAGTGGTTCAGGAGTTCTCTGAATTCGATGATCACGGCTCTGTCGCCGACCGTGGTCACGGGATATCCGCGGCGATGGTGCGACCGACGACGTGGGAGAAGTGCGACATCTGGATGTCCGAGATGCTCCTGTTGCTGATCATCGCCTGGTGCTGAGAGTCGGTATTCCGAGGTTGACGGTGGTGCCGGAGCGGCGGTCGATCTGGGCAAGCTTGTCTTGGGCGCCGGCGAGGCTGACCTTGAGGCCTTCAACCTCGCCGAGCCAGCCTTCGCGTTCCGCTTCGGCGATGCGGGCTTCGAGGTTGTCGCGGATCTCGGCGATGCGGTCGCGTTGCTCGGTGACGGCCAGTGGAGCGGGCAACGCAGGCAGCTTTAACCGAACTGATCTTGATCGGCTGATGGAGTGACGGTTTCAGAGCCTGGTGACGGATGGTGACTGACTGATCCTGTTGGCCTTGGGCCCTCGGCGTGTCGCGGGGATGCGGCCGGCGTACTCATTGGAGCGCCGAGCGTCGGCGGCGCGATAGAGCGAGCCGGCGTCGTGGCAGGTCGATGTCAGTGACGATGACCGTGACCTCCTCGCCTTCCTGGACTACTTGGTCGGGTGTCTCGATGGATGCGGTGGAGAGCTCACTGGGTTCGGTGACCTGAGCGGCCGCGAGAAGCCCGGCAGTCGCCTTACTGCGGCGGTCGGCGGTGCTGACCAGCACGGGAAGCACGGGAAGCACGGGAAGGCGCTCGCGAGTGCGCCGGTCCATCCGTGCCTTGCGGTGCTTGCGTTCTTTGGCCTTTCGGATCTCGTCGTCGCTGATCGGGCAGGGAACAACCCACGGTCCCCAGCGGGCCGGTTCCTCCGCGGCCCAGGGGCGATGTCGAGGTAGCGGGCTCGGACTCGCATGAGCTCGTCCTTGGCGTTCAGCCTGGTGCTGGTGACCTCGATCGTGGCTCCGTCGGAGCCGATGGTCGTTCGTCTCTTGACGCTCAGGTCTTCTTTCCATGCGGGGGCCAGGGCCGGCGACAGCTGTAGCGAGTTGATGCCCGGCGACAGCGTCTCGATCCGGCTCCAGAACAGTCCCGCAAGGGTCCGCGAAATCGCGTCGGGCCGGGCTCCGGCCGCTTGGTGCCCTTGGTGACTATCAGATGCGGGTTGCTGGTGCGCTGAGTCTCGCGGTGCGCCACGCACCGCTGCACGGTGCTCCAGCTGACCGGATGGGACACGAGGTGGGGGCGTTGGGGCGTTGCCCGAGGCGGATGGCGCGCGTGGCGGCATCGATGTCGTCCAGGCGCAGGTGACGGACCTCGCTGCTGGAGGCGCCAACCCGCGCCCGGTACGAACTTTCCTCGCCTGGGCCATGCAGAGCCGTCAGTGCTCACGATCGCTGTCCCTGCCTGCGGGAAAGATTTCGCGCCATGTTCCCTGGACGCCGAGCGGGCCAGCCCTGCCGTCCCGACCATCTGTCAGCGCTCCTCAGAGAGATCGGCATCCCAGCGGCGGCAGCCCGCGGCGCCGCCATCCGGCAGCAACTCCGTGAGATGCCTGCCCCGGTCGTCGCCGATGCCCTCGGCTACCACGACAAGACCACCGCCCGACTTCTCAACGAGCTCGGCGGGGCATGGAGCAGATACGCCTCTGGAGATCACGGCTAACCCAGCGCTAGGGTGACGCCGTGATCAACAAGCCACCAGGAGGGGGCTGCCACGGTGCTGTCGTGATCACCAACCTCGTCATTGCTTGGTGGGTGAGCGTCCCCTTCAGCTATGCCGAATCCGGCGTGGCAGTGATCTTCGCTCTCGTGCCGCTGGTGTTGTACTGGGCTGTCCGCCTCCTCGTGGCGTTGACACACGACGCCAGCGCAGTGCGGCGCCGATTCCTCGGCTGGCTCCCGTTACCCCTGATCGTCTTGGTGCTGTGGGCTGCCGTCGACGCCGACCTGCCCTTCAAGACGCGCTTCGCCCTCTTCCAGTCCAGCATGGAGCGCTTCGCCCAGGACGTCCTGCGCGGCGGCGCGCAGGACCTTCCTGTTTGCGCGTGGACAGGACTCTTTCCGGTATGCGGCCACGTTCTCGCAGAGGAGGACGAATTCACCGGCGTCGAACTACAGATCAGCGATTGGCCGATCACGGGCTCGCGATGCTTCGTGTGGGCTACTCACGGTCAACCGCGCGCCGACGACTACGAATACGGTCTCAGGCATCTTACCGGTCCCTGGTGGGGTTGCCGAGGGTGGGACGGCTGGTAATCAACTATCGGTCTCGACACCTCGACACCTCGACACGCGCAGCGGACGACGCGACAACTCTTCACGGGTCACACACGGTGACCGTTGGAAAGAGCGCGGAGAAGAGTAAGCGACAGTTGAATACGTGACCTCAACAGTGAGTATCGACCCCGTGTCCGGCGATCGTACGGTGGGTGAGTCATCGCACCACTTCCGCGTTGATCTGCAGCCAGACGGTCGGCGACCACTGGGTGCACCTGGACCTGCCACCCCCGCTGCCGCGGTTGCAGGCCTGGACGGTGAAGGGATAGGCCCGCGGCTCGGAGCCCGAAACATGCCACGTCGTGACCCGCTTCGATCCACCAGGGACCTCGCGCTGATTCCCGTAGCCGCGAATATTGTAATGAGTTGATTTATACCCGCCGTAGTACACCTTCATGGTGCCGGCGCATGAATCGTAGATGGCGCCCAAATAGGGGCTGGCGTCGAACTTGTACCGAGGAGGGTATCCGCCGATGTTCCGGCCGCCCGCGCCGGAGGTGAGGGTGCCCAGATTAACGTAGCAGTCGGCCGACTTCGCATGCTGAGCCGCGTCGGCGGTGGCAGCCGTCGGCAGCATGATGCCCGCCGCGGTGAGAACGGCCGCGGCGACGGCCATTGCGCGAGGAAGGTTCAGGTTATTCATGACGCTCCTACCCAGACGATTTGCTCTGGGCTCAGTACATGACGGGGAACAGTGGAACGGCATGAGTACCCCCTACTCAATTCCCGGACGCGATTTCCGGTACCTGGCCGGGTAGGGCGATACGTGACAGAGCTGCGGGATGTGCTCGTCGTCGGTGGCGGTCCAGCGGGCGCGGCGGCCGCCTTGCGGCCGAACGGTTGCGTCCGCAGGCCGACGTCCTGCTGCTGGACCGCGAGGACTTCCGGCGCGACAAGGCGTGCGGCAACGGCATCGCCGGGCAAGGGCGCGATGAGCTGGACGTGGTTCACGTTCACGGTGCTGCGCGTCCCGACCCAGGGAGCTGCAGTGGGTGGGCGGTGCACGTGAACACGGACCAGGTAGGGCGGTGCGGTCCCGCGCTGCCGCATCGGCGCACCCCGCACCCACAACTGCCGCCCGCCCCAGGTAGCCTGCTCAGGAAGCCCAGCCAAGAGGCCCTACCGACATAGTCAGGCCCACTCCACCCTTCCGCGCGCACCTGCTGTTCGAGAGCGACCTGCTGCCGCAGGTATCACGGAAGGTCACTACCGCGCCCCCTCGGCGTCGAGAACTCGCGATAGTTGAACAGGCGACTCCCCACCAGTAAAACGCCGGATCCGACGGCCGGCGTTCGTACCCTTCGACGCCGACCACCACTCCTCACCGACCACCCGGACGACCTGGGCGAGACCGTGATGGGGGAGTAGCGTGAGGCAATGGATCGTCGCATCTTCGGCCTGGAGAACGAGTACGGCGTCACATGCACATTCAGGGGCCAGCGCAGGCTGTCCCCCGATGAGGTGGCCCGGTACCTGTTCCGGCGGGTCGTGTCCTGGGGCCGATCGAGCAACGTCTTCCTGCCCAACGGCGCACGTCTGTACCTGGACGTCGGCAGCCATCCCGAGTACGCCACGCCCGAGTGCGACAGCGTGATCGAACTGGTCACGCATGACAAGGCGGGGGAACGCATCCTGGAGGGCCTGCTCGTCGACGCCGAGAAGCGGCTGCGCGAGGAGGGCATCGCAGGTGACATCTACCTGTTCAAGAACAACACCGACTCGGCCGGCAACTCTTACGGCTGCCACGAGAACTACTGTGTGGGCCGGCACGGCGAGTTCGGGCGGCTGGCGGACGTGCTGATCCCGTTCCTGGTCACCCGGCAGATCATCTGCGGGGCGGGCAAGGTGCTGCAGACCCCGCGCGGCGCTGTCTACTGCGTGTCGCAGCGGGCCGAGCACATCTGGGAGGGCGTCTCCAGCGCCACCACCCGGTCCCGGCCGATCATCAACACCCGTGACGAGCCGCACGGTGACGCCGAGCGGTTCCGTCGCCTGCACGTCATCGTGGGCGACTCCAACATGAGCGAGACCACGATGCTGCTCAAGGTCGGCGCGACCGACCTGGTGCTGCGCATGATCGAGGCGGGCACGGTGATGCGCGACCTGTCGCTGGAGAACCCGATCAGGGCGATCCGCGAGGTCTCCCACGACATGACCGGTCGCCGCCGGGTGCGCCTGGCCAACGGGCGCGAGGCCTCCAGCCTGGAGATCCAGCAGGAGTACCTGTCGAAGGCGAAGGACTTCGTCGACCGGCGCGGCGGCGACGCCATCGCGCACCGGGTGCTGGAGCTGTGGGAGCGCACGCTGCGCGCGGTCGACACCGGCGACCTCGACCTGGTGTCGCGGGAGATCGACTGGGTGACGAAATACCAGCTCATCGAGCGCTACCGGAAGAAGTACGATCTGCCGCTGTCGTCGCCGCGGGTTGCGCAGCTCGACCTCGCCTACCACGACGTGCACCGCAAGCGCGGCCTGTTCTACCTGCTGCAGAAGCGCGGCTCGGTGGAGCGGGTGGCATCCGACCTGAAGATCTTCGAGGCCAAGTCGGTGCCGCCGCAGACGACCCGGGCGCGGCTGCGCGGTGAGTTCATCCGCAAGGCGCAGGAGAAGCGCCGCGACTTCACCGTCGACTGGGTGCATCTCAAGCTGAACGACCAGGCGCAGCGCACCGTCCTGTGCAAGGACCCGTTCCGCAGTGTGGACGAGCGGGTGGACAAACTCATCGCCGGCATGTGACCGAGCGGCCGGCTGGCATCGCGTCCACGGCCACGCCACTCTGCGTCTGTACGGCACCAGATCGCGCGCGGCTCACGCGGGCGGTCACGCCTTCTCCTGGCTCGTCGATCACGTCGACCGGGCCGTCACTCCCCCACTCGTCGGCCGCTACACCGCCGCGGTCGGCGGCGAACTGTTCTCCGCCGTCGCCACCCTGACCGAGCTCACCGGTTGGATGGCGTTCGATCAGCACCACAGTCACGGTGGTCTCCTCGACCGGATCGGGTGGGAGCGGATGACGTGTGCAGGCACTGTCGCGCCATGAAGGCTGCTGGCGCCGATGTGATCACCAAAGCGGAGCTCCGTAATCCGCGACGACATGGATTCCCCACTTCCGGCCTTTCCGAGGCACCCTGTCCCCCTAAGGACCCGCGGCCAACCGCATCCGATCGCCACATACGCGACGGCGCGGCGAATGAAGCGACTCAATTCGCCAATAAAATGCGCCCGTCGCGCTTCCGTCATGCAGTCGCCGAGTCGCTTTGACCAAGAAGAGCTCGGTGAGCGGAGCCATCCGCCAGCCATCCCGGGAGCATTTACCCGGAGCCGTGGCCGCCATTCCATCGACCGATGAGCCGTGGGTACGTGTCGAGCAGCTGGTGCGTGAGGGGTCGCCGCTCGCACCGTGCCACTTTGCCGCGCCCGTGGATCGGATGCCATCGGACCGCTATTCAGCCGGCTGACGCGATCGCAGCCGGACCTGAACGTCCGCCAAGTCGACGTCATCGCCGCAGGCGGCACACTGAATCTCGTGCTCAACCTCTGTGTCGCACTGCTGGTGCACGAACTCCACCGGTCCCGGGCCGATCCATTGATCGCCCCATCGCGTCAGCGAGACGATGACCGGCTTGAGTGACTGGCCCATCTCGGTCAGCAGATACTCCTGGTGACCCGGCCGGGACTCCAGAGCATGTGTCCGGAAGATCCCTGCCTCGACCAGAGTGTTGAGGCGCTTGGCCAGAATGTTCGGCGCAATGGCCAGGCTGCTCTGAAACTGGGAGTACCGGGTGAAATGCCGGAAGAGCGCGTCGCGCAGAATCAGCAGGCTCCAGCGTTCGCCGACCAGCTCCAGCGCCCGCGCTGCCGCGCAATCCTGGCCTTCGTACATCCGCCCCAGCATGCGTCTCCCCGTTTCATGCATGATGAAAGCACTCTATCTAGCATCACGCTACCATCTCGTTCGAAGGAGGTGCCACCGGCCCGCATCGGCGCGCCCCAGCAAGGTGCTCGACGACTTCTGGCACGACGCCGGGGAGGGATCGAGGCGGACATCCCTGTGAACCGGTGGCCGCAGCCGGGATTGCCGCCTCGGCGGGACCTTCCCGGTCGTGAGCGAATGATGCCAGGGGTCAAGCCTGCTGAGGCATGCCTTCGGAAGGCGTGCAGGGCCGGATCGTGGCTTGGATCTCGGTCGGGTCGTCCACACGACCACAGCCGGCGCACACCGTCTGCTGGGAGACGCCGGTGCCGCACACCGAGTGGGTGTAGAGGAGCGGCGGGTCCCCGCCGGTCGCCCACATGTCGCCCCACTCGGCGAGTGCGACCAGCGCCGGCGCGAGCGCACGCCCCCTGTCGGTCAGCAAGTACTCGTACAGCTCGGGTTGCTCGGAGTACCTGTGGCGCCACATGATCCCGGCCTCGACGAAACCGTCGAGACGGGCCTTGAGGACGTTGGTCGCGATGCCCAGGCTGCGTTGAAAGTCGCTGTAGCGGGTCGCTCCCGCGAATAAGGCGTCGCGAACAAGCAGCAAGCTCCAGCGTTCGCCGACCACCTCCAGGCTGCGTGCGATCGAACACTGCTGTGATTCGTAGGTCTTTCCCAGCATGTGCCCAGAGTAGGGGAAATGCTTGCATCATGAAAGCATCTCAGCTAGCGTGCCTTGCATGATGCAAGTTAGCGAGAAGCAGGACTACACCGCCACCATTTCGGTGGACCGGACTCCCCAGGAGGCCTTCGAGGCCATCACCAACGTGCGCGGTTGGTGGTCACAAGGGGTCGAGGGCGTCACCGACCAGGTCGGCGGCGAGTTCGTCCACCGCTACCAGGACGTCCACCGCTGCAGAGTCCGGGTCACGGAGCTCGTGCCCGGGCAGAAGGTCGCCTGGCACATCCTGGACAACTACTTCAACTTCATCGACGACCAGACCGAATGGAAGGACACCAAGGTCGTCTTCGAGATCTCCGCCAAGGACGGCGGCGCCGAGGTCCACTTCACGCATGTCGGCCTGGTCCCGCAGTACGAGTGCTACGACGTCTGCACCAACGCATGGGCCGGCTACATCAACGGCAGCCTGCGCAACCTGATCAACACGGGAACGGGCCAGCCGAACCCGAAGGAGGACGGCAACGCCCCGGAACACCAGCACGCCGCCACCGTGCAGCGCGCCAAGCGCTCACCCCAGACCAGCGACCTGGCCGGCACCGAGGCGAGCAGCGCCTGAGATGACCACGATCGCAGGCAAGAACATCCTGATCACGGGCGCCAACCGAGGCATCGGGCAGGCGCTGCTGGAAGAAGCACTGCGCAGGGGTGCCCGGCAGGTGTACGCCGGCACCCGTGAACTCTTCACCCACCCGGACGAACGCGTCACACCCCTGCTCCTCGACGTGACCGACGCGGCACAGATGCAGCAGGCCGTCCAGACAGTGCCCTCGCTCGACATTCTCGTCAACAACGCCGGCGTGGCGCTCCCCGACGATCTCAGCGACCGTGCCGCGCTCGAACACCACCTCTCCGTCAACGTTCTCGGCATCCACGGCGTGACACGGGCCTTCCTCCCCCTGCTGATCCGTTCCCGCGGCAACATCGTCAACAACCTGTCCATAGCGGCCGTGGCTCCGATGCCGATCATCCCGGCCTACTCGATCTCCAAGGCGGCCGCGTTCTCCCTGACGCAAGCACAGCGAATGCTCCTCGCCGACCAGGGCGTCACCGTCCACGCCGTCCTGACCGGCCCGACCGACACCGACATGAACCGCGAATACGACATCCCCAAGGCTTCGCGGCAATCGGTCGCGCAAGCCATCTTCGACGGCGTGGAAAAGGAGGAGGAAGACATCTTCCCCGACCCCATGTCCTCGCAGGCCATCGCCACCGATTGGCAGAACAGCCCGGCCAAGACGCTAGAGCGCGCGTTCGCCCCCGCCCCGGCACCCGAGCTCGCCGAGTCCTGAAGCACGAATCAGGTGGTATGGCGTTGACCTGTGGTGAGCCAGGGCCGCTCGATCGAACTGCCTGCCGTACGGCCCGGCACGGCCCGGGAGGTGGACCCGGTCGGACACGATGCGCGCGGCCGTCCCGGGGACACCCGGGCGGGCGTGGCAGGCCCCTGGAGCCGATCAGGCCGGCTGGGGCGTCTTCATCTCGAGCCGTTCACATGCACAACGACAAGGAGATCTGAAATGATCACTCCCAAACCGGGCAGCATTCTTCTTGGTACCACCCGGCCCGAAGAACTGCGTGACTGGTACCGCAAGGCTCTCGCACCGGCATATAAGGGGGAAGGGCCGATCGATCTGGGCGGCTTCCTGCTGGTGATCGATCAGCGCGACGATGTCGGTCCGAACAACGACGAGCCGGGCCGAATGATCCTCAACTTCCACGTCGACGACTTCGACGCCGTCGAGTCGCAACTGCGGGCGGCAGGCGTGGACTGGCTCGTTCCCGTCGAGGATCGCCCATCCGGCCGCTTCGGGACGTTCGCCGACCCCGACGGGAACTATCTCCAAATCATCCAGTTCAAGTAAGGCGCCGGGGAGCGGGTGGCATCGCCGAGCGGGATCGACTGGCCGTGGTGGTGCACCGCAACGCCCCTTGGTACACGATGATCGCGTCGAAGGTGCATGACGGGCGGCCATGGCTCCGGCGTATAGACGCGGTCGGGCTGCGGCTCCAGCAGCCCCGGATCGGCTCCAGCACCGGCTCGGGCACTGCGGGCGCGGCGGGCAGAGTGATGGTGGTACGCAGACTTCGCTCGACCCTGTACCCCATGCGGGTGTGAGAGGGAGACGGTCACCTGGGGAGCGGACAGCCTGTTGCCGCGCATCCAGGCGGTGTCCGAGCGGGCGCGGTTCAACAGGGGATGGCGATGGGCGACGAGGCGTTGATTCGCTGCTGAGCGAACGCGGTGCGGGCCTGCAAGCTCATACCGGGAAGGGCAACCGCGGCGGCCGAGCACCGCCTGGTGCCCTCCCATACCAGTTGGCGCCGCAAGGACAGGCGCTAGCGGGGCGTGTCGGCGTCTGGGATGAACGCAGCGCCGTGACCGGGGACGACGATGTCGGCCACCGCCAGTACCCGCTGACGGCCGAGGTGCAGAGCGTCGAGATCGACGGCGTGCCGGTCCCCTGCGGAGGTGGCGTCGTTCCATACGTGAGTGAAGGCCACGATCCCGTCCGGAGTGCCGGCGAGCGTGGTGATGTCCTCGTAGGTGTGCCCAGGGGTCCTGATCAGCTTGATCGACGGCGTGAGCTCGTAGCCCTCGGCGTCCCGCCAGGTCCACCGGTCACCGAAGTAGATCGCCCAATGGTCATGAAATCTGGCGTTCGGGAACAGCGCCGCGTTCAGCGTGTGGTCGGGATGATGATGGCTGAAGACGACGTCGGTCACCGACTCGGGCTCCACACCCAGCGCCCGCAAGGGATCGAGTATGAGTGACCGGCTCTTGACCATGCCGGGATCGGTCACCACGCGGACCTCGCCGTCCTGGACATATCCGACCGTGCTCGCCACACCGTCGCTGCCGTACCCCTCGTACAGGACGGTGTACGAGGCCGTCCTGGCGGCCGGAAGGTCATTCATAAGGTCGCCCCCGCGTGTTCCAGATTTCCATGAAGAGCGGCCGTAAAAAAATACCGCCAGAAAGGCGATGAGCGGCCCGTAAGTTCAGGGCGGATCGCCTCCGAGCCGCTCATCGTTTCCGCCCCGGCCCTGGCCCGGGGAAACGTGCCTTTGTGCCACCGTGAGCCGGACGATCACGCGCTGGCTTCGCACGACCACCCTCCCATAAATCTTTCCTCAGCCCCCGGCTGGCCTAAGACGTTAACGATTCTAACGAGTCGGTTTCCGAAGGCAATATCGCTTCCTGCCAACTATCGTTGCTTTCCTGCCTTGCCGGCTCCCCGCCGCTCGTGCAGATCAGCCCCTTGCTGTCCCGTCGTGCTGCTGCGCCTCATCATCGCGAGCAATCCCTGCCGGACCGGGGCGCGAGCGAAGATCGTCGGCCTGAAGGTCGGCGGCCCTGCGACCCGTGGTCCGGGCCGGCATCGATGCTGGGCACGCCGGCGTAGGCAGTGGCGATCAGCACTCCCGAACCCCGCCCCGAGCACGCAACCACGCCGTGCTACCTCAGACGTTCCACCGCTGTAGCTCTGACAGGCGAAAACCCCGCCTGCGGATGGGCAGAGGCGGGGTTCGCTGTCTCGTGATCGGGATGGAAGGGGCCTGCGGCGCGGTGCCGAGATGGGGTCAGAAGTACGGCGCCCAGTCGGGACCGATGGCCTTCGCGCTTGCGAACTGGTTGCCGCCCCGGCCGTTCCAGAGGTACAGCGTGTCGTTGTGGACGGCCGCGATGTCGGTGTGGCCGTCCCGATCGACATCGCCGAGGGACATCAGCGTGGCCGCGTACGGTGTCCAGCCGGGCCCGATCCTCGTCCTGGTGGTGAACCTGTTGCCGCCTTCGCCGTTCCAGATGTAGAGGTCTCCGGTGGCTTTCTCCACCGCGGCCAGATCGCCGATGGCGTCACCGTTGAAGTCGCCGCTGATCGGCCGGGAGTAGTTGTTCCAGCCGGCGCCGATGGTGGTCCTGCCGGAGAACTTGTTGCCGCCCTGACCGTTCCAGACGTAGAGCGTGCCGTTGAGGGTGGCCGCGATGTCGTTGTGGGCGTCCTGGTTGATGTCGCCCACGGACGTCAGCGTATCCCCGTACGGTGTCCAGCCGGGACCGACCTTCTCCGGGGTGGTGAACTCGTTGCCGCCTTCGCCGTTCCAGACGTGCAGCAGGCCAGTGCTCTTTTCGGCGGCGACCAGGTCGGTGCGCCCGTCGTCGTTGAAGTCGCCCGCGATCGGCCGGGTGAAGCCGTCCCAGCCGTCTCCGACGCGCGTTCTGCCCCAGAAGTCGTTGGCACCCTTGCCGGTCCAGAGGTTCAGCGATCCGGTCTTGGCCGAGAAGATGTCGCCCACGCCGTCAGCGTTGAAGTCGGGCGTGTTCGCCGCGGTCATCGCGGCATAGTGTGTCGCGAGCTCCTTCTTCGTGAGCGCGTGGTTGTAGATCGCGAACTTTCCGATGGCGCCCTTGAACCAGGACGCCTTGCTGCGGGTCCCAACTCGGACGGGGGCCGGTCCGGGCTTGGGCCGCACGATGACCTCGTCAGGTTCGCCGGGGCGGAAGACCAAGTTCGACGAGCTCACGAGCACACCGTTGCGGTAGCTCCGCACCTTGCCGTACTCGCCTTCCGAGGTGTCGAAGGTGAACGCGATGTGGATCCACTCGTTGACCCGCACGTCCTGCTGGATGCCCGCCCCGGCGCCGTAGCCGCCCTCGAGGTTCCAGGCGTATCCGGAGATCCGGTTGGGACGGTCCTCGTCGTTCACCTTGGAGTACATCCGGCCCGCCCATTCCTGGTCGCCGCCGCTGCCCGACTTCGTGCCCTTCCCCATGAAGTAGACGTAGCCGGACTGCTCCTCGTTGGGGAACTGCAGGGTGTGCGGCCTGATCCAGGCCTCCACGGTGAACTTGCCGGTCGTGGAGATGTGGAACTTGTCGGCGTTGGGCACCTCGAAGTATCCGGAGGATCCGTCGAAGACCGAGGCGCCGTCCCGGTTGGGAAGCTGGACCGAGCTGGTGACATTGTGGAAGGTGCCCTTGTACCCGTTGCCGGTCCGGTCGGTCTCCGTACCGTAGGACGGGTGTGACAGCCGCCAGTATGAGACAGGCCGGTGCGACAGGACCAGCTTGTCGTAGGCGCTCAGCCCCCCGGGCTGGGCCGCCGCGGATCCCTGGGCGTTCGCGGTCGCCGCCATGGGTGCGTGGACGGTCGCGATCGCCGCCGCCAGCACGGCGCTCATTCCCACCATGAGGGTGCGCCAGTGTGCCTTGCCAAACCGTCTCCGCATGACTTGAGTGCCTCGCCCTTCCTAGGTCCGTGCTCGAACGCACAAATGCTAGGAGACAGCGGTATATCGGTGGTATGTCCGATCTGTGCACGGCAGTTGGGACCCTGCGGCAGGTTTGCGCTCGGTACGGCTTCCGTTCCTACGCTCGGTCGGATCTCACCCACGAGAAGCAACGCGAGATGGTCGTTGGCGTCCCTCCTGCTCAGCGAACTGTTCAAGGGTCAGTTCGCGCCTCGGCCACCGCGCAGGCGTTCGGCGGTCGTGACCTTCCCGACGAGGGTCATGAACGGGACGATGCCGGTCTTGGCCGCGCCATGTCCGATCACCTGCGCTTGGTGAACGTCGTAGGCGGCCAGCCCCAGCGCCGGCGACCCGCCCCGGTCGTATTCGGTGGTTGATCGGCATCGTGCGGGCGGCGCCGGGTGGCCACGCAGACCTGCCGGGAGCCACCGTCCGCGCCGCTCAGGACCGGACTGACGGCCGTTCCTTCGCGGATCAGAGCCCCGGGGGCAGCGACGTTGCCCCGCCACGCGCGCGAAGCACCTCGCGGCCGCGCTGCGACTCGGGGAACCGGCCGAGCATGGCGCGCAGTTCGGCCGCCTCGACGTTCGCGCCGACCGGCTCCGTCCCCGGCTCCATGTGGACGCCCTCGGCGAGCGGCCCGCCGATCACCGGGTCGAAGCCGAGCGCGTCCACGATCGCGGCGACGACCTCGACGTCGTCCGGATCGTCACCGGCGACGGCGATCGCGCGACGGCCGGGGGCGCCGGCGGGACGGGCACCGTGCCCCTGGACGAAGCCGCGTACGCGTACCGCGCCTTCCGCGCCGGCGGGCACCGCGGCCGATGGGTGCTTACCGGGTAGGGGCCGGTCGCCACTCCTTGATGAGGTCGCGCAGCCGGGCGCCTGGATCGCCGGAGGAGCATCACCGTGCCGACGCCGTGCGGCTCTCAGTGGCCGGCGCTCATGCCTCCGTCGACGTGCAGGATCTCGCCGGTGACGAACGGAGCCTTCTCGAGGTAGACCACCGCGTCGACGATGTCGCTCACGTCGCCCATCCGCCGGACCGGGTGCAAGGCGGCGAGGGCCTGGTGGGTCTCCTGGGGGTGCATCGGGGTCTTGACCGTGCCCGGCGAGACGGCGTTGACGCGGACGCCGCGGGTCGCGTATTCGATGGCGAGGGACTTGGTGGCGGACTGCACGCCTCCCTTCGTCAGCGAGGCCAGCACAGAGGGGACATTGGAGTCGGGGTTGTCGACCAGGCTGGTGGTGATGTTGACGACGTGGCCGCCGCCTTGAGCGAGCATGTGCGGTATGGCCAGCTGGGTGATGCGGAAGAACCCGGCCAGGTTCACAGCGATCACTGCGGCGTAGTCGTCGGCGGTGTACTCGGTGAAGGGCTTGGCGATGAAGATCCCCGCGTTGTTGATCAGGGTGTCGACGCGGCCGAAGCGCTCGATGCCGGCGGCGATGACGCGCTCGGCGGTGGCGGGGTCGGCGATGTCGCCCTGGACGGTCACGACGTCGGCGTCGTCGGCGGGGGCGATCGTACGCGAGGTGGCGACGACGCCATAGCCGAGCTTGCGGTAGGCGGCGAGGAGTCCGGCACCGATGCCCTGCGACGCTCCGGTGATGACCGCGACCTTCTGACCGTGGCTGCTCATGATGACCTTCTTTGGTGTTCGAGGATGTCGGCGACGGCTACTAGCTACTAGCCGACCGGTCGCCTACCAAAAGGTAGACGACCGGTCGACAAAGGTCAAAGCTAGGCACCATCCCCGAGCTGAGGCCCGAGTGGGATCAGCCTTCCTGGATGACCCGGGATACGTGGTACTGGCGGATCCGCCACGTGTCCGGATCGCGCCGAAGGACCATCGAGAGGTGCACCGCCGTTTCCCAGCCCTTCGGGTCACGGAAGGTGACATCCGCGAATCCGCCGGCCACTTCGTCGCCGATGGTGTAGGTGCTCAGGACGGTGACCTCGGCGGTGCGGTCATCCGGAACCGCCTCGTAGTACGCGCGCACCGCGTCGCGGCCGGCGACGACCTTGGGCCCGAAGCCCTGGAAGAGGGCGTCGGGGGTGAACAGGTCGGCCATCGCGTCCACTTGGTGGCCGTCGAAAGCGGTCTTCCAGCGGTTCAGCATCTCGCGCATCGGATCGGTCATGCTGCCTGCCTTCCATGATGAGTGGCTGCGGGAGTGTACTAGTAGTCGACCGGTCTAGTAAAAATAGACGACCGGTCATACACTGCCAACATGGGACGAACCAGTGATGCCAAGGAGAGGATCCTCAGCGCCGCTCAGACGCTCATCGAGCTGCGTGGCTACTCCGCGTTGGGCGTGGCCGAGATCTGCAAGGCGGCAGGCGTGCCGAAGGGCAGTTTCTATTACTTCTTCACCTCCAAGGAGGACCTCGCCCTGGCCGTCATCGACGAGCACTGGGCAGGCCAACGCGGCAACTGGCACCGCATCCTGCAGAATGACGACCCGCCCCTCCAGCGGCTACGGCAGCTGTTCGAGGCCACCGAAGCCGACCAGCGCGCCGGCCAGCAAAGCTGCGGGACCGTCTCGGGCTGTCTTTTCGGGAACCTGACGCTCGAGATGAGCAACCAGACCGAAGCCCTCCGCGAACGCCTGCAGCAGATCTTCGAGGCGCAGGTCGACATGGTCGAAAAGGTCATCGCTGAAGCCCGGGAGCGCGACGAGGTCACGGTCGCCGACACCCACGAGGCCGCGCGATCCGTCGTCGCCCAGCTTGAAGGCCAAGTACTCTTCGCCAAGCTCTACAACAACACACAACGCCTCAACGCTCTGTGGACGAACTGCCTGGCCCTTCTCGGCGCCGCCGCCCCGCGACCGAGCTCATTAACCACCGATGAGCCCAGCGCGGTGAGCACTGGCTGATCTGCAGTTCCTCTCGTCCAGCCAGGCCTCATCCGCTCGCACTGCGGCGGTGTGTCTTCTCCTACGGCAGCCGAACATGCGGGAGCATGAATCTGTGAGCGCAGGCGTTTCACGTGCGTCTTTCCCTGCCCAGGCTTGATGGCAAGGACACCACCAGCGTAGGAGGCCCTGTTCGGTGCATGCGAGCGCGGCGACGAGGAATCAAGAGTTGCCCCGGCAAGATTGCGCGGCGACGGTGCTGGGCGGTCCCACGACTGTCATCGATGTCGGTGGGCTTCGCATCGTCGTGGATCCGACCTTTGATGATCCTGGCCCTCACGGCTACCTGACCAAGACGCTCGGCCCGGCGGTGCCCGAGGACCGGCTGGGGCCGGTCGATCTGGTGCTGGTCAGCCACGACGCGCATCCGGACAACTTCGACGACCGGGGGCGCGCGTTCGCCATGGCGGCGCCGGTGGTGCTCACCGTGCCCAGCGCGGCCGACAGGCTGGGCTCTCCGGCGGTCGGCCTGGCTCCCTGGACGACCTTCATGGTGCCGCGCCCGGACGATGGTGGGGAACTGGCCGTTCTGGCGGTCCCGGCAGTGCACGGCCCTGAAGACGGCGAGCGGGACGCAGCGGGCAACATCAACTGCGAGGTCACCGGGTTCGTCCTGTCCGGCCGGGGCCTGCCCACCGTCTACGTGAGCGGCGACAACGCCTCCATGCGTGCTGTGGCTGAGATCTCCCGCCGCGTCCCGGGCATCGACGCAGCTGTACTCAACGCCGGAGCAGCCCGCGTCACGGGCAAGTTCCGGGAGCGTCCGGTGTCGATGGACAGCCGCCGGACCGCGGCCGCAGCCGCGGTGCTCGGCGCCACCGTGGTCATCCCGGCTCACTACGACGGGTGGACGCACTTCTCCGAGGGCCGGACGGAGCTGGAGACGGCGTTCGACGACGCCGGCCTCTCGTCGCTGCTGCGTCTGGTCGATCACGGATCCTGGGCGGCGCTGCGCGGCTGAGCCGCCTCGGCAACGATGTTCGCGAAGCGGCGGAAGAGGGCTGCCGCGGTGCAGGCCAGGGCACCATCCTGGCACCAGCGGGTGGCTTGGGCCCCTCATGGGGTCTGCCGAGCGGTAAGCCCACCTGGGTGGGGAGAGATCCGCCCGGGCCACCAGGCGGATCTCTCCGTGACAGTCCCTGCGGCTCAGCTGAGCGCCCTGCGCCTGACGGCGGCAAGGCCGCCGCAACGAGGACGGCGGTGACGCCTGTCATGATCAGAATGGCTGTGACCGTGAAGGGCTCGCCGGAGATGACCACGGGCAGGTTGGGGTAGGGCACGGCGTACTTGGCGATCCAGTAGTCGATGCCGAGGATCGGGCCGAGCACCTCGCCGAAGAGGTTGACGAACAGGAAGGCCGCCCAGGAGATCGCGGCCGCGGCGCGGGGCAGCAGGCCGAAGGCCAGGACGCCGACCCCGGCCAGGATCCAGGTGGCGGGCACCTGCACCAGGGCGCCGGCGAGCACCTTGCCGGGCGTCCCCGCCACCAGGCCCATGGTCAGCCCGGCGGCGGTGAGGATCAGGACGCTTCCGGCCAGGGCGAAGAGCAGGTGGCCGGCGACCCAGCGCACGCGGGAGACCGGGGCGGACAGGAGGAGTTCGGCGCGGCCGGAGATCTCCTCGTTGCGCAGTCGCAGCAGGGCCAGCAGTGGGTAGAGGGCCGAGACGTAGCCGAGGCTGAGCGCGATCAGCCACAGGTAGGCGTCGGTCATGGTGGCCTCGGGCGAGGCAGTGTAGCGGCGGAAGAACTCTTCCACGGCGGCGCCCTGCCGGGCGACCTCCTCGATGGAGGTGGCCAGAGCGCCCAGGACAGCCCAGCGATCGCGTATCCGGCGATCCAGCCGCCGAGCAGGCCCTTCTGCAGCCGCCAGGCAATGCTCAGGGGGCTGCGCAGCCGGTCGGAGGCGGCCGGGCCGGGCCGTTCGGGGATCAGACCGTGTCCCAGGTCGCGCCGGGCGCGCAGCCGGTAGGACAGCGCGAGGGTCGCGGCGGTGAAGGCGAGGCTGAGCAGCAGCGCTTTCCCTCGATGCGCACCACGTGCAGGTCCGGCATCCGGGCCAGCCCCTCGGGTGAGGAGGCCAGCTCGGCGGTGACCTGGCTGCGAGCCAGGCCGCGCAGCCGGGACAGGGGGCCGGCCTCGACCGTCCGGCCCCGGCGGATGATCGTGACGCGGTCGCACAACGCCTCGACCTCCGACAGGATGTGGCTGGACAGCAGCACGGTCCGGCCGCGGGCCTTCTCCTCGGCCACGCACTGCTGGAAGACCGCCTCCATCAGCGGGTCCAGGCCGGAGGTGGGCTCGTCCAGGATGAGCAGGTCGGCGTCGGAGACGAACGCCGCCACCAGCGCCACCTTCTGCCGGTTGCCCTTGGAGTAGGTCTTGGCCTTCTTGCGCGGGTCCAGCTCGAACCGCTCCAACAGCTCCGCCCGCCGGACCCGGTCCAGACCGCCACGCAGCCGGCCGAGCAGGTCGATCACCTCGCCGCCGGTCAGGCCCGGCCACAGGCTCACGTCGCCGGGCACGTACGCCAACCGCCGGTGCAACTCGGCCGCCTCGCTCCACGGGTCGCCGCCCAGCAGCGTCGCCCGGCCGGCCTCGGGCCGCAACAGGCCCAGCAGAGTCCTGATGGTGATCGACTTCCCGGCCCCGTTCGGGCCGAGGAAGCCGTGCACCTCCCCGGCTCGTACGGTCAGGTCCAGACCGTCCAGGGCCCCGGCCCGGCCGAAGGACTTGACCAGTCCCTCCACCTCGATGGCCAGTTCCATGGCCGCCACGCTCCTCGTCTTGTGCCCTTTGGTCTTGGTCAAGACGGTAGAAGCGGCGATCATCCGAAGGTATCGGGCATGTTCCCCTATTCGAGGCTCAGGCGGGCCAGCTCCGTCAGCTCCTGCGGGGGTGAGCTCGGCCAGCGCGCCAGGAGAGTCAGCTTCGAACGCCGTGCCCTGCGACGGGCTGCCGCCGCGGCGTTGGCGACCAGCCTGATGATCATCATGGTCGGCACGCTCGTCACCGGCACCGGGGGGCACGCGGGCGATTCGTCTGACGTGCCACGCATGCCGATGAACTGGACCGCGATGGCCTGGATGCACGCGGCCGCCGCCGTGCTCGTGCTCGCCCTCGCCGGCGCTCTGCGGGCCGGAACGGCGTTCCCGAAGCACCAGATCAGTCATGTTCGGCGAGGGCCTGGCCGGGAGCGGCCCACCACGCGGACATGAACCGGAACGTGCGGCCCCTCGTGCCGGCAGCCCAGTACCCGGGAGTCCGGCAGCAGGTGCATGTCCTCCTACGCCCCAGGCGACGAGCACTGTCTGTGACAGCCATCAGGTCCAGACCCTCGCAAAGGCGTCGCCCATTCTGAACCCTGTTCCCCGGACAGCACATCTTTTGAAATCATGAACGCCGACCGGCAAAGACCTCTACGCGGAAGCAGTGCCATGGCCAACCCCCTACGCGACGGTGACCCGACCCACATTGGCCCCTACCGGCTGCACGCACGGCTCGGCGGGGGCGGGATGGGACAGGTGTTCCTGGGCCGCTCCCCCGGCGGGCGCCTGGTGGCCGTGAAGGTGGTGCGCCCCGAACTGGCCGACAACGTGGACTTCCGGCGCCGCTTCGCCTCCGAGGTGGAGGCCGCCCGTAAGGTCGGCGGGTTCTACACCGCCCAGGTGGTGGACGCTGACACCGACGCCGACCCGCCGTGGCTGGCCACCGCCTACATCCCCGGCCCCTCCCTGCGCCAGGCCATCGATGACCACGGGCCGCTGCCCGCAGAGTCGGTCGCGGTGCTGGGAGCCGGGCTGGCCGAAGGGCTCGCCGCCGTGCACGCCTGCGAGGTGGTGCACCGCGACCTCAAACCCGCCAACGTCATACTCGCCGAGGACGGGCCCCGCCTGATCGACTTCGGCATCGCCCGCGCTCTGGACGCCACCAGCCACACCCAGACCTCCGCCGTGCTGGGGACCGCCGCGTTCATGTCTCCCGAACAGGCCACCGGCCAGATGGTCGGCCCGGCCTCGGATGTGTTCTCACTCGGCTGCGTGCTGGCCTTCGCCGCAACCGGCCGTGGCCCCTTCGGGGAGGGTCCCGTCCACGCGGTCGTCTTCCGCGTGGTGCACGCCGACCCCGATCTGACAGGGGTGCCCGCCTCGCTGGCCGGTCTGGTGGCGGCCTGCCTGGCCAAGGACCCCGCCGCCCGGCCCGACCTGGAGCAGGTGCTGGCCCACCTCGCCGCGCTCGCTTCGCCTGGCGCCGGCCCCGTCCAGGGGCGGTGGCTGCCTGAGGCACTCACCCAAGTCATCGCCGCACGACGGACCCTGGCGCTGACCGCCGTCGAACACCCGGCCACAGGCGTGGACGGTGGCGGTCCCCGAACGATGACCCCACCGCCGGCCGACCACCCGCACCTGCAGCGGGCATCGCAGCCCTTACTGGTCAACGAACGCCGCCACCTGCGCGGCGGCAAACCGCTGTACCCGGCCACCGGGTACCAGATCGCGCTCTATGTACTGCTTGCCCTCTTTGCCCTGGTCGCTGTGAGCACCGCGGTCCACCAGCTCGCCGTTGCCGACGATGCAGGACGGATGTTCCCGGAGGATACCCACGACGACATCCAGGAGTCCCTTGAGGAAGCCGGCGTCATCATGTTGGTGGCCCAGATCATCTCCGGCGTGGGACTGGCGGTGTGCTGGCAGCTCTGGTTCTTCCGGGTGCGAGCCGTCGCCGAACGGCTGGCACCCGGTCGGCTGCGCTACCGCCCCTCCATGGCCGTGTACGGCTGGTTCATCCCGATCGGGAACCTGTGGCTTCCCAAGCAGATCGCCGACGACATCTGGCACGCCTCCAGCCCGCCCGGGCACAGCGGGCCGATGTCCCCGGCTGGTCTTCTGCACGCGTGGTGGGCCCTGTGGCTGGTCACCTTCCTGACTTGGCCCTTCTTCTGGGTCGAGTGGACGGACTTCCTCAGTACACGGACCTACGACGCCGGCGAGTACGAGGCGTACAAATTCACACCGGTCGTCTGGGCCAACCTGGCCCTGCACGTGCTCGTCGTGCCGACGGTGATCGTCACCGCTCTGTACGTGCGCAGACTGAGCGCCATGCAGGCGGCCAAACTCCACGGCTGACCCGGCAGGCACCGGTGGCGGACCACCGGGCGAGCGCCACGCAGCTGCGGGCACGTCTGCCGGATCAGTGGGTTCGGGCGGGTGTGCAGCAGCCCCAGGAAACGGTTGCCGTGGATCTTCTCCGGCAGGATCCCGACCATCACGTCATGATCCAAAGATCCGAAGCAGCCGGAATCAGGAGGCTGCTCGTGGCAGCCGGGAAGGCGCGTTCGGTGCTTGGCCGTGCCCTTGCCGGTACCGGCGCCTCGACCCTGCACAGCACCGCATCCAGCAAGGCCGCCTACACAACAGCCTCACCTTCTGCGCTCGCGGCGCTCCACCGACAAGTGAAGACGTTGTTTGACATGATTGGTCAGCACCTTGAGAGATGCGGGGCAACTCCTCGCCGGTCAGGGTACCGAGGGAGGCCGGCCGGACGAAGCGGCCAAGGACAGCGCGGCGCAGGCGCCGTCGCTTCCGGTTGGACCGCGTACGGCATGTGGCCGCCGGCCAGGTCCATCACGGCGGTCCCGGCCGGGGTCTGCGACCCAACCCTAGGCATGGCGGAGCGGGGGCTCGAGGTCGCCTGGACTGGCGCTGGCCAGCACGTGAAGGGGGACGGTGGAGTCCGTCAGAGCGGACGCGAGCGCGCTGGGCACGGGCAGCAAGGCGATCACGCCGGGCGTGCTCCTCCATCCGCCATGACCGTCGTCATCGCTCGAACCAGTGCGTGAAGCTGTCCTCGGCCCGCCAGCTGCCGTCCGGCTCCTGCCGCACGGTGAACGCGCCGCGTCCACGCAGACCGGCCAGCTCGCCGGTGCCGGATCCCGGCACCACCGTCCAGTAGCCCTGCGCCGACCCCGGCCGGTCCCCGAAGCCGTAGCAGGTCAGCACGAACGATCCGGACCGGCCGTCGACCGTGCCGACGATGCGTTCGACTCCGGCGACGATCTGCGAGCCGTCGGGCTGGACGACCCGGACGTGATCGGCGTGCCCGAGCCCCTCGATCCCGCCGCTGAACTTCTCGGTCATCAGCGTCGCGAACACCGCCGGACCGCCCTCGACCTGCGGGCCGATGTCCAGTTTGTCCATGCTGAGCACCTTTACAGAGCTGAGGTGCGTCACAGCGTCCGCCGGCGGGTGCTCTTCGGCGTACGTGGTGGGCCCTTCGGTCAGCCCTCCCCAGGAGAAGGTCATATGGTCCTTCCTTTCCGCCGATGCCTCGGCAATTATCAAACCAAACTGTTCAGTTTGATTATGGAGCAAAGCGAAAGCGTTCACGCCTCTCACCCCATGGCCGGTCAGCTGATGGTGATCGCGCGCAGGAACAGGTCCACGATCCGCTCGACCCGCTCGCGGGACGGGGCGGCCACCGGCCCGTCGACCGCCACGATCCCGTCCGGCAGGATGTAGGTCAGGACGCCCCCCACGAACAACCGGGTGGCCGCCTCCACATCCTCGACGTCGATCACCCCGCAGTCACGAGCCCGTTCCAGCAGCTCCGCCACCAGGTGCCGGACGCCACTGGTGATCGTCTGCGCCCACAACCGCCCGATCTCCGGCACGCGGGGCGCGTCGGCGATGATGACCCGCGCCAGCGCGAGATAGTCGCTGCCGGCGACGATCTCCAGCACCTCACATGCCAGGTCCGTCAACGTTTGGCGCAACTCGGGCAGCGAGCCCACCGGCCGGTCGCTCTCCAGCACCGCGTGGTCCCGGTTCAGCCGCGACAACAGGGAATCGAGCACGTCCACCATGAGCTGCTCTTTGCTGCGGTAGTAGACGTACAACGTCTGCTTCGACACCCCCGCGGCCTTCGCGATGGCATCCGTCGTCGCGCCGGCGAACCCCTCGGCCAGGAACACCCTCGTGGCGCCCTGGTGGATCTGCGCCCGCTTGGCCCGGCTCCGCGCCGAGTCCTGACTCATCACTGCCGGACCTCCATGTATCAAACCGTACTGTTCAGTTTGATATGTCGTCAAGACCGGAGCCACTCTCCGAGGAGGAGGCCACTGCTCAACGGCGCGTAGTTCCTGGGAACTAGGCAGGTCAGTGCCGGCGCCCGATGTGCCGGGCACCCGTGCCTTCCTAGGCTCTCGGACGTGCTCAAACGTGTTGTCGCAGTTCTGCTCGCGGTCGCTGCTCTGCTCGCCTGGGCGGCGCCCGCGGTGGCCCATGGCCGCAGCGGGGAGGCCGATGTGCGCTTCGCCCAGACGATCGCCGGCATGGAGATCACCGTCGTGGTGCGGGCGAGCGTGCGGGTGCCGTCGCCGCTGCACGTCGATGTGGTCGCCCACGGGCCCGGTCGGGGCGGGCGGCTCGACCTGGCGCTCCGCTCGGTCGAGGGCGGCGGCGCCTCGTCCGGTAGCGTGCGGGTCGAGGCGGGCCGGCCGGGGATGTACCCGGTGGTCCTGTCGGTGGCTCGGGTGGGCCCGCACGAGCTGGAGCTGCGTGCGGGCGCGGAGCGTTCGGTGTTGCCGTTCACGGTGCTGGTGCCGCGGGCGCCGCTGTGGGAGGTCGTGGTGTACGCGGCCTTCGCCTGCGCCGCGGTGGCGTTGCTCGGCGCGCTGGTGAGTGCCGCGATGTCGAGGCGCGTGGTCGCCACCTGCTTCGGGGGCGGCTTCGCGGTGGCGGTCGTCGTCGCGTTCACCACGGGACTGCTCTCCTCGTGGTTCGGCCCGCCCGTCCCGGAGGGCGCGCCCGCGGCGGATGCGCCGCTCGGGCGGCCCAACGCGCAGCCGGTGATCGAGGTGCTGCCCGAGCGGCCGGCGCGCCGGTCGGAGTTCGTGCTGCGGGTGGAGTTGTACGACGGGTCGACCGGGCGGCCGGCCGACGACCTGGTCGAGCATCACGCGGCGTTGACCCACATGGTCGTGACCAGCCAGGACGGTGCCTACTTCCGGCACGTACATCCGACCCGCACCGGGCCGGGCACGTACGAGGTGCGGCTGCGGGCCGAGGAGGCGGGCCGCCACCTCGTGTACGCCGAGTTCGAGCGGGCCGACGCGGGCGGGCAGCTGGTGTCCGGCGCGTTCACGGTCGGTGAGCCGAGGGGGTCCGCTTCGGTCGCTGAGCCCGCGCGGCCGGCGGCCGGTCCCGGGCCGCCGGTCACCGTACCGGCCAGGCCGGTGGCCGGCCGGCCGGTACGGATCACGCTCGACGCCGGGACGGCCGATCTGCAGCCGTGGCTCGGCATGGCGGGCCACCTGATCGTCCGCAGCCAGGACGGCGGCTACCTCGGGCACATACACGAAGCCGGCTCCATGGCCGCGGAGAACCCGCCCGACGAGTCCGTCGCCCGCTTCGGGCCGAGGCTGGAGTTCACCTTCAGCTTTCCCCGCCCGGGCCGCTACCTGGCCTGGATCCAGTACGCCAGGAACTACGAGATCGTCACCGTGCCGCACCTCATCGAGGTCACGGCGGAAACGAGCCCCCGATGAGACGGTGGACGTACCTCACCCTGCCCTTGCTGTTGATCGCGGCCGGGATCGCCTGGATCCTGGGCGGCGGCACCGGCACCGGCCCCGTCGAGTTGTCGGCGCGGGGCGCGCACTACGCGGTCACGGTGGCGCTGGAGCCGAGCACCGGGCCGGTGGAGGCGCGGGTCGAGGTCGACCCCGCACCGGCGGAGGTGTCGCTGTTCGCGGTGATGCCCCACATGGGTCACACGACCCCGGAGATCGTCGCCGCGCCCGACGGCCCAGGCCGGTACGTGGCGCGCGGCGAGCTGTTCACCATGACCGGCGCCTGGGAGATCGCCGTCCGCGTCCGCGGACCCTCGGGCACCGAGATCGTCAAAGTCACCACATTGGTCGGACACGGAGAAGAGGAGACGCCATGACGGCGATGTACGCGAGACCCAGCCCACCCGATGTGCGGGAGGTCCCGCGCCGGGAGGTGACCGGCGCCTGGTTCCTGCTGTTCGGCTACACCGTGCTGCTGACCGGCATGGTGTGGGACGGCCAGTGGCACGGGGACGTGGGTCCCGACAACTTCTGGACCGCGCCGCACCTGCTGCTCTACACCGGGACCGCGATCATCGGGCTGACCTGCCTGGCGGTGGTGCTGCTGTCGACGTGGGCGCGGGGGCCGGTCACCGGCACCCCGTCGGTGACGGTGTGGCGGACGTTCCGGGCGCCGTGGCCGTTCCTGGTGGGCGGGCTCGGCGCGTCGGGCAACCTGGTGTACGCGGGCTCCGACCTGTGGTGGCACGAGCTGTACGGCTTCGACATCGCGGCCGGGGCGACGCCCTCGCACCTGGGGCTGGGGTTGTCGATCCAGGTCGAGGTCTTCGCCATGGTGATGGCGTTCGCCGTGCTGCGCCGGACCCGGGCCGAGCGGTGGGGGCTGGCGCTGGCCGTCGGCGTGGCCACCTTCGGCTCCACGTCGGCGTTCGGCCTGGTGTCGGAGCTCGTTTTCAGCTGGCTGCCGGGGGTGGCGCCGCGGGTGCTCGGGCTCGGCGCGGTGGGAGCGCTGACCCTGAGCCTCATTATCGGCCTGACCCGGGGCTGGCAGTGGCCGGCCGCGGCGGGTCTGGCGTTCCTCGTCGTGCAGGGCGCGCTCGCGTTGTTCGCACCGGCCGCCACCCGCTGGTACGCCGAGGCGATCGGCCAGCCGATGCGCGACTACGCCGCGAACGCGCCGCAGGCCCTGATCGCGCACCCGGCGACCTTCCCGCTGATCGCGTTGCTGGCCGGAGGGGCGGTGGCCTGGGCCGTACGGCGGGGCGTCGGCCCGCTCAGGATCACGGCGGCGGTCGGCGTGCTCGCCGGGCTCAACACCGCGATCTTCTACAACGTGGTCGGGATGGAGATGAACCTGCTGGTCACGTTGCCGG
>NZ_VCKY01000007.1 GCF_005889735.1 Nonomuraea turkmeniaca
GCCTTCAGCGTGTCGTCGATCTTCACATAGAGTGCGGTGGCGAGGGTGTTCAGGTCGTTCGTCACACAATGATCTTGGACACCCTCACCCTATTTCCGCAGGCGATCCCTTGGACTCATTCGTCTAGGCGGACCAGATCGGCCATCCACTCGGCGTTGGACCGCTGATCGTCGTGCCGTTCCTCCCCGCGCATAGGACACCACCTCCTTCGCTCGACTACTTGTACTACAGGTTGACAGACATGGCGCATGGCCGTCAACCTGTAGTACAAGTAGTCCTGAAAGCTTTACCCAAGGAAGGCGCATCATGGAGACCACCACCGACGACAAAGACGCCCGCTGGCGCGTCATCGCCACCGACCTACGAGCCGCCATCCTGGACGGCCGCTATCCCCCCGGCGGCGCGCTGCCCAGCGAACCCGAACTCGTCAGGACCTACGACGTCTCCCGCCCCACCGTCCGCAAGGCCATCGACACACTCGTCTCCGAAGGACTGGCCTACGTCATGCGCGGACGCGGCTCCTTCGTCCGTCCCATGCCCGAACGCCGTACCATCCTCATCACCGATCGCGACCGGCCCGACCTCGCCGCCCCCGGCAATCACCCCGACGTCCAAGCATTCGGCTGGGACCTCGCCCACCGCGACCGCGAACCCGAAGCCCCACTCTTCACCGGCGAGAAGACCCCAGCCAACCGCGACGTTGCGATCATGCTCGGAGTCCGGCCCGGCCACCCGGTCATCCACCGCCGCAGCATGTGGCACCGAGGTCACACCGCCGCCATCCACGGTGCATCAGCCCGGCTGGAGATCAACTCCTACACCAACGCCGACATGCTCCCCGATTGGGACGACCCAAAGCGGCTTGCGCAGTACCGCAAGCGCCCCGGCCTCTTCTACCAGTCCCTCTACCGGGAACACAGCCCCGTCCGCTGGATGACCCTCACCACAGCCCGCATCGCCTATGAAGACGAACGCGCCGCTCTCGGCATGGACTACGCCGAAGCCGTCCTCATCATCCGCCGCACCATGGCCCACCCCAACGGCCACCCCATCGAGGTCACCGAGGTCAAAGCTCCCGCCAACCGCTACGAGATCGGCCACCACCGCGAACTCGCCGACGAACCGGAAGCCGACCTCAGGCCGCAGGAACTCAGCGACAACGGTATCGACCTCGTGATCTAGGCTCAGCCGTAGAGTTCGCGCATGTATCGGTTGATTCGGGGGAGCCTGCGGGCGGACTCTTCCGCATTGTCGAGCTCCCATGCCTCGTCCGTGGGGTTGGGAAGCGCGAACAACTCGAAGCCGCGAGACTCAAGGGCATCCGCTAGTTCCTCATGCCCCTTGCCCGTCGCTTGGTCCCAGGCCTTGACGGCTACGTAAGCCAGGCTTTCAAACGTGGGCCAGTCATCGTTGGTCCACGTTTGCCGGTTCCGCGCCATGACGACAAGTCGCTGGACCGCTGGTACGTCCACCAAGGCATCGGGCTCACGGGCCACCCGTTCGAAGGTCTCACGGCCCTGGCCGACGAGCCACATCTGGAAGTACCAGAAGCCGTCGTCCGACCCGTCCAAGTACAGAGCGCGCACGGCGCCCCACATCAACCATGTATCGACCTTGCGCCGAGCCGTGAGTATCCACGCGTCGAAATCGACGATCTCCTCGGCGGAACGTTGCACCAACCGCTCGTGGAGCCATTCCAGACGAGCCTCTTTACCTGTGGTTTCACGCGCAGATTGCTCGATCAGAAGCCAGAACTCGTCCACACCCATGACGAGCGATCTTGGCAGACGAGAGACAGCCAGCCAAGAGGCACCGATCGGTCAGGCAGAAACGGCGAACCCCGGCACGGCCGAACGCCGACATGGCTCCGAACTGGCTCAGAGTTTCTTTACTGGTTCAAGGCGACGGCGCTCCGCGCCGCGCGCACGGCCCCGCGCCCGCCTGCCGTCCCGGGCATGCGGCCTGGGGGCCGGTCCCGGGCGGCAGCGGCTCGGGCCGTACCACCGCACGGCCGCCGCACCGCCGTACATCCCCTGCGGCCGACCTCCGCACCGTCGCCGTTCCGCCGCCGGCCCCCACCGCTGCGCGGCCCTTCGGGTGCTTCGCATGGGCGCCGGCCGCTCCACTCACGAGAGACGAAACGACTCTTCAAGCTTCATGCCTCCGGCGGGAGCACTCCGGCACCGAGGTGGGTGATCACCTCGCACACCATCGACTCAGGCAAGCCCAGCAGCCCGCCTCCTCCGTATCAAGCCCGGCTCTGACCGCAGGACAACGCATGACCGAGGAACGGCGACCGGCCAACGTACACGCGAAGCCGGGCTTGAGACTCCGTCCCCGGCCCGCTGCCGCTACGCGGTGAGTCGACGGCGTACGAGGTGGTCAGAGGTCACGGTCCCGTCTGTCCCCGTACGAGCGTGGCGCATATCTCGCAAGCGCGCGTGGCTGTGGGCGAGAAGGAGATGGACCAACCGCAGATGGGCAGCGGGTACACCTCCCCTCCGCACAGGCTGTTCTCCGTGTCCGCTGGGACTGCGTGCTGAATCGCATCGCGGCCTGAGCCTGACAGACCGAGGCGATAGTCGTCCTCCGGGCTGTCTGGCCCGCTCTCCAGCGAGTAGATGAGTAGGTCGTCCCACTGGACAGGCCAGCGCCGCACTCCGCCCGGTAGGTCGGCCCAGTCGGCGTCCAGTTCCACTAGCGCCAACGTGCCGCTGCGTAGGATCTCCGCCACCGTCCCGCGCTGCCCTATCAGCAACTCGCCAACGGCCCGGGTACGGGCGGGACTGTGCAGCATGTCCACGATCTTGACCCGGCTTCCCAGCTTCTCGCGAGGCTCCTTCATCCAGTGCCCGCTTCCGCCGCTTCCGGGGAGGGAAGATCGCGGACCGTCTCCGAGAGGGGATGGTGCCTTCGGAGATCCGCGTAGTGGAAGGCGATCCGCCGCGCAGCCCGTGATGGCTCGACGGCCGGATGGCGCGCGTACAGAACCCGCTTGCGCCGGTCGTCCCAGCCCGCCCGCCACCAGTACCACTCGCCGTCGCACCAGACCACGAGCCCGATCCACACGGACACCAGGCTCAGCCCGTAGCCGTCGTGCACGTCGGTGGAGACGCCGTGAGCGGCGAGGGCATCGGCCAGGGTATCGGCGGCGTACTTCTCCGGTCGCGATGAGGGAAGGCTCACAGCGCCTGCTCCGCTGTCTCCTGCTCCTTCAACTGCTCGGCGAGCTGGGCGACGTCGTCCGCATCGATCGTCCGGCAGAGGCCGTGATCTACTTCGTGCTGGGATAGGTGTCGGCCGTTTCGAGTTGCCCAGAGACGCCCTGCAGAACTACGCCAAATGCACCAACCAGGAAAAGCCGCCTGGAGGTCTTCGAGAATCACCGGTGTTGGCATGTGATCAGCGTGCTTACTTAAGAGTGACGAACCCACCGCGTTATTTAGACGTCCAGGACGTTATGGCGTTACGCTCAAAACGTCCCTGACGTCCTCCCTCCCGAGGAGTACCGTGGCCAACGTCGCCCTACGCAGCGCCATGCTGAACGCCCAGGTCACGAACCAGAAGTTGGCCGACCGGTGTGGTGTGGACGTCAAGACGGTGGAACGCTGGTTGCAGGACGAGGCTCGTGTCCCGCACCTGCGACACCAGTGGGCCGCCGCAGAGGCTCTAGGAGTTGAGACAGCCGTGCTATGGCCAGACGCAATTCGCAATACGGTGAAAACGGGGCCGGATAAAGAAGTCTTGTCCGTTTACCCGTATCGTTCCGCTTGTCCGAAATCAATCTGGCGCAACCTCATCAACGCGGCGCGTAACGAGATCGTGTTCGCTGGCTACACGAACTACTTCTTGTGGCTGGAACACCCGAACCTGGCGAAGGCACTCAGGCGGAAGGCCCAGCAGGGCTGCAAGATCCGGTTTCTCGTCGGCGACCCGGAAAGCGACGTCACACGCAACCGTGAGGAAGTGGAGAACGTCCCGTTGACCGTCTCCACGCGTATCCGGATCACGCTGTCGGAGATCGAGCAGCTCCGAGACGTCCCCGGCATCGAGGCCCGGTACGGTGACGAGCACATCGCCATGAGCGTGTTCCGGTTCGACGCGGAGATGCTCGTTACGCCCCATCTGGCCAAGCTCGTCGGTCACGACTCGCCGATGCTGCACCTGCGGCGGTACCAGGACGATGGCCTGTTCGACCGATTCGCCTACCATGCCTCCGAGCTGTGGAGCAACGGCCGTGACGTGTGGCAGCAGCCCCAGCCCACGGGCCAGGTCCTGGGTGACTAACTGAGTGACGATCGGCCCGGACGGCCCTGGACTCCAGGGGACCATACGGGATCGTATTCCCAGGTGGGGGCGGGTATCGGACGTGATCCCACCCCCTTGTGATGTGCCTGGGGGTCAAGGGGTCGCAGGTTCAAATCCTGTCGTCCCGACGGTGGAACGAGGCCGGTCGTCTTGGGTGAAAGCCCAGGTAGACCGGCCTTCTGTCTCTCTTGACGATCATGCTGATCATCTAGACCGCCTTCAGCTTGGGACCAGTTTGGGACCAGCCCGTGGTGAGATGGGCGCTCAGGGCAGCGCTCGCCGCGCTTCGTGACCACGCCGATCGCCTGGACGCCGGCGTCCGCGGCCACGAACATGTCCTCAGAGGACACGCTGATCAGCGTGCAGTCAGACGGTTCCGCGTCCAGCGGCGACCACCAGAATTTGAAAGCGCCATCGTTCTCGGGCCGCTGGATCATGCGTGATCACGCATGATGGACCAGGTCTGTAAGCCCGCCCGATGCTTCTGGCAGGGAAAACTCCCGCACCTGGCCAAAGGCGGCTGTTACTTGGAGGCCGGTGTGACCGCCAACGGACAGCAGCCCGGAGATGCCCGAGGCCTCCTCAGAGGTTCGGCTGGCATCTCGGCGGGCTTCGCGGGTGTAGCGACGCAACTCCTCGGCTTGGGCTGCGAGCTTGTCGGGGTGGGGAGCCCGGGCCAGCCCCTCCTCCAAGGCGGATTCAGCGGCGTGAGGATCGCTTCGGCTGCGGTGACGTCTCCGTTCAGCAGTGCGTCGGAGGCGCGGTGTTTGATCTCCTGGGCCTCCAGGAACAGCCGCTCGGCCCGCACGACAGGGTTGGGAACGCGTCCGGCAGCCTGGTCGCCGGGCACCATGTTGACCGAGGTCGGCGTGGTGACCGTATAGGTGGCCGGGGTCTGGGTCTCGGCGTAGGCAAGACGATTTCGGCGACGGTGGCCAGGCCAAGGGCCTCGCCGAGCTCGGTCATGATCTAGGTGCTGGGCAGTCCGCCGTACAGCAGCACCGAGGTGACCGGGCGTGCGGCGTGATGGTGATCGAGGCGGCCTGAACCACCTTGGACAGCAGGCCAGTGACTTCGGCGGCGATGAGTTGGACGGCGGTGGCGGGGTCTTCGGCGTGCAGGGAGGTGCCGCCGTCGGCGATGGCGGCCATGAGGCGCTCGTCGTGCCCCCGGCCGTCGTCTCAGTCAGCGGTGATCAATGACCGCGCGTGCCGAATCCTGACGCGGACGTGGCTGCCGATCGGGGGAAGCTCGGTGGTGAGCACGTCGCCGGGATGCAGGCAGGTCAGCGGGCCGGTGGAGGTATCGACGTCGACGCGGGTGGCGATGCCGAGTGCGACGGTTCGGCGCAGGGTTCCGGTCACCACCCGCACATCATCGGTTTGGACGGCGTGGCTGTCGGACGGGTCGAGAAGGAGTTGGGTGTGCTCGGGCCGCGCCGCGAGGGTGAGCGTTCGGCCGGTGAGAGCTGGCGGGAGGAGGTTGGTGTAGCCGAGCAGTCGGGCCGTGTCGGCGTCACTGGGGTGGTCCAGCACCTGGGCGGTCGGGCCGTGCTGGCGGATCCGGCCGTCGATCAGCAGCGCGGTGTCCTCGGCCAAGGCAAGGGCCTCCTCCCGGTCGTGGGTGACCAGGATCGTGGCGGTGGGCTGCCCGGTCAGCGCGGCGCGCAGGTCGGCGAGCAGATCGGCGCGGGTGGTGCTGTCCAACCCGCTGAACGGCTCGTCGAGCAGCAGTACCCGAGGTCCGACCGCGAGTGCGCGGGTGATGCTGACCCGTTGAGCCTCGCCTATGGACAGGCTGCGGGCATCCCGGTCGGCGAGGGGCGCCAGGCCGAGCGCCTCGATCCACGGCCATGCGCGGATTCGGGCCTCGCGGCGGCTCATGCCGCGAAAACGCAGTCCGCTGATCACGTTGGCGGCCACCGTGCCGCGGCGCAGGATCGGCCGTTGCAGCACGGCGGCGATCGCGTCGCGCATCAGTGACCGTGTCGCGGGGCGGCCGTCGAGCAGGATCTGGCCGCTGACGCGGTGGCTGCTGAGCAGGCCAAGCGCGCGCAGCAGGGTGGACTTGCCGGCGCCGTTGGGGCCGAGCACGGCCAGCGTGCGCCCCGAAGCGACGTGCAGTTCCGGCGCGCTGAGCAGTTCCCGGCCTCCGGCGTGTACGCGCAGGTCTCGGCACCCGATCCCGGTGCTCAGGTCGCTCACCGCAGCACTGTCCGTCGCTGTTGCATCAGAGTCAGCGACAGGTTCACGGCGAACGCGATCAGCAGCAAGATCATGCCGAATGCGATGGCGAGCGAGAACTGGCCCCGGCTGGTCGCCAGTACCGCAGCTGTGGTCAGCACCCGGGTCTGCCCGGCCAGGTTGCCCCCGACCATCTGCGCGGCCCCGACTTCACTGACCACTGCGCCGAACGCGGCCATTGCCCCGGCCAGCAGCGGCAACCTGGCCTCGCCCAGCAGCGCCGCGAACGCGCGGATCGGAGTCGCGCCCAGAGCCTGCATCTGAACCCGGAAGTCGGGATCGACCTGTTGCAGCGCGGCCGCGACCAGGGCGACCACGATTGGGGTGGCGATCGCGGCCTGAGCGATGACCATCGCGGTCGGGGTGTAGAGCAGTTCGAGCCCGCCGAGCGGCCCGCTGCGCCACAGCAGCACGGTGACGAACAGGCCGACCACGACCGGTGGCATGCCCATCCCTGTATTGGCTGCCGCCAGGACCATCCGCCGGCCTGGGAAGCGGGCCAGCGCCAGGGTCGCGCCCAGGGGCAATCCGATCAGCAGGGCGATCGCGGTTGCGGTCAACGAGACTCGCAGGGTCAGCATGATGATCGACCAGCTGTCCTGGTCCCCGGAGAGCAGCAATCTGATCGCGTCTAACAGCCCGTCGAACAGCACGTCCATCAAGTAACTCCCCCGGCCATGCTCACTGGCCCAGTTCCGCCTCGTCCGCGCCCGCGTCCGGGGTGAACAGCGGTTGGCCGAACTTCGCTCGGCCGAACGCACCGATGAGCCGCTGCGCGGGCGGGGCGACGATCCAGTCGGCGAAGGCCTTCGCGCCGTCGGGCTGCACCCGATCGCCTGCCTTCTTGGTCATCTCGATGACGTGGTAGACGTTGAGCAGGCCCGGATCGCCCTCGCTGAGCACCTCCAGCGCCAGAGTGCCGCGCTGGGTGACAAAGGTGGCCCGGTCCGACAAGGTGTAGGCGGCCTTCTCACTGGCGACCCGCAGGGTCTCGCCCATGCCCTGCCCGGTGGACTGGTACCACGATCCGCCCGGGGGCACCGCGGCCTTGGACCAGAGGTCCTTCTCCTTGGCATGCGTACCTGACTCATCGCCCCGGGAGATGAACACCGCCTGTGCGGCCGCGATCTTCTTCATCGCCTCAACGCTGCTCGTGCCTCGTATCTTGGCCGCGTCGGCCCGTGGACCGACCAGCACGAAGTCGTTGTGCATCACCAGCCGTCGCGAGCCGGCGCCGCCCTCGGCCACGAACTTCACCTCCGCTGCGGGGGAATGCACCAGGAGCACGTCGGCCTCCCCGCGACGGCCCAGCTCGATGGCCTGCCCACTACCGACTGCCAGGGTCTTGACCTGCCAGCCGCTGTCGCGGGTGAACGCCGGCAACAGCTCATCGAGCAACCCGCTGTCCTGGGTGCTGGTCGTGGTGGCCAAGATCAGCGACTTCTCCGCCGAAGCGTTTGACGCCGGCCCGGTGGAGGACGGGGCGGTCCCACACCCGGCCAGTAAGACAGTCGCGACCCACGCGAAAACGGCCAAGAGCCGTTGAATCATCATTGTGGCCCTATCTGTGCTACTTCAGAGCAGTGCAGCAAGTGTAAATTGTGCAAGCGTGACCCGATATCGGGAGATCTGCACCGACCTTGCCCACCGGATAGGCGCGGGGGCCCTCCACCCAGGCGACGAACTGCCGGGGGTCCGCGATCTCGCCCAGCAATGGCACACCACCGCCTCAACCGTCAGCCGAGCGCAGCGCCGGCTGGCCGACGCCGGAATGCTCGAGTTGGCCGACCGTCGCCGTGCACGCATAGCCCCCGGCGCTGCGCTCGCTGCCCGGCGGTTCCTGCACGCGGACTCGGTTTTCACCCTCGCGGGCAGCGACGATCCCGCTCTCGACCTCCTCACCGGCGCGCTGGACGGAAAGCTGAGAATCGTCGCACGCGAGGGCAGTGTCGCCGGCCTCGGCGCGGTGCGCCAGGGTCGCGTCGACGGTGCCGCGATCCATCTGCTGCACCACACCGGGGTCTACAACGCGCCTTTCGCGCTCGGAATGTTGCGCGGCCTGGAACCGCACCTGATCCATCTCTGGCGACGCGAGCAAGGGCTGATCGTGCTGCCGGGCAACCCCCACCACATCACCGGCATCGCCGATCTCGCAGAGCGGCGGGTCGCTACCCGACGCCCAGGTACCGGGACCCGAATCCTTCTGGACCGGCTGCTCCTCGCCGCCGGTCACGACCCGGACAGGCTCCGGGGACCGCAGGTAGGGACCCATCTCGAGGTTGCTCTGGCCGTCGCCACCGGCACCGTCGACGCCGGCCTCGGAGTCCGCTCCGCCGCGACCGATCTGGACCTCGAGTTCATTCCCCTGACTTGGGAGGACTTCGACATCGGGCTAGTCGGGCACGCCCTCGACCCGGCTGCTCATCTCATCGCCGCGCTGCACACGCCGGCCCTGCGTGACAGGATCTCCTCACTCAGCGGCTACGACACCTCCAGGTCCGGCGTCGTCACGAAACTCTCCGACACGGACCCGAGTGGGCCTCCTGTGCCGGGACGTGGCCAGCGCCGCCGAGCGGTCCCGGACACCCTCTCGCCGGAAAGCGCAGGCACTCTATGACGACCGGAGCACCTGCGGGCTCGGTGACGTGCCCGCAATCGTCATCCAGCACACCGGGCAGGTAGTTGTGTTGCCGCCCTCCACCCAGATCTCCCGGCGCCGGATCGCCTTGCGCAGCGCCACCAGCGCACAGCTCGTACGGATACGCTCGACACAGCTGCGCTCGTCGGCCACCGCCCGTTCTCCTGGCGCGCAGCCTTCCTGGTCGCCGGCTATCTGATGCTCCCAGGTCGGCGCCACCGGCGGGCTGCCGCTCCTCGTCGCGGGCTTCATCGTCCTGTATCCCGCCGTCGCCCCCTCGATGGCGCTGACCACCAACCTGGTCGTCGGCTCGGTGCCGCCGAACAAGGCGGGCGCGGCCTCCGGGCTTGGCCACCACCTGCAGCGATCTGGGCATCTCACTCGGCATCGCGATCCTCGGCAGCATCGCCGCCGCCGTCTACCACGGCCAGGTCGGCGCCGACCTGCCCGCCGGCCTGCCGCCCGAGGCCGCCGCGGCCGGCCGTGACAGCCTCGACGGCGCGGTCGCCGCGGCGCAGACGCTGCCGGGCGAGCTGAGCAGCGCCATGCTCGCTCCCGCCCGGGCGGCGTTCGCCGGCGGGCTCAACACGGCGGCCGTCGCCGCCGCGGTCATCGCCGCCGCCGCGGCGGGTTGCTGGCGGAGGTGACCGATGCCGAGATCGGCCAGGCGCCGCAGAGCTGGCCTCGCTGCTCCTGGCTCCCGGCGGAATCCTGTACGCGTGGGAGCCGACCCGAGCAGGCCCCGCTCAGCCTTCCTGCGATCAGCCTCCTGGAGCGGGGATTCGACCAGCTGGACGGGGAACCTCAGGCGGCGGCGCAGCCCGCTGCTCGGTCGCAAGTTCGACCGGCGGGCCGTGCAGCGGCTGCTCGACACCGGCCAGGCGGCTCCGGGCTCGTTCGCTGTTCGGCTCGCCCGGGACGAACGCCGATCGCTCAGCACATGCTTATTCATACGGTTCGTCGGGCACGGCCATCGGTTCGATGCGGGAAACGGTCATCTCGGGCGGAGTGTAGGTGCCCGTTCTCCGGGGACTTCGCGGGATCCAGGTGCCGGTGACTCGTACCCAGGAATCGGTCGCGGGCGCGGGGGCGCCTTTCACCATGACCTGCATCGTGAGGGCGTCGGCGGCGCAGCAACTGATCCGCATGCGTGTCAGGTACCACGCGTCGTCCCGTCCGGACGGGACGACGAAACCGGTCAACCGGACGGTCTTGCCCCGCAGGGATCCACTGGGGTCGTCCCAAGCCAGATTGGCAAACTCGATCATGCTCAGCACGTTCACCCGGCCGTCTTTGAGCACGGTGGGGCGGGCCTCGACGAGAGTGGGCGGAGGCACGTGGGAGGTCTGCTCGGACTGCCGGACGGCGAACGAGCCGAGGGCCGGGGGAGCGACCAGGAAGATCATCGCGAGCGGAGCCACCAGCATCCACGCCACCCGGTGCCCTCCCGCGTGCTTGTGTTCGTGTTTGCGCGTGGGGACGACCGCATCGCGACCGAGCATCTGTGCCAAGTACGTCTCCTCGGCCGCGCGAGCGCGGAGGAGCTCCTTCTGGCGCGTTGCGCTCCTGCACCTGTGGTGGTCCAGAGCCAAGGCGGCCGCGGCCAGGACGACCAGCACCACGCCCGCCGCGATCACCAGCGGCCGGAACCCCGGCTTGACGTAGTTGGCGAAGTCCGCGGAGAAGGCGGAGATCTTCAACAGCGCCCCGCCGAGCAGGAGGAGCAGGAGGTTCTGCGTGACCCGATTCACCGGCGCAACCCTATTCGTACGGCTCCGCCGGCCGCTCGACGGCGGTCACAGCGGTCGCGGCCAGGGCCGGAACCACGTAGTCATCGGGCACCCCGTCCCGCCACGGAACCCAGGTGCCCGTGACCGCCACCCACGAGTCCTCCGCCGGGGCGGCCGCCCCCTGGACCGCGACCTCCAAGGCGAGCGCGTCGGCGGCGCAGCAGCGGATCCGCATCCGGGTCAGATACCAGCTCCTGCCGTCCTCGGCCGGGACGGCGAAGCCGATCAGCCTGACCTTCCTGCCGGCGAGCGACGGCCCCGGCCTCGCGTAGGCGCGCCCGATGAACTCGCCCAGCGTCAGCTCCATCACCTCGCCTCCCGTCAACGCGCTGTAGCCCCCGGTCCGGACGAGCGCCGGCGGGCCGTCGCCGTGCCTGGCCGCGAAGGCGCCGAGCGCGGGCGGGGCGATCAGCACGATGGCGAACACTGGCACGGCCAGCAGCCACGCCACCCGTGGCCCACGCTGGTGGGCGCCGGGCCGGTCCACCAGCCCGGCGACGACGGACAGCAGGCCGAGAACCGCCAGCACCGCACCAGCGCCCACGAGCAGCGGTCGGAAACCGGGCTTGACGTAGTTGACGTACGTCGTGGAGAACGCGGAGATGCTCAGCACTGTCGCACCGAGGATCAGCAGGACGGCGCCCTGCGTCTGGCGGCTCACAGCAGTGCCCAGCCTGCGACGAAGCTGACCCCGATGGCGAGGACCAGCGTGAGCGGCGCGAAACGCCAGGCGAAGGCCCGGCCGAAGGTGCCCGCCTGCAGGGCGATGAGCTTCAGGTCCACCATCGGCCCTACCACCAGAAACGCCAGCTTGGCCGTGGGGGAGAACGCCGTGAACGACGCCGCGACGAACGCGTCGGCCTCCGAGCAGATCGACAGCAGCACCGCCAGGAACGCCAGCACCAGCACGGACACGACCGGCACCCCGGCCACCGCGGTCAGCCAGTCGCGGGGGATCACCACGTTCAGGGTCGCCGCGGCCAGCGCGCCGACCACCAGGAACCCGCCGGCGTGCAGCAGGTCATGACGCATCGCGTCCACGAACACGCTCATCTTGCCCTCGCCGGTCTCGACGGTCCGGCGGGGCGTCGGCAGCCACGCGGTGCGCCCGAACCGGGCCCAGGTCCAGCCGGCCAGCACGGCCACCGTCAGCGAAGCGGCGAATCTGGCCACCACCATCGACGGGTCGTCGGGGAAGGCCACCGCGGTGGCCACCAGCACCACCGGATTGATCGCCGGTGAGGCCAGCAGGAATGCCAGCGCCGCCGGAGGCGCCACACCGCGCGCCATGAGCCCGGAGGCCACCGGCACCGACGCGCACTCACAGCCGGGCAGCACCGCCCCCGCCATACCCGCCACCGGCACCGCCGCGTAGGTGCGCCGGGGCAGCGCCCGCGTCCAGAACGAAGCGGGCACGAAAGCAGTGATGGCCGCCGACAACGCCACGCCCAGCACCAGGAACGGCAGCGCCTGCACGCACACCGCCACGAACACGGTCGCCCAGGTCTGCAACGCCGGGTGTGTCAGGTACGGCGCAAGCAGGAACCGTCCCGCTGCCAGCAAAGCCACGAGGACAAGAAAAGCCCAGGGCAGCCGGAACCCACCCGAGTCCCGCTGTGACCCGGACTCCGGCGGCAGGTCACTCTGCAAGACCGGCCGATCTGCCGCGCTCGGCTGCGACATCACCCTCCCCACCCGCACCAGGTACGCGGAGCAGACTAACCCGGCTGTCGCACCACCTACACCCTGATGGCGCACAAGGCCCAAGCCCGCGACCGCGCTGACGGTGACGGGGGCGCCCCGCCGGCCTCGCGAACCTGCACGGTGAACGATCCCCGCGCCCAGGTAAGGCGTGGCCGAACAAGGCATGTTCGGCGAAGTACACCCGCCAGGTTCGCGACGACGCCGACCACCGAGGCGGTGAACACATGCCCGGAGTCCCGCCAGCGTAATTACGTCGTTGTACCGAATCCTGCAGGGCACGCTTCTCCACCTGGGAAACTCCTCGCCGTTTTCAAGGCCAGTTCATGTATGTGTCGGAAGGAGACGACGGCAGCTATCGCTGACAGTAGGAGCACGCTTGCGGTAGTGGTCCGCTTGAACGAGCCGCTGTTCAGCGAACGTACTGCCATACCCGTGCAGGGCATTTGACCTGTGAAAACCGCTACCCCTACGTTCTGGGGGTCAAGGGGTCGCAGGTTCAAATCCTGTCGTCCCGAGCAGGTTTTCGCTGGTCGAGCAGGGTGTCACTCATCAGGGTGGCACCCTTTCGCATTGCTGGGTGACTAACTGAGTGACTACGGGGCGGATCTGCTTGCGGTCGACGGCTTCCGTCACAGCCGTGCCGCTGTGGCCGACCAGGCGGGCGATGTCTTCCAGGGGACGCAGGAGTCGGAGAGGAGTGAGAAGAAGCTGTGGCGCATCTCGCGGGGCGTCCAGTAATACGCGGGCATCCCGGCGTCCTTGACGATCTTCCCGAACGATTATCATCGCGCGCGGTAGCCGCGGGCGGTTGTTCCGCCCGCGGCTGCGGTCAGATCATTGGACGGTGATCTTGTCCACTTCGACGGTGATCCCGCGGACCTGCGGTGTCGAGGTGGCCGTCGTCACCTTGCCGACGCCCGGGCTGACCCCCTTGACCTTCATCGAGTACGTCAGGGTGCCGCCGGGAACCGCGGGTGTGCTCTTGACGACGAGGTCTTCGGTGGGCGGCCCGGTGATCTGGTCGCCTGCGGTGCCCTCCTGGTTCTCGGCGCCCACGGTCAGGCCGTAGCTCGCCGGGGGTGCGCCGGGCAGGTTGGCCGGGTCGTAGGCGTAGCTGACGTCCTCCGTGCCGTTGAGCCCGATCCACTGCTGGAACACCTTGGTGTCGGTGGTGCCGAAGAGGTTCAGCCGCCACTCCACCACCAGCCACCTGTTGGCCCCGCTGGACAGGATCGTGGCGAGAATGCCTGGGGCGCCGGTGCCGTCGAGGTCGGTCCAGTAAGGGGCGAGCACGCCGTTCGGGCGTGCCGGGTCGGGCAGCGTTTGCGGGGTAAAGGTGATGTCGCCGGAGGTGGCGCCGCCGGCGACGCTGTAGCCGTTGGAGGTCACGCCGAGCCTGGTGTGGCTCTGGCCGGCGAAGGTGAACGCGGGAAGGGTGAAGTTCACCGCCTGCTCGTCACCGACCGGGATCGGGGTGACGCCGAAGGTGTCCAGCGGGACGTACCCGGCCGGTCCGGCGCCCGGTGCGATCGTCGGCCTGGCGGGCTGCCTGGCGGCCAGTGTCGCCTTCGTGGTCGCGACCTGGGTGCCGATCTTGGTGGCTCCCGTGACGCTGTTCAGGCGCAGGCGGGCGTCGAGCGTGCTGAGCGCGGTCACCTCCGCGTTCTCGAGCGTGTTGTTCTGCACGGTGACCGTGCAGGTGGACTCGCCGGTGTTCCTGGCGATGGTCTCCGGCGCGCAGGTCTGGTCGACCGGCACCGCGCCCTCCTGGCGGAAGAACGCCACGGGCAGGTGCAGCGCGCGCGAGCCGCCGACCTGCTTGAGGTCCACCTGGCCGAAGTACTGCCCGTCGGGCAGGTCGGGCGCGGTGATGACCACGCTCAGCTTGGCGCTCTTGCCCGGCGCGACGGAGAAGCGCGGCGGCAGCACCGTGATGTCGGCGCCGCTGACGGTCTTGCCCGAGGTGGTGAACGTGAGCGTCCTGTTCGTCACGTTCGTGACCGTGCGCTTGGCGGTGATGACGCCCGGCATGGTCGGGGCGTTCACCGACGGGAGGTTGAGGTCGATCCGGTTGAGCGGGTCGGCGGCCGAGGCGACGAAGCCGGCCGCGCTCTCGTCCAGCGTCAGACCGGGGTCGCCGGCCTTGGTCAGGTCGATGCGCCCGCCGCCCATGTCGAACGGGTCCGCCGGGGTGGTCCGGTCCTGCTTGGTGACCGTGGTCTTCGCCGTGGTCTCCAGTGCGGACTTCACCTGTCCGGGTGTCCAGCCGGGATGCAGGGCGAACAGCAGCGCGGCCGCCCCCGCCACGTGCGGCGCCGACATGGACGTGCCCGAGATGACCTGGTACAGGTTGCCGGGCGGTCCTTCCGGAGGCGACTCGGGGGTCGGGGTCATGCCCGCCATGATGTGCAGGCCGGGGGCGGTGACGTCCGGCTTGAGGAAGTCCCCGCCGGGGCCGCGCGAGGAGAAGTGGGTGATCGCGTCGCCCTGCCAGGTGCTCTTGGCGCCCTGGGTGAAGGACGCGGCGGCGTCCGGGTGCGCGGACAGGAAGCTCAGCAGGGTGTCGGCCTCCGGCTTGTCGACGTGCACCGACGGGATCCAGTGGGCGTCGGTGAATACGTCGAACGGGAAGCTGTTGTAGAGGATCATCCCGGCCGCGCCGCCCTGCATGACGTTGTAGCCCTTCAGCACCCGGTTCGGGCCGCGTTCGCAGGCGACGATCTTGCCGGTGAACAGCCCGGCGGGCGCCGGGGCGTCACACAGCGGCCGCGAGTACGGCGGCGCCGAGGCGAGCACCACGGGCAGCGGCGAGCCGATCCCCGGCGTGATCGAGGCGCCCTTGATCGTCGCCGTGGCGCCGCCGCCGGTCAGCGTGATCGTGGACTGGAACGTCCTGGTCTGCGTGGAGGCGGCCACCGTGGTCGTCCAGGGGCCGAGGTGGTCGGTGGTGTCCGGGCCGGGCCCGGAGTTGCCCGCCGACGCCGAGACCAGCACGCCCGCCGCGTACGCGTCGAGGAACGCCAGCTCCACCGGGTCGCTGTACGGGTCGCTGCCGCCGGAGATCGAGAAGTTGATGACCCGGACGCCGTCCAGGATGGCCCGCGCCACCGCCTGTGCCGAGTCCGAGGGGAAGCAGCCCTCCGCTCCGCACACCTTGTAGACCGAGACCGCGGCGCCGGGCGCGATGCCGTGGATCGGGCCGCGGCTGATGCCCAGCGGGTTCGCGTCGGCCACGGGGCCGCCGGCGGACGTGCTCGCGGTGTGGGTGCCGTGGCCGTTGGAGTCGCGGGCGCTGTCGGGGTAGACCTCGCCGCCGAAGACCGCGTTGTACGTCTCCAGGAACGGTTGCCCGCCGACGAGTTTGTTGTTGCAGGTGAACGGGTCGCCGGCCGGAGTCGTCGGGTTGTCGCCGAAGTCGCACACGCGCGGCGTGCCGTCCTTGGTCGGCCCCGGATCGGGCAGGCCGGATCGGGCGGCGAAGGACGGGTGCTCGGGCCAGGCGCCGGAGTCCAGCACGCCCACGATCACGCCCTTGCCGGCCGAGTCGCTGCCGCCGAGCTTGCCGTAGACGGTGGGCGCGCCGATGAAGGCGGGACTGGAGTCAGTGAGGAGCTGCTGAGGCTTGTCCTCCTGCACGGCGACCGCGCCGGGCAGCTTCAGCACTTCGGCGGCCTTGTCGCCGGGGATGCGCAGCGCGATGCCGCCGTACACCGTCCTGATCCGCTGGCCGACCTCGGCCCCGGGGACCTTCCTGGTCAGCTCGGCGAGGAAGGCGTTCTCGACCTCCTCGATGTGCTCGCCGTACCTCCTGGCCTCGGAGCTCCTGGTGTCGAGGGCCCTGCCGGTGACGGCCGGGCTCGTACCGGGCAGGCCGGGCAGGCCGCCCTGGTAGGCGGCCAGGGAGTCGTAGTCCAGCTTGACCACGACGTTGACCGGCTTCGATGAGGTGTTGCGCAGCAGGGCCGGGTCGCTCTTGGCGAGCTTGCCCGTCGGGGACTTGGCGCCGTCGACGACCTCGGCGGGGGTGAGGGGAGTGGACGTCCACTGCTTCGCCGACGGGGACGGGGTCGGGGGCGTGGGTGTTGCCAGGGCCGCGGCCGGGCCCATGGCGACGACGACGCTCAGCCCGACGGAGACCGGGACAAGCCGCCGCACGCGGGATAAGAGGGCGCTGGAAGACACGAAGTACCTCCGCTTTGAGGGGGCTGCGTGGACCCGCCAGGCCGCCCGGGAGGTGTCGTGTCACTCCGTACACAGGCACACCGGAGAGATCACTGACCCTCCCCGGTGGGTGACGAGTGGAACGTCTGCCCGGTAGGGCGTCGGTTCCGAACCGGAGTGTAAGCAGCGATCTCCTGACCGGGAACCCTACTGACTTGCCAGAATCCTGTCGGCGATCCGGCACATTTGGTCATAGGGGCGTGTCGAGCAGGCAGCGAGGAGTCCCGTGCAACTCGTCGGTGACCACGCGACCGGCCACCCCGAACACCTCTGCCAGCAGCTCCGGCGTGATCACGTCCTTCGGCTTGCCGTCTGCCCACACCCGTCGCCCGTGGAGCGCGACGATGCGTTCGGCGAATCGGGCGGCGTGGTCCAGGTCGTGCAGGACGGTCACGACGGTGAGGCCGCGCGTCGCGCGCAGGGTTCTCACCAGTTCGAGGACCTCCAGCTGGTGGCGGATGTCCAGGTGCGCGGTCGGCTCGTCCAGGAGCAGGATGCCGGTGTCCTGGGCCACGGCCAGCGCCAGCCGTACGCGCTGGCGCTCGCCGCCGGAGAGTGTGTCGAGGACGCGGTCGGCGAGGTGGGCGACTCCGGTCAGCTCCAGCGCCTGCTCCATGGTGTCCGATTCCCACAGCAGGCCCAGCGGTCCCCGGTGCGGGTATCGGCCCTGGCGGACGAGCTGGCGCACGGTCAGCGCGGGAACGGGCGGAAGGCTCTGGTGCAGGACCGCCAGCCGCTGGGCCACCTGCCTGCGGGACAGGGTCCCGAGCTCCGCGCCGCCGAGCAGGATGCGGCCGGACGACGGCTTGAGCAGGCCCGCGATCAGGCGCAGCAGCGTGCTCTTGCCGCATCCGTTGACGCCGACCAGGGCCACGAACTCGCCTGGCTCGATGGTGAGGTCGACCCCGGCCAGGAGCGGGCGCGGGCCGTACGAGAAGTGCAGGTCCTGGACCATGACGCTCATTGCGATCTTCCCAGTCTGATCAGGATGGCGGAGCCGGCCAGAGCGGTGATCACGCCGGTCGGGACGCCGAGCCGGTGTGTGCCGTTGAGGAGGTGGCCGGCGAGCTGGGCGAGGGTGTCCGCGCCGGCGAGCGCGATGGCCCCGGCGACGGCCGCGGTGAGGACGCCGCCGCCCAGCCTGCGGGCGACGTGCGGGGTGACCAGGCCGACGAAGGCGATCGCCCCCGACAGGCTGGCCGCACCCGCGGTCAGCGCGATCGCCACGGTCAGCGCCACGGCCCGGCCGAGGCCGGGGTGCAGGCCGAGCGAGGCGGCGTGATCGTCGCTGGGGGACAGGACGGCCAGCATTCCCGAGCAGGCCCACGCCACGGCGATGCCGCCGGCGATCCACCAGGAGGCGACGGCCAGGTGTTCCCACACCCGCCCGTCCACCGAGCCGATCAGCCAGCGCAGCGCGTTGCCGAATCTACTGGGCTGGTAGGCCAGCAACATCGTCGTCAGCCCGGCCAGCAGCGCGCTGCCGAGCAGGCCGTGGACCACCAGATTGGCCGGGTCGCGGTGGGCCGACAACAACCAGGTGATCCCGCCGCCCAGGGCGCCTCCGGCCAGCGCGGCGAGCAGTGCCCCCGCCGCGGAGTCGGCGGGGAACAGGCCGAGGGTGAGCCCTCCCAGGATGCCGAGCACCGCGCCGGGGTTCACGCCGGAGAACTCGGGCGCGGCCAGCGGATTGCGCAGCGTCGCCTGCAGCACGAATCCGGAGACGCCCATGGCCGCGCCGGTGAGCAGCGCGGTGAGCAGCCGCGGCACGCCCAGCTCCCACACGATCTTCTCGGCCTGGCCGTTCACCGTGCCGTCGAGCAGGCCGGCGATCGCGCCGAGTGGCTGTCCGGAGACGGCCAGGTGCGTGGCCGCGACGACGAGGAACAGTATGGCCACCGCGGCCACGCGCCCGGACCCGGCCCTGGGGACGGCCGTGGTGTGGGTGCCCGGCTCATCGGGGACGTCAGCGGGCGTCCGCCTTCTCGCGAGCGTCATGCGGGTGCTCGCCTTCGCAGCAGGAGGGCCCCTGTCAGCACGCCGGCCAGCGCCGTCCACGCCCCGAGAGGGGTCTCCACCGGAGCGAACGCCAGCCGCGCCGCCACGTCGGCCGTCAGCGTGACCAGCGCGCCCAGCGCGGCCGACCAGGGCAGCCAGACCCGGATGCCCGCATGCGGGCGCAACCTCCTGGCCACCACGGGGGCCAGGAATCCGACCCATGCGATGGGGCCGCAGGGACCCGTCACGACGCCGATCAGCAACGCCGACACCGCGAGGACCCCCAGCCGGGCCCGGTTCACGCGGCTGCCGAGAGAGGCGGCCGCGTCGTCCCCGAGGCGCAGCAGGCCGAGCGCGGGCACGCAGAGCACCACGAGCGGGATCGCGGCGGCGAACCACGGCAGCGTCCTGGAGGCCTGCTCCCACATCAGGCCGGACAGGCTCCCGACGAGGTAGCGGAAGAGCATGTCGTACTGGAGGCGGTCGGCGGTGGCCATCACGGCCAGCAGCAACGCCTGGATGCCGGTCGACACCGCCGCGCCGATCAGCAGGACGCCGCCGGCGGTCCGGCCCGTCCTGGCCGCGGCCAACGTGACGAGCCCGCCGCACGCGGCGCCCAGGAGGCCCGCCAGCGGATACAGCGAGAGCGGCACGGGCAGAGCCCACACCACGCACACGCTCACGGCCAGCGCGGCCCCGGTCGAGACGCCGATCATCTCGGGCACGGCGAGCGGGTTCCTGAGTGACTCCTGCAGGAGCAGCCCGGCCGTGCCGATCGCGGCGCCGCCGGCCAGGCCGATCAGCACCCGGGGGACGCGCAGCTCCCACACCACGACGTACGCGATCGAATCGGGGGAGGCCGAGAGGAGGTCCTGCGGGGCCACGAACGGCGTGCCCAGGCACAGACCGGCCAGGGCCACAACGGCGAGGCCGAGCCCGGCCGCCCACGGCGCGACCGCGACCGGACGCCCGGCGGCCTTCGCCGGACGTCCATCGAGCGCAGTGCTCACCCGGTGGCCTTGGCGAGCGCTTCGTCCAGGATGATGCCGAACGCCCTGGTGCCGCGGCCCGACGCCCACAGCTCGGTCGGCACCTCGAACACCTTGCCCGACGCCACCGCCGGAACGCGCTCCCACACCGGATTGTCCTTGTAGCTCTCGGTGACCGAGGTCCCGAACGACTGGACGAAGATCACCTGGGGTGCCTTGGCCAGGATCTCCTCGATGCTGTAGGCCTGCGCGGTCTCGAAGCCGCCGCCCTTGCTGGGCCAGGGATAGGCGAAGAAGCGTGACATGAAGTGGCCCAGCACGTCTTCGGTGGTGTTCACGCCCACCGAGGTCCCGCCGTACATCGCCAGCACCGGCCTTTTGTCCAGCCCCGCTGCCTTGGCCCGGGCGACCCCTTCGGCGAGTTTGGCGCGGAACCTGCTCTCGGCCGCAGCCTGCTGCTCCCCCCGGTCGGTGAGCTGAGCCAGCGCACGCAGGTATCCGACCGAGTCCTCGTACGACTTCACCTGCACCACCCACAGCGGCGCGAACTTCTCCACGGCCGTCCTGAGCTGGTCGTGCACCCCGGCGAGTCCGATCACCAGGTCGGGCTTCGCCTCGGCGATCTTGGCGACGTCCTCGCCGCCGAAGCTGCCAGGGATGACCGGAACGGCGGCGCCCTTCGCGCCCAGGTAGTCGGGGCGGGACAGCAGCTTGGGCAGAGTTGTGGCCACCGGCGTCAGGCCCAGCTCGACGAGTGCGTCGTCGCACAGGCCCGTCAGGCAGACCACGCGCTCAGGCTTCTTGGGCAGTGTGAACGTCTTGCCGTGCGGATCGGTGACGGTCAATGCCGCACTGACCGGAGTCACCGGCGAGTCGGTCGAGACCGAGGGTTGCGGCTTCGCCGAGGATGCGGCGCTGGTTCGCGGACCGCTCTGGCCACAGGACGCCACCAGGGCCAGTGAGATCAGGGCGATGAAAAATCCCTTCATCGCCGGTCGGCCCCGTCGGCGTCCGCGACCGCCGGCCAGGCCTGTTGCCCGCCGAGGGAGAAAGCGCCGCAGCGCATGGAACCTCCAGATGTGAAAACCATTATCAACACTAGACAGTGAAAATAGTTATCATTTACGCTCGCTTCGCATCAAGGGGCAAGGTCGAACTTCCCCGGATCAGGAAGGACGGCTGTTGGAGAGCAAGGACAGCACGTGATCGTTCATCGCCGGCTGCTGCAGCTGGCCGACAGCGTGAAAGGGCCGATCGCGGCCTGCGTGGGGCTGGGACTGGCGGTCAGCGCCGCCTATGTCGCCCAGGCGGTCCTGGTCGCCGCGGCGCTGGCGGCCCTGGTGCGCGGGGATGCGCCAGCCGCGGTGCGCCTGCTCGCCTGGGCGTTTGCCGTGATCGCCTTACGCGCGGCGCTGCTGTGGGCCAGGGAGACGGTGAGAGTGTGGGCGGGCGCGCTGATCAGGGCCAGGCTGCGCGACCGGCTGATCGTCCACCTGAGCCGGCTGGGCCCCGCCCACCTGGCCGGCGTCCGCACGGGGCACGTCCAGACCACGCTGGTCGACGGCGTCGAAGGGATGGACCCGTACTTCAGCCGCTATCTGCCGCAGGTCGTGGTCACCTTCTGCGTGCCGGTGGCGTTGGTCGGCTGGCTGTTCTCGGTGAACGCGGCGGCCGCGACGATCCTGGGCGTCGCCGTGGCGGCTGTCCTGATCATTCCCAGGTTCTGGGACGCCACGTTGCTCAGGCGGGGCCGCGGTCGCTGGGCCGCCTTCGCGGAGCTGGCCGCCGACCATCTGGAGGCGATGCAGGGCATGGCCACGCTGCGGGCGTTCGGGGCCGTCGGCACGCTGGGGACGCGGCTGGCCGGGCGGGCGCACGACCTCTATCTCACCACCATGCGCCAGCTCAGGATCTCGCTGGTGGAGACGGGGGTGAGCGCCTTCTTCATCCAGGCGGGCACCGCCGGGGCCATCCTCGCGGCGACGACGGCGGGCAGCGCGTGGGAGATGTTCGCGGTCCTGGTGATCGCCGTGGAGTGCTTTCGTCCCGTGAAGAACCTCTCCGAAGCCTGGCACGCCGGATATCTCGGGATAACGGCGGTCGATGGCGTCGAGGACCTGCTGTCGGCGCCCCCGACGGTCGAGGACCGCGGGACGCGGCACGACCTCCCCTCGGCACCCGCCATCAGGTTCGAAGACGTCACCTTCACCTACCCGGGCTCGAAATCTCCCGCCGTACGCGAGGTCGACTTCACCGTCGAGGCCGGTCAGACCGTCGCGCTCGTCGGCCCGTCCGGCGCGGGCAAGAGCACCCTGGCCGCCCTCCTGCAGCGCCACTACGACCCCGACCGGGGAACGATCAGCGTCGGCGGGGTCGACGTCCGCGACCTCACGCTCGACGCGCTGCGCGGCGGCGTCGCGGTCGTGGCGCAGGACACCTATCTCTTCCACGGCACGGTGGCCGAGAACCTGCGCCTGGCCCGCCCGGACGCCACCGACGAGGAACTGACCGCCGCCGCCCGGCTGGCCTGCGCCCATGACTTCATCGCCGAGCTCCCCGACGGCTACGACACGCGGCTGGGCGAACGTGGGGCGACGCTCTCGGGCGGGCAGCGGCAGCGCCTGGCCATCGCGCGGGCGCTGCTGGCCGACGCCCCCGTCCTGGTGCTCGACGAGGCCACCTCGCACGTGGACGCACGTACCGAGCAGGCCCTGTCCGAGGTGCGGCGGGGGCGTACCTGCCTGATGATCGCCCACCGGCCCGACACCATCCGTCAGGCCGACCGCGTGGTGGCCCTGGAGAACGGAACCGTCCTGGAGACCGTGGCATGACCCCGTCCATCCGCTGGCTCGCGGGCGCGGTCGGCGCCCACCGCCGGGCCTTCTTCTCCACCCTTGTCGCGAACCTGCTGGGCCAGCTCGCCGCGCTCGGCGCGGCCGTAGCCGGCGCCTGGCTGGTGGGCCGCGCGATCAGCGGGCAGAGCGCGCCGCTCGACCTGGCCGGCGCGGTGCTCGGCGGGCTGGTGGCGGTGGCGGTGCCGGCGGCGTGGTGGGAGTCGTACGTCGCGCACGATCTGGCGTACCTGGTGCTGGCCAAGCTCCGCGGGCAGGTGTACGACGCGGTCGCCAGGATCGCCCCGGCCCGCCTGCTGGGCCGCCGCAGCGGGGACCTGTCGGCGGCCGTGCTGTCGGACATCGAGACCCTGGAGTGGCTCTTCGCCCATACCTTGGCGCAGCTCATCACGGCGGGCACGGTGCTGGCGGCCGGGAGCGTGGCCGCCGCGATGATCGACCCCCTGTTGCTGCTCGTGTCGCTGCCGCTCGCGGCGTGCGTGCTCACCGTGCCGCTGTGGCTGCGCAAGGCCTCCCGCGCGCAAGGCGATGAGCTACGTGCCGCCACCGCCGAGCTGACCTCCGACGTGGTGGACACCGTGCAGGGCATGCGCGAGTTGACGGCCTTCCGCGCACTGGAGCGCCGCAGGGACCTGCTGGCGCGCAAGACGAGCCGGCTGGCGCGCGCCCAGGCGGCGAACGCGGCACGCGGCGGGCTCGAGGCGTCCGTCACCGACCTGCTCATCGCCGTCGCGGCGGCCGGGACACTGCTGCTGATCGCGACGGTGATCCGGTCCCCTGGAGACGCACCGGTGGCCATGGTGCTGGCGGCCAGCTCGCTCGGCCCGGCGGCGCAGGTGGCGCTGCTGCTCAAGGAGTACGGCACCCTGCGTGCGGCGGCCGATCGGGTGCACACGCTGGTCACCGCGCCCGCCAACGTGCCCCCGCCGCGAGAGGTTCTCGAGGTTTCCGCCCAGCCGGACGTGGTCTTCGAGGACGTGCGCTTCCGGTACACGCCCGACGGACCCGAGGTGCTGCGCGGGGTGTCCTTCCGCATTCCGTACGGCAAGACCGTCGCTCTGGTCGGCGCCTCCGGCGCGGGCAAGTCCACCTGCGTGTCACTGCTGCTGCGCTACTGGGATCCGGACAGCGGCCGCGTCCTGGTGGGCGGTGTGCCGCTGCCACGCATCGCCGGCCTCCACCGGCACGTCACGGTGGTGCCGCAGGACGTGCACCTGTTCGCCGGCACGATCGAGCACAACGTACGGCTCGGCGCCCCGGGCGCCGACGTGGCGAGCGCCCTGCGCACCGCCCAGCTCGCCATCGACCCGGCAGTGCCGGTGGGCGAGCGGGGCGTCACGCTCTCCGGCGGCCAGCGCGCCAGAGTGGCCGTCGCCCGGGCGCTCGCCACGGGCGCGCCGGTGCTCGTGCTCGACGAGGCGGTGGCCAACCTCGACACCGACAACGAGGCCCGCCTGGCCGAGGCGCTCCGGGAGGCGGCCGCCGGCCGGGCCACGCTCGTCATCGCGCACCGCCTGTCCACCATCCGCAGAGCGGACCACATCGTGCTCCTGGAGGAAGGACGCGTGGCCGCCGAAGGCTCTTACGACGAGCTCAGCGAGCGGCTGTCCCACCTGTTCGCGCGACAGTCGTGAAGGTCGCCCACGACGTGGTCAGACCGGCTGAACGCCGGCACTTAAGGCTTGCGGGCGGGTAGCAACGCCAGCCCGATCGGCAGATCGGCCGGCTCCTCGGGGATCAGTCCCGCCTTGACGAGCAGCTCGGCGTACTCCTCCTCGGTCCGTTCCCGTCCGGTGGTCATCACGAGCATGTGGAGGTCGAAGGCGAGGGTGAGGACGGGATCACGATGGGTGGGGATCATTCGCTCGATCACGAGCAGTCGCGCGCCGGGCGGCATGGCGGCCGCGCAGTTGCCGAGGATGGTCTGGCACTGCGCGTCGTCCCAGTTGTGGAGGGTCCGGGACAGCACGTAGAGGTCGCCGCCGGGCGGGACCCTGGCGAAGAAGTCTCCGCCCACCGTCTCGCAGCGCGACGCCATGCCCAGCGTCGCCAGGTGCGCGGAGGCGGCCGCCGCGACCTCGGGCAGGTCGAGCAGCACGCCCCGTGCGTGGGGGGCGGCCTGGAGCAGGACCGCCAGCAGTGCGCCGTTGCCGCCGGCGACGTCGACGACGGTGCGGACGACCGACAGGTCGCACGCCTCGGGAACGGCCCGCATGAAGGCCGCGGTGGCGGCCATGCCCTCGTTGTAGATCGCGGCTGCGTCGGGACGGGCGCCCAGGTGGTCGAAGACGGAGTTGCCGAAGGCCTGGTCGAAGGCGGGGGTGCCGGTGCGCAAGGCCTTGTCCAGATGCTCCCAGGCGCGGGCGAAGTAGTCCTCTCCGTACAGGACGGCCAGTCCGCGCAGCGATCCCTCGACGCCGGTGCGGAGCAGCCGGCCAGAGGAGGTCAGGCCGTAGGCGGGGCCGGGCCGCCGCTCTAACAGGTCCAGGCCGGAGAGCAGGCGCAGCAGCCGGGACAGGGGCTCGGCTTTGAGGCCGAGCGTGTCGGCGAGCTCGCCCGCTGACCTTGGTTCGCCGGCCAGCGCGTCGAACAGGCCGAGACGGGTCGCCGTGTAGACCGCGCGGGCGGTCCAGGGCGAGATCAGCGTCGTGAGCAGGCGGGTGGCTTCGTCGTGCATGGGGTTCCTAACGGGGGTCGGCTCCGATGGCGTACTGCATGGCCTCGAACTTCAGCCGGGTCTCCGCCAGCTCGGCGGCGGGGTCGGATTCGGCGACTATCCCGCATCCGGCGTACAGCCGGGCCTGGTGGCCGCTCACCTCGGCGCAGCGCAGGGCGATACCGAGTTCGCCGTTGCCCGCGGCGTCGAGCCACCCCACCGGGCCGGCGTAGCGGTTGCGTCCGGCGGGCTCCAGCTCGCGGATGAGCTCCATGGCCGGTCCTGGGGGAGTGCCGCAGACGGCCGGGGTGGGGTGGAGGGCGGCGGCGACGTCCAGGATGCCGCGGCGTGCCGAAAGCCTGCCGCTGATGGCGGTGGCCAGATGCTGGACGTTCGCGAGAGGGAGAACGTGTGGGTCGGCGTCGGCGTGCAGGTCGGCGCAGAGTTTCTGGAGCGTGTTTCGTACGGAGTCGGCGGCGTGGGCGTGCTCGGCCCGGTCCTTGGCGGAGGAGACGAGGGCGGCGGCCAGGGCCGCGTCCTCCTCCTGGTCCCGCCCCCTCCGGGTGGTGCCGGCCAGGACGAGGGATTCCACGTGGTCGCGGGTACGGCGCACCAGCAGCTCGGGGGTGGCGCCGACCAGCCCGTCGCAGGCGAAGGCGTAGCAGCCGGGAAAGCGGCCGGCGAGTCTGCGCAGCAGCGCCCGGGCGTCGAACGGCTCGGCGGCGAAGGCCGACAACGACCTGGCCAGGACGACCTTGCCGAGCCGGCCGCCGCCGAGCACGGCGAGGGCCTTCTCCACGCAGCGCATCCAGTCCACGGCGCCGGCGTAGTCGTCCTCGTAGGTGACCCCGGCAGGCGACCGGACAGGCATGGCGGGAGTCGGTGGACGCACGCCCACGGTCGTCAGCCAGGCTCGTCCGCTCCGGCGGGCCAGGATCGTCGAGGGCACGATCATGATCGAACCGACGGCTTCGAGGTCGAAGGTGAACGCGCAGAAGGCCACGGGTCCGGAGCCCGGCTCGCCGACGCCGTCCTCGACCTCCATCCGGCCGAAGAGGTCGGTGAGCCGCTCCTGGGCCTCACCGAAGCGGTCCGCCCCGGGCGGGACGGGCACGCGGGCGGCCTCGCCCCAGCCGACGAGGCCTTCGCCGTGCCGTACCCAGGCCAGACCAGAGGGGATGGGGATCCGGGCGATGAGGTCTCCCGGGTCGGGAATCTCGACTGTGCGTGCGATCAAGGTAGCCGCCACAGAAGAGAACGATAACTGTTTTCATAGTTTGCACAAGCCCTTGACGATATGTCCCTCAGATCCTTAGTGTCCGAGGCGGAACGATTATGAAAATCTTTTCCGTTGGCCTGAGGAAGGCGGTCCATGACCACCACCACCCAGCTCATCGCCCAGCTCCAAGGCCTCGGCGTACGCCTCTGGCACGAAGGTGATCAACTGAGGTACCGGGCCCCGGCAGGTGTCATGACCGCGGAGCGGCTGGCCGACCTGCGAGCGCACAAGGCCGGAATCCTCCAGCGCCTCCGGCAGGAGTCCGGGCTGCCGGACGTGCGTCCCGACCCGGCCGCGCGACACGAGCCGTTCCCGCTGACCGACGTGCAGGCGGCGTACCTGCTGGGCAGGAACGACGCCTTCGACTACGGCGAGGTCGCCTGCCACGGCTACATGGAACTGGCCGTCTCGGAGCTGGACGAGCCCCGGCTCGAGGACGCCTGGAACCGGCTGATCGCCCGGCACGACATGCTCCGCGCCGTCATCCACCCCGACGGATACCAGCAGGTCCTGCCCGAGGTGCCCCGGCAGCGCATCCCCGTCACCGGCGACCCGGAGGAGGTCCGGGCGGAGCTGTCCCAGCGGGTCTACCGCACCGACCAGTGGCCGCTGTTCGACCTGCGGGCGACTCCCGGCCGGCTGCACTTCTCCATCGACCTGCTGATCGCCGACTACCTCAGCATCCAGCGGCTGCTCACCGAGCTGGACGAGCTCTACCGGGACCCGGACCGAGAGCGTCCCGAGCTGGAGCTCACCTTCCGCGACTACGTCATGACCGAGCGGTCGACCCGGCAGGCAGGGGCGGACAGGTACGAGCGCGACCGCGACTACTGGTGGAGCCGCCTGGACGACCTGCCTCCCGCCCCCGAGCTGCCCCGCGCGGAGGGGGACGGCGCGGGCTTCGAGCGCCACACCGTCACGATCGACGCCGGCCGTTGGGCGGCGCTGCGCAGGCGGGCCGCCGAGGAGAACCTCACCCCGTCGGCGGCCGTGCTGGCCGGCTACGCCGAAGTCGTCGGCAGGTGGAGCGGCAGCCCCGCCTTCACGCTCAACCTCACACTGCTCAACCGGCTGCCGCTGCATCCGCAGGTGGACGTGCTGGTGGGTGACTTCACCTCTCTCAGCCTGCTGGCCGTGGAGCCGGCGGCGCCAGAGGCCGGCTTCGCCGACCGGGCCCGGGACCTGCAGGCCCGGCTCATGACAGATCTCGACCACCGCACCTGCTCCGGCGTGGAGGTGATGCGCGAGCTGGCCAGGCGGAAGGGCAGGGCCGCGGCCCTCATGCCCGTCGTCTACACCAGCACCATCGGGCTGGACCAGGACGCGGAGGCGCCGCCGCCCGGGAGCCTGCTGGCCGAGCCGCCGGTCGCGGGTCTCAGCCAGACCCCGCAGGTCTGGCTCGACTGCCAGGCCATCGAGCAGCGCGGCATGCTGGTGATCAACTGGGACGTCAGGGCCGGCGTCTTCCCCGACGGGATGATCGAGGACGCGTTTGCCGCGTTCACCGCCCTGCTCGACCGCCTCGCGGCGGGCCTGGGCTGGCACGAACACACACTGGTGCCGCTGCCCGAGCCGCACCGGCAGCGCAGGGAGGCGGCCAACGACACGGCCGCGCCGCTGCCGGACGGACTGCTCCACGAGGCCGTGGTGGCCCAGGCACTGGCCGCGCCCGCTCGGTCCGCCGTCATCACGCCGGACCGCACCCTCACCTTCGGCGGCCTGCTGGCCGAGGCGACCGCCGTGGCCGCGGCGCTCCAGGACGTGACGGGCCAGATCGTCGCGGTCTCGATGCCCAAGTCGGCCGAGCAGGTCAGCGCGGTGCTCGGCGTCCTGCTCGCCGGCGCCGCCTACCTGCCGCTGGACGACGACCTGCCCGCCCGCAGGCGCGAGACCATTCTGCGCGACGCCGGAGCACGTCACGTCCTCACCTGCTCGGGCTCCGGAGCGCAGTGGCCGGATGATGTCCGCGTCATCGAGGTCGACGCCCTGGAGGCCACCGGCCATGAGCCGCCTCCGGCTTCCCGCGCCCACCCTGACGACCTGGCGTACGTGATCTACACCTCTGGCTCCACCGGCGCACCCAAGGGTGTGATGACCAGCCATCGGGCCGCTCTCAACACCGTGCAGGACATCAACCAGCGCTTCGACGTCGGGTACGGCGACCGCGTGCTCGGCCTCGCCGGCCTGGGCTTCGACCTGTCGGTCTACGACATCTTCGGCCCCCTCGCCGTGGGCGGCGCGCTCGTGCTGCCCGATCCCGCCCGACGCGCCGACCCCTCGCACTGGGCCGAGCTGATCGCCCAGCACGCCGTGAGCCTGTGGAACTCGGTGCCCGCCCAGCTCCAGATGCTCCAGCACTACCTGGCCACCACGCCCGCCGTCGAGCTTTTCACCCTGCGGCTCGGGTTGTTGTCCGGCGACTGGATCCCGGTCGGGCTGCCGGGGGCGATCCGCGCCCGGCTGCCGCTGATGGAGCTGGTGAGCCTCGGCGGCGCCACCGAGGCGTCCATCTGGTCGATCGCCTATCCCATCGACGAGGTGCCGGCCGGGTGGCGGAGCATCCCGTACGGCAGGCCGCTGGCCAACCAGACCTTCCACGTCCTGGACGCCCAACTGCGTCCCCGCCCCGAATGGGTGGCCGGCGAGCTGTACATCGGCGGCGCCGGTCTGGCTCAGGGCTACCTCGGGGATCCCGAACGCACCGCCGAGCGCTTCATCGTCCATCCCGAGCTCGGCCGCCTCTACCGCACCGGCGACCACGGCCGCTACCTGCCCTCTGGCGACATCGAGTTCCTCGGCCGGACCGACACCCAGGTGAAGATCCGTGGCCACCGCGTCGAGCTGGGCGAGGTGGAGGCAGTGCTCGCCGAGCACCCCGCCGTCGCCGCGGCGGTCGCGCTGGTCGACGGGGACGACCCGCTGCGGCGCAGGCTGGTGGCCTTCGCCCAGGTGGCCGCAGGCGCGAAGGCAGACGAGACCGAGCGGGCCGCCGTGGCGGACGCGGGGATCGCGGCCGCTGAGAAAGGCCGGGCCGCCGAGGACCTGACCGCGCTGACCGCCTTCGTCGACCTCGCCGACCGTGCCGCGCTGATCGCCATGGCCGCCGCTCTGCGTGGCGCCGGGCTCTTCGCCCACCATCAGGACGCGCACACACTGCCTGACATCGCCGCCATGCTGGCGGTCGCGCCGCAGCACCAGCGGTTGCTGCGCCGCTGGCTCGCGGCGCTGACCGCGGACGGGCTGCTGCACCGCGACGGCGAAGGCCGCTACCACGGCCTGGCCCTGGCCACTCCGGAACTGGTCGAGGAGCGGCTGGCCGTGCTGGACGAGCGCGCCGCCGCCTTCGACTTCGGCGGCGAGCTGGTCACGTATCTGCGGGCCAGCGCGGCCGCGCTGCCGGAGCTGCTGCGCGGCGAGGCCAACCCGCTGGAGCTGATGTTCCCTGGAGCCTCGACCGAGACGGCGCGGGCCGCCTTCCGCGACAACCCGGTGAACCGCTACCTGAACGACGTCCTCGTGGCCGCGGTCACGGCACTCGGCCGGCCGCTGCGGGTCCTCGAGGTCGGCGCCGGCGTCGGCGGCACCAGCGCGGCGCTCATCCCCGCCCTGGCCGAGCTGGATGTGGAGGTGGACTACCTGTTCACCGACGTCTCGCCGTTCTTCCTCAACGACGCCCGCGAGGCGTTCGCCGCCTACCCCTGGGTCCGCTACGGACTGTACGACCTCAACCTCGACCCCCGCGCCCAGGACCTGCAGCCCAACTCCTTCGATCTGATCGTCGCGGGCAACGCCCTGCACCTGGCCAAGGACGCGGCGGCCGCCCTCGCCGCGCTGCGCGAGCTGCTGGCCTCCGGCGGCTGGCTCGCCTTCATCGAAGGCACGGCGGAGAACCTGCCGCTGATGGTGTCCATGGAGTTCACCGAGCAGTTGACCGGCTTCACCGACCTACGGCAGGCGGCCGACCAGACCCTGCTCACCCGCGAGCAGTGGACGGAGCTGATCGAGGAGGCCGGTGGCGAGCTCACTCTGGCCGCCGCCCTCACCGGCGAGGGGCGGTCGCTCCTCGGTCAGCACGTCTTCGTCGCGAGATTCAAGGCCGATCGGACGCCGGTGACCGTGCCGGAGCTGGAGGAGCACCTGCGGGCACGGCTGCCGGAGCACATGGCGCCCGCGCACCTGCAACTGCTGGACGCCCTCCCGCTGACCGCCAACGGCAAGATCGACCGCGCCACGCTGCTCGGCTGGGCCACCAGACCGGACGAGGACGAGGCGTCCGCCCCGGCCGCCGAGCCGCTCGACGAACTGGAGGCGCGCCTGATCGTCCTATGGGGCGAGGTGCTCGGCCACGGGCGGCTGGGCCGGGGCGACGACTTCTTCGTCTCGGGCGGCGACTCGCTGCTGCTGGCCCGGCTGGTCGGGCAGATGATCGAACGGGAACCGCTGGCCGCGGGACACGACTTCGGCGCCGTGCTCGGGCAGGTGTTGCGCCGGCCCACGGTCGCGGCCATGGCGGCGTACCTGCGGTCAACGCCCGGCGAGGCGGGAGCCGAGTACTCCCCGCTGCTCACCCTCAACGAGGGCGACGGCGTTTCCACCGTGCTGGTGCACGAGGGAACCGGCTCGCTCGCCCCGTACCGGGGGCTGGTCACCGCGCTCACCACCGCCACGCCCGGCCTGCGCCTGCTCGGACTGGAGCCCGGCCACGCCGGCGGCTACGCCGGGCTGGACGCCGACGGGCTCATCGAGCGCCTGGCCGGCGAGCACGCGCAGCGGCTCATCGACGCGGGGATCGACCGGGTGCGGCTGGTCGGCTACTGCATGGGCGGGCTGATCGCGACCGAGACCGCCAGGATCCTCACCGAGGCGGGCGTCACCGTCGACGCCCTCACGGTCATCAGCTCCTACCGGGTCCCGTACGAGGTCGAGGACGACCTCGTCATCGAGTACGCCTTCGCCAGGGTCCTCGGCGCCGACCTCGCCGCGCTCGGCTACCCGACCGACGACCGGCTCATGGCCGCGGCGATGGAGACAGCCGTGGCCGGCACGGGACGGTTGCCCGACGGCGCCATCGCCGCGCTCAACGACCGGTTCGCCGACCTCGCCGCCGGCTTCCGCCGCCTGGGGGAGCGGCGCCGGTCCGAGCGCCTGGCGGCGATCGTCGCGGCCATGCCGGCCGGGCGGTTCCCGGTGGACGAGGGCTATCTGGAGACGATGTACCAGGTGTTCCGGCACAACCTGCGCGCCATCGCCCGCTTCCGACCCGACCCGTACGCCGGCGACATCACGCTCCTCAGGGACGGCGGGCTCGTCCAGCTCCTGCCGCCCATGCAGGAGGAGATGACCGCGTACTGGCAGGAGGTCTGCCTGGGCGAGCTGCGCATCGTGGACATCCCCGGCGACCACTTCACCTGCATGTCGTCCCCGCACGTGGAAACCGTCGGCCGCATCCTCGGCCAGGAGTGGAGCCCGGGAGTGAGCACTGATGAGTGAGCCGCTGGTCGGAGTCATCGGCGCGACCGGCACCGCCGGACGGGCGGCCGTGGCCGCACTGACCGACCTGACCCTGTGGGACGCCGCCGGTCCGCCGCCTCGCCTGCGCCTGGGCAGCCGCAAGCGCGAGGCGGCGGACCGGCTGGCCGGACAGGCCGGCCACGGGGCGCAGGCGGCACAGGTCGACATCACCGACGAGGCGTCCCTGCGGTCCTTCAGCCAGGGCTGCGATGTCGTGCTCACCTGCGCCGGGCCGTCGTTCGTCTTCGGCGACCGCGTGGCCAGGGCCGTCCTGTCGGCGGGCGCCGACTTCGCGGACGTGTCCGGATACGACCCGGTCCACGCCCGGCTCAGCGCGCTCGACCCGCCCGCGTTCGGACGGACTGCGGTGCTGTCAGCCGGGATCTACCCGGGGCTGTCCACGCTGCTGCCGCGCTGGCTGGCCCGGCAGGGCTTCGACAAGCCGACCGCGCTCACCGTCCACCTGGGCGGGCTGGAGGCCGCACCCGAGGGATCGGCCGCCGACCTCGTGCTCAGCCTGCGCGACGGAGCGGTCTGGGGCTCCTCCGGCTCCGGGATGGCGGCCTGGCGGGACGGCCGCAGGGCCGACCACGTGTTACGCGCCGTCCCGGACACCGAGCTGCCCTTCTACCCCGACCGGGTCTCGCTCCAGCCCTTCCTGAGCCGGGAGGCCGAGCGGCTCGCCACCGACCTGGGGCTGGTGACGCTCGACTGGTACAACGTGTTCGCCGGCAGCCAGACCCGCATGGCCTTCACCCGGATGCGCACCGGCCAGCCCGCCACCGAGACGGAGCTGGCCGAGGCCACCCAGGCCGTCATGCGCGCCTCCATGCTCGACCTCAGCGGGCGCGAGCCGTACTACCTCATGGTCTACCGCATGGACGGCCTCGCCGGCGGCGTGCCCGTCACCCGCACCGCCGTGCTGCGCACCCGCGACACCTACCAGGTGACCGGCATGGTGGGCGCCCTGGCCGTGCGGACCCTGCTGGCGGGCACGCTGCCGCCCGGCGCTCACTACGCCGGCGACGCGCTCGACCCGGAGACAGCCGTCGCCGCGGCCCGCCGCCTGCCCGCGGTCGGCACGCTGGAGGTCATCGAGGCGGGCGCGGACTTCGAGGCCGGGACGCTGTGACCGGCACGCTCCGGGTGGTGGTCTGCGGCAGCGGCTTCGGCCAGGTTTACCTCAAGGGCGTGCTGGCCGCCGAAGGGTTCGAACTGGCCGGGATCCTGGCACGAGGCAGCGACCGCTCCCGGGCGCTGGCCCGGCGGTGGGGCGTGCCGCTGCACCAACGCCTTCCCGAGGACGTCGACGTGGCCTGCGTCGTGGTACGCCCCACCCATGCGGGCACCGAGCTGGCGCTGGAGTTCCTGCGCCGCGGCGTCCACGTGCTCCACGAGCAGCCGATCAGCGGTGACGAGCTCGCCCGCTGCCTGCGCGAGGCCCGGCGGGCCGGAGCGGCCTACCTGCTCAACTCCTTCTACGTTCACTTGGAGCCGATCCGGTCCTTCGTGGCGGCCGCGAGGGCGCTGACCGCCAGGCGGCAGGTGCTGTTCGCCGACGCCGCGTGTGCCGTGCAGGTGGCCTACCCCATGGTGGACATCCTCGGCCAGGCGCTGGGTCGGCTGCGGCCGTGGTCGCTCGCGGACCTGGCGCCGCTGCCCGCGCCAGGCGGGCCGTTCCGCAGTCTGCACGGCACGCTCGCGGGCGTGCCGCTCACGCTGCGCGTGCAGAACCAGCTCCACCACAAGGACCCCGACAACCACGCCCACTTCCTGCACCGGGTGGCGATCGGCACCGACGCCGGGGTGCTGACGCTGGCCGACACGCACGGCCCCGTCCTGTGGAGCCCTCGCCTGCACGCGCCCCGCGACGCCGACGGCAACCTGGTGCTGGACGGGTCGGCCGCACCGCCGCTGACCGCCACCGTCCCCCTCGGCCCGCCCGGCGGCGACTCCTTCGCCCACCTCATGGACGCTGTCTGGCCCGGCGGCGTCGCCCACGCACTGGCGCGACTACGGGAGGCCATTCAGGGAACGGCCGACACGATGCGCACCGGCCAGTACCATCTGGCCACCTGCCGGCTCTGGGAGGAGCTGACCCGCAAGCTCGGCCCGCCCGACCTCGTCGATCTGCCCGAGCCCAGGCCGCTGCCGGTGGAGGAGCTGACATGAGCCGGGCGGTGCGGCGGTTCGAGCCGCGCCCGCGCGCCTCGACGCGGCTGTTCTGTTTCCCGCACGCCGGCGGGGCCGCCAGCGGCTACCGGGCCTGGGTTCCACTGCTGCCGCAGGACGTCGAACTGGTCGCGCTCCAATATCCGGGCCGGGAGGACCGGCTGGCCGATCCGCTGGAGAGCACCATGGCCGGGCTGGTGGCCCAGCTCGCCGACGCGGTCGAGCCGCTGCTCGATCGGCCGTACACGTTCTTCGGGCACAGCATGGGCGCCGCCGTCGCCTACGAGGTGGCGCTGGAGCTGCGGCGCAGGCACGCGCCCCGGCCGGTGCGCCTGTTCGCCTCCGGCCACGAAGGACCCGGCCGCGCGCGCGGCGGAACCGTGCACCTCAGCGACGACGCGTCGCTCGCCGCGGAACTGGCCAGGCTCGGCGGATCGGGCTCGCACCTGCTCGACGACCCGGAGCTGCGGGCCCTGATGCTGCCGATCATCCGCAACGACTACCGGCTGATCGAGACCTACCGCCCGGCCACCGCCCCGCCGCTGGACTGCCCCATCACGGCCCTGCGCGGCACGAGCGACCACGACGTCACCGACGCCGACGCCCGCGCCTGGGCCGAGGTCACGACCGCCGGCTGTGAGGCGCTGGCCCTGCCCGGAGGGCACTTCTACCTGCTGCCCGAACGCGAGCGGCTGGTCCGGGCCGTCGTGGCGCGCCTCCACCCCGACCACCAGAGGAGTCCCATGACCACCACCGAAGCCAACCCCTTCACCGAGGACTTCCGCGACGACTACATGTACGTCGCCGAGATCTACGACCTGCTGTCCGGCTCCCACTGGGAGCAGATCCGCCACCACCTCGTCGGCGCGCTCGCGGACGTCGACCCCTCCTACGGGCCCGTGGTGGACCTCGGCGCGGGCACCGGCCAGGCCACCCACGTCGTCGGCGCCACGCTGCCCGATGCGCGGATCATCGCCACCGAGCCGTCCTCCGCCATGCGCATCGCTCTGATCAACAAGCTCGCCAACAACCCTGATCTCAAACGCCGCGTCACCGTGCTGCCCTCGCTGGCCCAGCACGCCGAGCTGCCCGATCGCATCAGCGCCGTGACCGCTTTCGGCATGATGGGCTATCTCACCGAGGCCGACCGCAAGGAGCTGTTCAGGAAGCTCGCCGAACGGATGCCGCCGGGCGCGCCCATCGTCATGGAGCTGATGGCGCTGTCCTCTCCCCAGGAGATGGTCCCGGCGAGGATCGCCCGCGAGCAGCTCGGCGAGCACACCTACGAGGTGTGGATGCGCGGCGAGCCCGGCGGGCCCGGAACCATGCGCTACGCCTCCAGCTTCACCGTCACCCGCGCCGGCAAGGTCGTGAAGCGGATGTACGTCGAGCAGGAGTGGTTCACGTTCGGCATCGAGGAGCTGGAGGCCGAGTCGGGGATGCGCGGCCACAAGCTCACCAACGAGATCATCGTCCTGACCCGCTGAGGGAGACCACGCCGTGCCCCTGACCTTGGAGATCGTCCGCAACACCGTGGCCGACCTGCTGCAGCGCGATCCAGGCGAGATAGGCGACCATGACAACCTGATCCGCTGCGGGATGGACTCGATCACGGCCATGCGCCTGGCCGGCCGCTGGCGGCGGGCCGGCGTACGGCTCGACGTTGCCGAGCTGGCCGAGACACCCACCATCGGCCACTGGTGGTCGCTCATCTCCGCCCGCCAAGGGCAGCCACTCGAGGCGGCCGTCGAGGTGAAGGTGGACGAGGGCGTGCCGTTCCCGCTCACACCCGTGCAGCATGCGTACTGGATCGGGCGGCGCGAGGGCCAGGTGCTCGGCAACGTCGGCTGCCACGCCTACATCGAGTTCGACGGGCTGGGCGTGGCGCCCGAGCGGCTCCAACGCGCCGTGCGTGCCCTGGTCCACCGCCACGCCCAGCTGCGCACCCGTTTCCTCGACGACGGCACCCAGCAAGCCCTCCCGCCCGATGACCCGGCGGTGTGGTCGCGGCTCACGGTCCACGACCTGACCTCCCTGGACGCGGCCGGGGCGGAGAGCGCGCTGCTGGAGCTGCGCGAGACCCTGTCGCACCGGCTGCTCGACGCCGCACACGGCGAGGTCTTCGACGTACGGCTGTCGCTGCTGCCCGGCGGCGCCACCCGCATCCACTTCGAACTGGACCTGCTGGTCGCCGACGTGCTCAGCCTGCGCATGATCCTCACCGAGCTGGCCGCGCTCTACGCCGACCCGCACGCCCCGCTGCCGCCCATCGACTACAGCTTCCAGCGCTACCTGGCCGAGCAGGACGTCCTGCGGGCGGAGGCGCGGGCGCGCGACCGTGCGTACTGGCAGGAACGCCTGGCCGACCTGCCCGGCGGCCCGCAGCTCCCGCTCGCCGTGCCGCCGGAGTCGGTCACTGGTCCGCGTTTCGTCCGTCGCAGCCACTGGCTGTCCGCCGAGGAATGGGAGCGGCTCGAACGCCGGGCCAGGGAGCACGGCCTCACCCCTTCCACCGTGCTGGCCGCCGCCTACGCCGAAGTGCTCGCCGCCTGGAGCGCCACACCGCGCTTCCTGCTCAACCTGCCCTTGTTCGACCGGCACGATCTCCATCCTTCCGTCGGTCACCTGGTGGCCGACTTCACCAGCCTCGTCCTGCTGGAAGTGGACGCCTCCGAGTCGTTGCCGTTCGCCGAGCTGGCCCGCCGCATCCAGGCCCGCCTGCACGCCGACCTCGCGCACACCGATTACTCGGGGATCGAGGTGCTGCGTGACCTGACCCGCGCCCACCCCGGCTCGCCGCCCACCGCCCCTGTCGTCTTCGCCGGCAACCTCGACGGTGAGCTGGTCGATCCCGTCTTCCGGCGGGAGCTGGGCGAGCTCGGCTGGATGATCTCCCAGACGCCGCAGGTGTGGCTCGACTACCAGATGGTGTTGCACGACGGGCGCCTCGTGATCTGCTGGGACGCGGTTGCGGAGCTGTTCCCGGCGGGCGTGCTGGACGCGATGTTCGCCGCCCATGGGCGGTTGCTGGAATGGCTGGGATCGGCGGACTGGGCTGAGCCTGTGCCGTCGCTGGTGCCCGAGCCTCAGGTGGTCGTGCGGGAGCGGGTGAACGACACGACCGGGCCGGCACCCGGGCGGTTGTTGCATGAGGGGTTCTTCGCGCAGGATCCGGAGCGGGTGGCTCTGGTGTGGGATGGCGGTTCGTTGTCGTATGGCGAGCTGGCCGACCGGGTGTTGCGGGTGGCCGGATGGTTGCGGTCTCGCGGGGTGCGGCCGGGGGATCCGGTGGGCGTCGTGCTGCCCAAGGGACCCGAGCAGGTGACGGCCGTCCTCGGGGTGCTGGCCGCCGGGGGTGTGTATGTGCCGGTCGGGGTGGATCAGCCTGCCGCCCGCCGGGAGCGGATCTTGTCACGAGCCGGCGTCGAGGTGGTGCTGACCGAGCTCTCGCTCGGTGAGCGGCTGAGCGAGCCCGTGCAGGTGGACCCCGAGCAGCCGGCTTATGTGATCTTCACGTCCGGCTCGACCGGAGAGCCGAAAGGGGTGCAGGTCAGCCACCGGGCGGCGGTCAACACCATCGAGGATGTCGTGCGTCGCTTCGGTCTGGGCCAAGAGGATCGGGTGCTGGCGGTGTCGGCGCTCGACTTCGACCTGTCGGTGTTCGACATCTTCGGCTTGCTGTCGGTGGGTGGCGCGGTGGTGCTCATCGGCGAGGACGAGCGGCGCGACGCTGAGCGCTGGGCGCAACTGGTGGCGGACCATCAGGTGACGGTGTGGAATTCGGTGCCCGCACTGCTGGACATGCTGCTGACCGCCGGGGGAGGCGGCGGCCTGCGGCTGGCGCTGGTGTCCGGCGACTGGGTAGGCCTGGATCTGGCGCCGCGGCTGGCCGATGAGGCGCCGGAAGCGCGGTTGATCGCCTTGGGCGGGGCGACCGAGGCGGCGATCTGGTCGAACTACTGCCGGGTTCCTGCCGAGGTGCCCGCGCATTGGCGGTCGGTGCCCTATGGGAAGCCGCTGGGCAACCAGCGCTTCCGGGTGGTTGACGCCCGAGGGCGAGACTGCCCGGACTGGGTGGCGGGCGAGTTGTGGATCGGCGGTCTGGGGGTGGCCGATGGCTACCGGGGTGATCCGGAGCAGACGGCCGAGCGGTTTCTGACGGTCGAGGGGGTGCGCTGGTATCGCACCGGGGATCTGGGCCGGTACTGGCCGGACGGGACGTTGGAGTTCCTGGGCCGGGCCGACGCTCAGGTGAAGATCCGTGGTCACCGGATCGAGCTGGGCGAGGTCGAGGCGGCTCTGCAGGCCGAGGTGGCGCAGGCTGTCGTCGTGGCCTCGGCGGATCGGCGGCGGTTGCTGGCCGCCGTGGCATCCGACGACGTGGATGCGGAAGCGCTGCGTGCGGGGTTGGCCGAGCGCTTGCCTCCATACATGATCCCGGATCGGCTGGTGTCGATGGCGGCGTTGCCGTTGACGGCCAACGGGAAGATCGACCGCAACGCCGTGCGCGCCCTGCTGGAGGAGACAGAGGAGGCGAGGGCGTTCGTCCCACCGCAGGGGTCGGTGGAGGAGACGGTCGCTGCCGTCTGGCGCGAACTCCTCCACGCCGAGCGGGTCGGGCGTGACGACGACTTCTTCTTCCTCGGCGGGGACAGCCTGATCGCCACTCGCCTCGTCACCCGCCTACGCGAGATGGGCTTGGCGAACGCGACGCTGGCCAAGCTGTTCCGCACGCCGGTGCTGGCCGACTTCGCCGCAGGGCTCGCGCTCACCGGCGACGAACGGGCCGAGACATATCCGGCGATCATGGCCGATCACGCGAACCGCTACGAGCCTTTCCCCCTCACCGAGATCCAGCGGGCGTACTGGCTCGGTCGCGCGGCCGGACTGCCCCTGGGCGGCGTGGGCACCACGTTCTACCTGGAGCTGGCCGGAGCCGACATCGACCCGCCGCGTCTGGAAGAGGCGTTGAACCGGCTGATCCAACGTCACGAGATGCTGCGGGCCGTCATCGGCGACGACGGCCGCCAGCGGATCCTCCCCGAGGTTCCCCGCTTGCGGATCCCCGTAGAGGAGGCTTCCGACGCCGTCACCGCCTCGGCACGTCTGGAGGGCGCACTCGCTCGGCGTGTGTTCGACCTCGGCCGGTGGCCGCTGATCGACGTCCGGGTGGTACGCCACAGCGAGGGCGTGCGGCTCGGGATCACCCTGGACTACAGCGTGTTCGACGCGCTCAGTGGCCAACTGCTGCTCTCCGAGCTGGCCACCCTCTACGCGGACATGGAGGCGGAGCTGCCGCCTGTGGGCGTGTCGTTCCGTGACTACGTGCTGAGTTCGGTTCATGAATCGGCGGCGCGGGAGAGGGCGGAGGAGTACTGGCGGGACCGGCTCGACGAGCTGCCCCCGGCTCCGCAACTGCCCTTGGCCGTCGATCCGGCGACCATTGCCAAGCCGGTATTCGTCCGGAGACGGCACACCGTTCCGGCCGGTCGCTGGGCACGGATCAAGGAGCAGGCCAGGCGGCACGGCGTCACCCCGTCGGTGGTGCTGCTGACCTGCTACGTCGAAGTGCTCGCTGCCTGGTCCGGGCGTGATGACCTCACCGTCAACCTCACCCTCTTCGACCGCCCGGCCTCCGGCCATCCTGATATCGGGAACATTCTCGGCGACTTCACCTCTCTGCTGCTGCTCGCCAACCGTCCCGACCCCGGAGAGACCTGGCTGGCCGCTGCTCGACGCCTGCAGGAGCAACTCGCCGAGGACCTGGAGCATCGCGCCGTCTCCGGGCTTTGGGTGCTGAGGGAGCTCGCCCGCCGGTCGGGCTCGGCGCGATCGGATATGCCCGTGGTCTTCACCAGCACCCTCGGCCTGGACGACGACCTCTCCAGGCGGCTGCCCGACGGCTTTCCCCAGATCGTGAACGGGCTGTCGCAGACGCCGCAGGTGTGGCTCGATCACCAGGTGATGGAGCTGGGCGGGGAGCTGGTGCTGTGCTGGGACGCGGTGGAGGAGCTGTTCCCGGCAAGTGTGCTGGACGCGATGTTCGCCGCCTATCAGCGGTTACTGGAACGGCTGGGGGAGGGGAACTGGTCGCAGCCGGTGCCGTCGTTGCTGCCCGGGTCGCAGCATGCGGTGCGAGAGCTGGTGAACGCAACGGTCGGCCCGGTGTCGGGGCGGTTGTTGCACGAGGGGTTCTTCGCGCAGGATCCGGAGCGGGTGGCTCTGGTGTGGGACGGCGGCTCGTTGACCTACGGCGAGCTGGCCGACCGGGCGTTGCGGGTGGCCGGGCGGTTGCGCTCTCGCGGGGTCGGTCCTGGCACGCCGGTCGGGGTGGTGCTGCCCAAGGGACCCGAGCAGGTGACCGCGGTCTTGGGCGTGCTCGCCGCGGGAGGCATGTATGTGCCGGTGGGGGTGGATCAGCCTGCCGCTCGCCGGGAACGGATCTTGGCGCGGGCCGGCGTCGAGGAGATGCTGACCGAGCTCGCGTTCGGCGAGCGGCTGAGCGAGCCCGTCAAAGTGCACCCCGAGCAGGCGGCCTACGTCATCTTCACCTCCGGCTCGACGGGAGAGCCGAAGGGCGTGCAGGTCAGCCACCAAGCGGCCGTGAACACGATCGAGGACGTGATCCGCAGGTTCGACATGGACGAGCAGGATCGGGTGCTGGCGGTATCGGCGCTGGACTTCGACCTGTCGGTGTTCGACATCTTCGGACTGCTGTCGGTGGGCGGCGCGGTGGTGCTCATCGAGGAGGACGAGCGACGCGACGCCGAGCGCTGGGCGCAGTTGGTGGCCGAGCACGGCGTGACCGTGTGGAATTCGGTGCCCGCGCTGCTGGACATGCTGCTCACCTCGGGAGGAGGTGCCGGGTTGCGGATCGCGCTCGTGTCCGGCGACTGGGTGGGGCCGGATCTGGCGCCCCGGCTGGGCGAGCAGACGCACCTCATCGCGCTGGGCGGGGCGACCGAGGCGGCGATCTGGTCCAACTACTGCCGGGTTCCTGCCAAGGTGCCCGCGCACTGGCGGTCGGTGCCCTATGGGAAGCCGCTGACCAACCAGCGCTTCCGCGTGGTCGACAGCCGAGGACGGGACTGCCCTGACTGGGTGACGGGGGAGTTGTGGATCGGCGGCCTCGGCGTCGCCGACGGCTACCGGGGCGATCCCCAGCAAACCGCCGAGCGGTTCGTGACCGTAGAGGGAGTGCGCTGGTATCGGACGGGGGACTTGGGCCGGTACTGGCCGGATGGGACGTTGGAGTTCCTGGGCCGGGCCGACGCTCAGGTGAAGATCCGCGGTCACCGGATCGAGCTGGGCGAGGTCGAGGCGGCTCTGCAAGCCCACCCGCACGTCGGCCAAGTCGTCGCCGTGACCTCGGCCGACCGGCGCCACCTCCTCGCCGCCGTCACCGAGTCGATCCCCCGAGCCGCCGCCGAGGCGACGCCGCGGCCCGCCGGCCCGAAGCCACAAGAGCTGCCGGAGACATGGGAACTCGAATCCCGGTTGGCCGAAGCGCTCCTGACCGGGCTCCTCGCCGACGAGTTCGGAATCACGCCCACCATCGAGGCCGCACTGGCCCGGAACGGCGTCGACGAGGTCAACCGGCCGATCGCGGACGTGTGGCTGCGGTGGCTGGAGCGGTGGGACGTGGTCCAGGCCACCCCGACCGGTCACGTGCCCGGCCCGCGGTTCGACCACTGCCGTGACGCCTCCATCTGGGCCGACCTCATGGACCGCGCGGAGGGGACGCACCTGGCCCTGATCGCCGGCCGCCTCGCCGAGCGCCGAGGGGACCTGGCCGCGATGCTGCGCGGGGACCGAGAACCCCTCACGCTGCTGGACGACCCGGTGCTGTCCCCGGAGGGACAGGCGGCGCTCCGGCCGGAGACCGCGACGACCCTGCAAGTCATCGCCGGACGGCTCGCGGCTCTCGCCGCCGAACTCGGCCGACCACTGCGGGTCGCCGAGCTGGGCGCGCGGACCGGCCGCACCGCGTGCCGCATCCTGGACGCCATTCCGCCCGGCTCTGTCCACTACACGCTGCTCGACGAGTCCCCGGTGCTGCTGGACGCCGCGAAGGAGCGGCTGTCCGGCACCCCGCACCCGGTCGGGTACGCCCAGGCGCCGACCGGCACCGTGCCCGCCCCACTGCGGCACGCCTTCGATGTGGTGATCGCGGCCGCTTCCCTGCACCGATACCCCTCCGTCGCCGCGGGCGTGGAACTCGCCTCGCTGCTCCTGGCCCCCGGCGGGCTCCTGTACGCCTGGGAGCTCACGGAGCCGGCCCCGCTCACCCTTCAGACGATCAGCCTGCTGGAGCGCGGCTTCGACCGGCTGGACCGGGAACGAAGGCGGCGGCGCAGCCCGCTGCTCGACGCCGACCGGTGGCGGGACGTGCTGACCGCAGCGCACTTCGATCACATAGCCGTCCTGCCGCAGGGGCCGTTCTCGGTGCTGCTGCGTGCCGCCCGCCCGGCCACGCGGCCCGTCGCCGACCCCGACGAGGTCCGTACGTGGCTGCGCGGCCGGATTCCTGGGTACCTCGTCCCTGACCGCGTGGAGGTCGTTCCCTTCCTGCCGCTCACCGGCAACGGCAAGGTCGATCGGCGGGCCGTGCAGCGGCTGCTGGACACCGGCGGCGGGGCCGGCGGCTCCGCCACCCCGCCGCAGGGTCCGCTCGAAGGGGTCGTCGCGGCGACCTGGAGCGAGGTGCTCGGCGGTGGCGAGGTGAGCCGTGACGCCGACTTCTTCATGCTGGGCGGCGACAGCCTGGCCGCGACCCGGGTGGTCGCGCGGCTCCGGGAGGCCGGGGTCGGCGGTGTCACGATCGGGCGGCTGTTCAGCTCTCCCGTGCTGGCCGATTTCGCGGCAGGCCTGTCCATGGACGGCTCCCACACGGCGGCCCTGACGCTGCCCGCCGACCCCGAGCACCGCCATGACCCGTTCCCGCTCACCGAAGTGCAGCAGGCGTACTGGCTGGGGAGGCAGGTGGACTACACGCTCGGCGGTGTCGGCTCGCACTGCTACTTCGAGTTCGAGGGAGACGGCATCGACGTCGGGCGCCTGGAGGAGGCGTTCAACCGGCTCGTCCGGCGGCACGAGATGCTGCGCGCGGTCGTCACCGGCGACGGGCGGCAGCGGATCCTGCCCGGGGTGCCCCGCTTCGTCATCCCCGTGGCCGACGTCCTGGATGACCGGTTCGACCAGGCGCGGGCCGATCTCCGCACGGAGATGTCCCACCAGGTAGTGGACCTCGCCCGGTGGCCGCTGCTGGACGTCCGTGCGGTCCGGGCCGCCGACGGGCGCGTGTGCTTCGGGCTCAGCCTCGACAACTTCGTCTTCGACGGGTTGAGCATGATGATCGTCCTGTCCGAGGCCGCTCGTCTCTACGACGACCCGGAGGCCGAGCTGCCGCCCGTCGGGATGTCGTTCCGCGACTACGTGCTCAACTCCGCTCCCGATCCGGCCGCGCGGGAGAGGGCCGAGGACTACTGGCGGGAGCGGCTGGACGAGCTGCCGCCGGCTCCGCAGCTGCCCCTGGCCGTCGATCCGGCCACCGTCACCCGGCCGGCCTTCGTCCGCAGGCGGCACACCATGCCTGCGGACCGCTGGTCACGCATCAAGCAGCGGGCCAGGCGACACGGGCTGACCCCCTCGGCAGTGCTGCTGACCTGCTACGCCGAGGTGCTCGCGGCCTGGAGTGGGCGCTCCGACGTGACCGTCAACCTCACCCTCTTCGACCGGCCCGCGCCGGGACAGCCGGGCGGCCACCCGGACATCGCCCGGGTCATCGGCGACTTCACCTCCCTGCTCCTGGTCGGCCATCGGCCCGAGCCGGGCGGCGGGTGGCTCGACGCGGCCCAGGCGCTGCAGCGCCGGCTCGGCCACGACCTGGAACACCGCGACGTGTCCGCGGTGTGGGTGCTGCGGGAGCTGGCCCGCCGCTCCCAGGGCGCCTCCGTCGGCATGCCGGTCGTCTTCACCAGCGCCCTGGGACTCGACGACGACCTGTTCGACCGCGCGTTCCAGGCTCCCTGGCGGGAGAGCTGGTCGGTGTCGCAGACGCCGCAGGTGTGGCTGGATCACCAGGTGATGGAGCTGGGCGGAGAGCTGGTGCTGTGCTGGGACGCGGTCGAGGAGCTGTTCCCGGCGGGCGTGCTGGACGCGATGTTCGCCGCCTACCAGCGGTTGCTGGGCTGGCTGGACGTGACGGACTGGGCTGAGCCTGTGCCGTCGTTGGTACCCGAGTCTCAGGTGGCCGTGCGGGAGCGGGTGAACGACACGGCTGCGCCGGTGCCGGGCCGTCTGTTGCACGAAGGGTTCTTCGCGCAGGATCCGGGGCGCGTGGCGCTGGTGTGGGACGGCGGCTCGTTGACCTACGGCGAGCTGGCCGATCGCGCGTTGCGCGTGGCCGGGTGGTTGCGCTCTCGCGGGGTCGGTCCTGGCACGCCGGTCGGGGTGATGCTGCCCAAGGGGCCCGAGCAGGTGACCGCTGTGCTGGGCGTGCTGGCCGCCGGGGGCATGTACGTGCCGGTCGGGATCGACCAGCCTGCCGCTCGCCGGGAACGGATCCTGGCGCGGGCCGGGGCGCAGGTGGTGCTGACCGAGCTGATCTTCGGCGAGCCACTCGACGAGCCCGTGAAGGCGGATCCCGGGACAGCGGCTTATGTGATCTTCACCTCGGGTTCCACCGGAGAGCCGAAGGGAGTGCAGGTCAGCCACCGGGCGGCGGTCAACACCATCGAGGATGTCGTGCGTCGCTTCGATCTGGGCCAGGACGATCGGGTGCTGGCGGTGTCGGCGCTGGACTTCGACCTGTCCGTGTTCGACATCTTCGGGCTGCTCAACATCGGGGGCGCCGTCGTGCTGATCGGCGAGGAGGAACGGCGCGATGCCCACCGGTGGGCGCAATTGGTGGCGGGCCACCAGGTGACGGTGTGGAATTCGGTGCCCGCACTGCTGGACATGCTGCTGACCGCCGGGGGAGGCGCCGGGTTGCGGCTGGCGCTGGTGTCGGGCGACTGGGTGGGGTTGGATCTGGCGCCCCGGCTGAGGGCCGGGGCGCAGCTCATCGCGCTGGGTGGGGCGACCGAGGCGGCGATCTGGTCGAACTGCTGCCCGGTCCCTGTTCAGCCGCCCGCGCATTGGCGGTCGGTGCCCTATGGGAGGCCTCTGGCCAACCAGCGCTTCCGCGTGGTCGGTGCCCGCGGCCGTGACTGCCCGGACTGGGTGACGGGGGAGTTGTGGATCGGCGGCCTCGGCGTCGCCGACGGCTATCGAGGCGATCCGGAGCAGACCGCTCAGCGATTCGTGACCGTGGCGGGCGAGCGCTGGTATCGCACCGGTGACCTGGGCCGCTACTGGCCCGACGGGACCTTGGAGTTCCAGGGCCGGGCCGACGCCCAAGTGAAGATCCGCGGTCACCGGATCGAGCTGGGCGAGGTCGAGGCGGCTCTGCAGGCGGAGGCGGCGCAGGCTGTCGTCGTGGCCTCGGCGGATCGGCGGCGGTTGCTGGCCGCCGTGGTGCCCGAAGACACCGATGCGGACGCGGTACGGGCCAGGCTGGCCGAGCGGTTGCCCGCCTACATGATCCCGGACCCGGTGGTGCCCATGGCCGCACTGCCGTTGACGGCCAACGGCAAGATCGACCGCAACGCCGTGCGGACCCTGCTGGAGACCGGCGACGAGCTCGGGGACGACCCGCCGCAGGGCCCCGCCGAGATCGCGCTGGCGGCGATCTGGGCCGAGCTGCTGGATGTCCCCGCCGTGCCCAGGAACGCCGGATTCTTCGCACTCGGCGGCGATTCGCTGGTCGCGACACGGCTGGTGGAAGCGGTACGGCGGCGCCTCGGCGCCGAGCTGACCGTGCGGCAGGTGTTCGCCACCCCCACCATCGCGGCGATGGCCGCACAGATCACCACGGAAACCGGCGAAGCGTGGGAGGAAGGCGCGATATGAGCGGTACGGACTGGACACCCTGGCCCGAGGAGTTCGCGGAACGCTACCGCAAGGAGGGACTCTGGGCGGGGCGGCCCTTCGGGGAGTCGCTCACGCATTGGGCCGAGGAACGGGGCGCGAGGACCGCCGTGGTGGCGCCCGACCACCGGTGGAGCTACGCGGATCTGGACCGCAGAGCCGATCGGCTGGCGGCGGGCCTGCACCGGGCGGGGATCAGAGCCGGGGACCACGTGGTGGTGCAGCTGCCCAACCTGGCGGAGTTCGTGGCGTTGCTGTTCGCGCTGTTCCGTCTGGGCGCGCTGCCGGTGATCGCGTTGCCGGCGCACCGGCGCAGCGAGATCCGCTATTTCTGCGAGTTCACCGAGGCGGTCGCGCTCTTCGTCCCGGACGTGCACCAAGGCTTCGACCACCGCGAGCTGGCCGCCGAGATGCTGGCCGGCGTGCCGTCAATGCGGCACGTCTTCGTGGCCGGGGACCCTGGCTCGTTCACGGCGCTGGCCGACGTGGACGCCGACCCCGTGCCGCTGCCGGCCCGCGACCCGGGCGAGCCGGCCCTGCTCCTGCTGTCGGGCGGCACCACGGGCGTGCCCAAGCTGGTGCCGCGCACCCACGACGACTGGTACTACAGCGGCCGCGCGGTCGCCGAGGCCTGCGACTACGACAGCTCCACGGTTCACCTCGTCACGTTGCCGATCGCGCACAACTGGACGCTCACCCACGGCCTGATGGCCACGTTCCATGCCGGCGGGACGCTCGTGCTCGCGCCGAGCGCGGACCCTGACGTGGCCTTCCCGATCATCGCCGGGGAACGGGTCACCGACACCGGCATGGTGCCCGGCGTGGCGCTGCTGTGGATCGAGGCGACCGAGTGGACCGACGACGACCTGTCCAGCCTGCGCCAGGTCACCATCGGCGGCACCAAGCTCAACCCCGAGCTGGCCAAGCGGGTGGAGCCCGCTCTGGGCTGCCGCCTGCAGCAGGCGTTCGGCATGGCGGAAGGGCTGTGCGGCTTCCACCGCGGCACCGATCCGCAGGACATCAGGCTCCTCAGCCAGGGCCTTCCGGTCTCGCCGCTGGACGAGCTGCGCGTCGTTGACTCCGCCGACCGCGACGTGCCGCCGGGCGAGGCGGGCGAGTTGCTGGCGCGCGGCCCGTACACCATCCGCGGCTACTACCGCGCACCCGACCACAACGCGCGGGCTTTCTCCAGCGACGGCTTCTACCGGACCGGCGACGTGGTACGGCTCCTGCCCACCGGCCACGTCGTCTTCGAAGGCCGGGTCAAGGACCAGATCAACCGGGGCGGCGACAAGATCGCGGCCGAGGAGCTGGAGAACCACCTGCTGGCCCACCCGCAGGTCCGCGACGTGGCCGTGGTCGGCCTGCCCGACGAAGTGCTCGGCGAACGCATCTGCGCATGCGTGATCCCCAAGGGTGACCAGCCGGCTCTGGACGACCTGGTGGACTTCCTCGTCGAGCGTGGCGTCGCCCCGTACAAGCTGCCCGACCGCCTGGAGCTGATGGAGTCCTTCCCGCTGACCGGCCTCGGCAAGGTCAGCAAGAAGGACCTCGTCGCCCGGCTCAGCTAGCGGCCAGACGCCAGCCGGCGGCCCGCTTGCGCTCGTCCCAGAAACGGGCGTACCGGCCACCGCCGGCCAGCAACTCCCCATGAGTGCCCAGCTCGGCGATGCGGCCGCCGTCCAGCACCGCGATCTGGTCGGCGGCCGCCACGGTGGACAGCCGATGCGCGATCACCAGCACCGTGCGGTCACGCGCCAGCTCGGCGATCGCCGCGCTCACCGCGACCTCGTTCTCGGCGTCGAGGGCGGCCGTCGCCTCGTCGAGCAGCACGATCGGCGCGTCCTTGAGCACCGCCCTGGCGATGGAGACCCGCTGGCGCTCCCCGCCGGACAGCCGCGAGCCGCCCTCGCCGACCCGGGTCTCCCAGCCGGCACCGAGCCGGGCCACCACCTCGTCCAGCCGCGCGGCCTCGGCGGCGCGCCGGACCTCGGCGTCGGTGGCGTCGGGGCGGCCGAGCCGGACGTTCTCCTCGATGGTGCCGTCGAACAGGTAGACGTCCTGGAAGACCAGCGCGAGCCGGCTCATGAGGTCGGCCGTGGGCAGCTCCCGCACGTCGACGCCGCCGATCCGGACCGCGCCGGAGTCCACGTCCCAGAAACGGGCGACCAGGCGGGTGACGGTGGTCTTGCCCGCGCCCGACGGCCCGACCAGCGCCGTCACCGTGCCGGGCGGGCAGCGCAGCGTGAAGCCGTCGAGGACGCGGCGCTCGCCGTAGCCGAAGCTGACGTCGTCAAGCTCCACGGTGGCGTCGGCCGGGATTGGACCTTCGGAGACGGTGGGCAGTGGCTTTGCGTGCATGACCTCGCCGATGGCGTCGAGGGAGACGCGCGCGATCCGGAACATGCCGCCCAGATCGCCCGCCTGGATCAGCGGCTCCACGAAACGCGCGGCCAGGATCAGCACCGCGATGGCGTCGGGGACGCGCAGCGAGCCGCCGAGCGCGAGGTAGGTGCCCATCACCATGATGGTCGCGAAGCCCAGCTCCACGACCAGCACGTACACGCCGAACGGGCGGCTGGCCCGGCCGAGCTTGTGCAGGTAGGCGTCGCGGTGCCCGGCCAGCGCCCGGTCCAGCGTGGTCCACCCCTCCTCGGTACGTCCCGCGGCCCGCAGGACCTGCTGCGCCTGGGCGAACTCCACCACCCGGTCGGTCACCTCGGCATGCGCGTGGTCCTCGGGGCCGTGCGTGTCGCGCAGCACCCGGCTCACCCACGCGAACACCGCCAGCGCCACCGGCGCCGTGACCACCAAGGCCAGCCCCATCCGCCAGTCCACGAAGAACGTCACCACGATCACGGTGACCGGGGTGGCCACCGCCATGACGATCTGCTGCAGCAGCGTCGACGGGATGCCGGTGACGTCCTGCACGGACGTGGAGGTCAGGCGGGCCAGCCGTCCCGCGCGCCCGGCGGTGAACCACCCGAGCGGCAGCCGCACGACGTGCTCACCGATGCGGCGCGCGAGCCGGTCGCCGATGCGCTCGATGCCGACGACGTACCCGGTGTTGGCGGCGTGCCACAACAGCAGCGCCGACAGCACCGCGCAGCCCGCCGCCACGGCCAGCCACGGCAGCGCACCGCCGGTGTCCCCGGACAGGAGGGCTCGCAGCAGCGGCAGCAGGGCCGCGAACACGCCGCCCTGCGCGACGCCGGCGAGGGCGAACCACACGATCTGGCCCCGCATGCCGCTGGAGGAGCCCATCAGCTCCTCGGCAGTGCCGATCATCAGCCGGTTCCTGCTCATGCCTTGACCTCCGTGTTCTGCGCCCGCCACAGCCGCGCGTAAAGGCCGTCCGCCGCGAGCAGGCCCTCGTGCCTGCCCCGCTCGACGATCCGGCCCGAGTCGAGAACGAGGATCTGGTCGGCCCCGGCGATCGTGTGCAGCCGGTGCGCGATCACCATGACGGTACGGCCCGCGGCCAGCTCCGACAGCGCCTCCTGGATGGCCGCCTCGCTCTCCGCGTCGGCGTGCGCGGTCGCCTCGTCCAGCACCACCACCGGGGCGTCCTGGAGGATCGCCCGGGCGATCGTGACGCGCTGCCGCTCGCCGCCCGACAGGCCGCCGCCGTCGGAGCCGAGCACGGTGTCGTACCCGTCCGGCAGTGCCATGATCACGTCGTGGACGCGGGCGGCCTTGGCGGCGGCCTCCACCTCCGCGTCCGTGGCGTCCGGCCGGCCCAGCCGGATGTTGTCCCGCACGCTCTCACGTAGCAGGACCACGTCCTGGAAGACGATCGCGACGCGGCTCAGCAGCTCCCGGCTCGGGATGTCCCGCACGTCCACCCCGCCCAGGGTTATCGCGCCGCCGTCGGGGTCCCAGAAGCGGGGCAGCAGCCTGGCCATGGTCGTCTTGCCCGACCCCGACGGCCCCACCAGGGCCGTCACGGTGCCGGGGGCGAGCACCGCGCTGACGCCGTCCAGCGCGGGCGGCGCGTCCGGCGCGTACGAGAAACGCACGTCGTCGAAGACCACGCGCCCGTCGGCGGGCCGCCGCGGCTCGGCCGGCTCCGCCAGCGGCAGCAGGCCCAGGAGCCGGTCCACGTGCGTGGCGCCGAGCTGCCCCTGGCGCAGCATGTTGGCCGCCGACCCGACCTGCAGGTACGGCCCCGGCAGGCCCACGCCGACCGCGAGGAACGGCAGCAGATCCGCGGGCGGCAGCCAGCCGGCCGCCACGAAAGCGGTGCCGCTGGCCAGGATCCACACCAGCATGGTGGCCGGGGCCAGCCCGATGTTCATCGCCGTGGCGGGCCTGCCCATCGCCGCCGTCCACGCCAGGCACCGCTGCGTCAGCGTGGTGACCGCCTCGTCGAAGCGCTGGGACGCCCGGGCCCGCCCCCCGTACGTCTTGACCACCTCGATGCCGTCCACGAGCTCCACCGTGGCTTTGGCCAGCTCCGCCTGCGCCCGGTTGTAGGTCCCCATGTGGGCCTGGTAACCGCGCTTGAGCATGGGCGACACGACCGCCAGCACCGCCGCGACGAAGCCGAGCAGCGCCAGGGTCATCCGCCAGTCCACCAGCAGCAGGTACACGATCCCGACCAGCGGCGCCACCACCGCGCTCGTCATGTCGCTCAGCGCGTGGGACACCAGGTGATGCATCCCCTTGATGTCGTCGGAGACGGCCTTCTTCACCTCGCCCGAGCCGTGGTCACCGAACCAGCCCAACGGCAGCCGTCCCAGATGGCGGGCCAGGCGGCTGCGGATGCCGTACTCGAAGTGGCCGTTGGCGACGTGGCAGACCGAGGCGGAGGCCCCCATGAAGAAGGCACGCAGCACCGCCCCACCGGCACCCGCGATCGCCCACGGCCACACCGCGCCACCGGACAGCAGCGCCCGCCCGACCTCGGCCACCGCGATGAACGGCACCATGGCGAACAGCGCCCCGACGCCGGCCAGCGTCATCCCGAGGACCAGGCGGCCGCGTACCGGCCGCAGCATCTCCGCCAGCGCACCAGGGCGTACCAGCGCGTCGTCGTCGGCCATGTCAGACTCCCTCACCAGTGGAACGACGTGAGCAGGCGAAGCTGGCCGCTCAGCGCGACCGCCACCGCCAGCAGGACGGACACGGCCCAGCAGGCCGTCACGAACCACACCTCCGCGCGGCCGAACCGAAGCCGGTGGCGCTCGGTCCGGGTCGGGTGCGCGCCGAAGGCCCGAGCGTCCATCGCCAGCGACACGCGCTCGGCATGCCGGATGGCGCTCGCCTGCAGCGGGATCAGCATCCGCCCCGTCCTGCGGACGCGTCCGCCGGTGACCCCGCGCACCCGGTGCGCGGCCGTGATCACCTCGAGCTCGTGTCGGAAACGCGGCACGAACCGCAGCGCCGCGAGCGCCCCGTAGGCGAAGCGGTACGGCACGCGCAGGTTCTGGACGAGGGCGCGCACCAGGTCGGGCCCGGTGGTGCCGACGCCGCCGAGCAGCGCCAGGGACAGCAGGGCGAGCATGCGCAGCGTGGTGGCCAGGCCGTACTCCAGTGCGCCCGCCCGCAGCCCCAGCACCACCACCGGGGTGCCCGCCGTGACGTGCTCGGCCGCGAGCAGGGCGAAGAGCAGCGTGAACCACGCCAGGGCGGCGGGGATGACGATGAGGGACCAGCGGGGGCGCACCCCTCCCGCGGCCCACGCCAGCGCCACCGCCGCGACGGCGAACAGGCCCGGCGTCCACGGGTCGCGGACCAGCAGCAGGAAGAGCATGGCCGGCAGGGTCGCCGCGATCTTGGCCAGAGGGTTGAGCCGGGCCAGGAAGGCGCGGCGCGAGGGCCGTCGGACAGGGGGCTCAACGCGGCCGGGGAGCGCCTGCCCGGCGCCGCTTTCCGGCCGCTCGTGGCGGGGCTCCTCGAGTCGCTGATGCTGCTCGGCCGCGGAGTCGCGTACTGTCATGCGATGTCCCCCAGCCGGGTCAGACCCGCCCAGTGCGGATGACGGTGCGCCAGCAGGGCGGCCGCCCGGCGCAGGGGCGGCGGCCGCAGTCCCGCCTCCTCCAGGAGCGCGTCGTCGCGCAGGACCCGTTCCACCGCCCCGTGCGCGACCAGGCGGCCTCCGGCCAGCAGCGCGACGTGCCTGGCGTGCTCGGCCACGAGCTGCAGGTCCTGGGTGACGATGACCACGGTCCGGCCCTCGTCGTTCAACGTGAGCAGCAGGTCGAGCAGCTCGGCGGCCCGGGAGCGGTCCTGGCCGAAGGTCGGCTCGTCCAGGACGAGGACGTGCGGCTCGCAGATGAGGGCCGTGGCCACCGACAGGCGCCGCTTCTCGCCGTGCGACAGCGTGAAGGGGTTGGCATCCCGGTGCCGTGCTAGGTCGAAGCGTTCGAGCAGGCGCGACACGCGCTCGCCGGCAGTGATCCCGCGCACGCGCAGGCCGTGGGCCAGCTCGTCGGCGACCGATCCGGTCACGAACTGGTGCTCCGGGTTCTGGAAGACGAACCCGACCAGATCGCTCAGCTCACGGGCGGCCAGCGCGGCCACGTCCTTCCCGCCGATCCGCACCGCGCCCCGAGGCGGCGTGCGGACCCCGGCCATGGCCTGGGCCAGGGTGGACTTGCCCGCGCCGTTCACGCCCACGATGGCCAGGAAGTCCCCGGCCGGCACGTCCAGCGAGACATCGCGTAACGCCGTGCGCTCACCGTGGCGCACGGTGAGCTCTCGGACGGCGATCGCCGTGGCCTGCGATGGCGGGGCGGGCCGAGGGACGGACGCCAGCGGCGGGAGCGAGCAGCGAGCGGCGAGCGCGGCGCCGAGTTCCTCCGGCGTCAGCGCCGTGGTGTCCAGCTCGACCCCGACCGCGGCCAGCCGCCGCGCGGCCAGAGCGGCCGTCGGCAGCCACACGCCAGTAGCCGCCGTCTCCTCCACACGTGCGCCGAAGACCTCCAGGGGCGGCCCGGACAGCCGCACCGACCCGGCCGCGTCCAGCACCACAACGCGGTCCACGTGCGCGATCACGTCGTCCAGATTGTGCTCGATGAGCAGCACGGCCGCGTCCACCTGGACAAGGTGGCGATACAGCTCGTACGCGGCCACCGGATCGAGGTTGGCCGTGGGCTCGTCGAGCACCAGCACCTCCGGCCGCATCGCCAGCGCGCAGGCCAGGGCCAGGCGCTGGCGCCCGCCCCCGGACAGCGTCGCCGGATCGTCGCCGGCTCGGCCGGCCAGCCCGACCTGCTCCAGCGCCTCGGCCGCCCGGCGTTCGACCTCCACGGCCGGCAGCAGCAGATTCTCCAGCGCGAAGCACACCTCGTCCAGCACGGACCCGGTCACCACCTGGGCGTCCGGGTCCTGGAACACCATGCCCACCCGGCCCGCCAGCGTGGCGACCGGAGTGGTGCGCGTGTCCAGGCCCGCGACCGTGACCACGCCGTCCAGCTCGGCGGGCACGCTGTGCGGCACCAGCCCGTTGACCGTGAGCGACAGGCTCGACTTGCCGCACCCCGACGGGCCGAGCAGCAGGACAAACTCGCCCGGCGCGACCGTCAGGTCCACGCCCGCGCCCACCCAATCCGGGCCCCCGTCGTAGCGGACACGAACGCCGGTGGCCTCGACCAGCGCCTGCGTCACGAGGAGCCGCCCGCGACCTGCCGCCGCGCACCGCCCACCCCGGCCCGTGCCAGGGCCCGTACACCCAGGAGCGACAGGTAGCCGAAGACCGGTGTGCTCACCGTGGCCAGCGCCATCGCCCCGGCCATGGTGGCGGCCGACATCTGCTCGCCACCCAGGCTCACGATCAGCAGTCCTCCGCTCAGCGCGCCGATGAACGCCGACGTGATCAGGAACATCGGGGTGCCCCAGATCCGGTACCGCGTGATCATGAAGGGGATCTCGATGAACAGGCCCCACAGGAACATCGTGATCAGCATCATCCAGCCGTACGTGGACAGCGGCATGCCCACCAGACCCGCCACCGTGCTGGCCAGAACCCCGGCGCCGGGGCGCCGCATCATCGCCAGCCCCATCAGCGCGGGCACCGCCCACAGGCCGTAGATCAAGCTGACCAGCAGCGGGAACGCCGCCGTCAGCGCGACCGACAGCACGTTGAAGGGAATGAGCAGCAAGCCCGTGGCCACACCGATCGCCGCGCAGGTCATGATCGCGCGGGTGTCGAACCGTCGTACGGACATAGGGGGCTCCCGTTGAAGATCAGGACACATGCATAGAAATGATAATGGATTTCATTATGTATCGATAGGGTCCGTCGCACGAGCTGATCGCTGCCCGCTCTCGCAGGCCGCGCATACGCCGTACACCTCTTCGGCTCTGAAACCGTCGACGACGTTCTCCTCTTGCCGTTCGGCCACGAGCCCGCAGACGCGGCAGACGAGGTGGTGGTGCCCGGCGGTGCCGCACAGCCGGTAGACGGCCTCGCCCGCGTGTATGAAGACGTGCAAGAGCCCCGCCTCGGTCATCGAGGAGAGTGCGCGGTAGACGGTGGTGAGGCCGATGTTCTCACCGCGGTCGTGCAGTTCTGCGTGCACACGCTGGGCCGAGACGGGCAGCCGGTGGGCCGCCAGGACGTCGAGGACGAGTAACCGTTGACTGGTCGCCCGGATGCCGGCGGCTTCCAGCATCGGACCCCACCGAGATCTGTCCACCTTGCCTCCCCTCGCCGAAGAGCGGCGGCCGGGCCGTCCCGCGTTCAGACCGCTCTGGTGATGAGCCACAATCCGAGGTCGGCGGGGCCGATGGGCGCCGCCTGCAGCCCGTGCTCGATGACCTCTGCCTTGAGCTGGTCCTGCCCGAGGACCCACCAGGTGTAGGAGACCTCCACCTGCTCGTCCGGCTCCCCGTCCTGGATGGCGCGGTAGGTCATGTGCCAGGTGATCAGGCCGGGGCCGGCGGGCTCGGCGCGGCCCCAGCCTTCGTAGCGGCGGCGTCCGATGCGAAGTTCGGAGAAGCGGGTCTGCGGCACGGCCGTTGGTTCGGCCGGGGGTTGCAGGTTGAGCACGGCCCGCCCGCCGGGCAGGAGGCGTTCGGCGAGCAGTTTCCAGATCGTGTGGCGGTCGGCAGGATCGAAGTGGCCGATGACGTTCATGGCGACCAGGGCGCCGAGGCGGGGCGGCAGCGCGGCTTGGAGCAGGCCGCTGGGCAGTACGGTCACCCGGTCGCGCAGTTCCGGGCTCTCGTACACCCGGGCCATCAGCACCGAACGCAGGCCGGGTGACGGCTCCACCGCGAAGATCTCCGCCTCGGGTAGAGCCTGCGCGATCGCCCGCGTGCCGTGCCCGCCTCCGGCTCCGACGTCCACGGCTGGCCCTGGGGCTCCGCGTAGCGCCTCGGCGAGTGCTGGTCCCAGGATCGTCCAGTGGGGCGCGAGCATCGCGTCGACGAACTCGGCGGAGCGCTCGTACTGATCCGTCATGTGATCACCTGGCCTCGCGGGAGGAGTAGGGCAGCAGGGCCATCTCCCGGGCGTTCTTGATGGCGCGGGCGATCTGCCGCTGCTGCTGCACGGTCACGCTGGTCACCCGGCGGCTGCGGATCTTGCCTCGGTCCGAGATGAACTTCCGCAGCAGGCCGGTGTCCTTGTAGTCGATGTGGCCGATGCCGAGCAGCGGGTTGGTCTTCTTTCTGGGTGTATGGCGGGGCTTCACGCGCTCTCCTTCAGATCCAGCATGGGGGCGAACGGGTCGTCGTGGCCGGCCCACTCCGCGGCGCCGGGCAGGGCGTCGTCGTGGTCGATCAGGCACGAGTCGAGCAGGGAGATGATGCGGTCGCGGTCCAGGTCGGGGCCGGTGAAGACGAGGTGCTGGACGCGGTCGCCGATGATCGGGTTCCAGTCCAGCGCGGCGGCGAGGATCGGCGCAGCAGGTCGGTAAGGAGATCCTCACGGACGGTGCAGGTCATGCAGCCGTGCGCCAGGCGTATCTCGGCGCGGTCCAGCGTGCCGGACACGTCGCGGACCATGCGCTGGATGCGCCCTGCGTCGATGGGGCGCAGATCGTGGTGGATGGCGACAGCACCGGGATGACGCCGCAACAGCCGATCGACCGCGGCGGCCCGGGCGCTGGCGTGCAGGCCCGCGACCAGGGCGACAGGGACGGGCACAAGACCTCCTCAGTGCAAAATGAAAACCATTGTCGATATCATCGCATATGCCGTCAACCCCCGCGGGGCGCGAATCGGGGCTCCGGCGCGGCTTCCGAGGTTCTGACGGCGCGGCACGATCGGCGCGCCGGCCGGGTCGCCGAGGTATGGATCCGCCCGATATCACGATTTCGGGCGTAACCTGAAATGTGGCAGAACCCCTATAAGGGATCTTCGGTGACGAACCGATAGGGAGTCTCGACATGTCAGTGACTGCCGAACACCGCCAGCACGCCGACCACACTCACGAGCATGGACCCGGCTGCGGGCACGTGGCCGTCCCGCACGACGATCATGTCGACTATGTCCACGACGGTTGCTTGCACCGCATCCATGACGATCACGTGGACGAGTGCGAGCCCAAGGCGCACGCCACGCATGAGAGCCATGACCACCAGCACGGTCCGGAATGCGGGCACGTGGCCGTTCCGCACGACGACCATGTCGACTACGTCCACGACGGACACCGTCACGCCTCGCACGAAGGTCATTGGGACGACCACTGAAGACAGCGAACCCATGCGCCTCGTCTGAGGCCTATGTGCATGCTTCTGCCTGGCCGTCCTGCGAGCGGTGAGCGGCTCCGGCGGCACCGTCGGCCGGCCAGCCTGCCGCCCCGTGCGGCTCTCCTGTCAGCGGCCCGATCTCCTCAGGGACGCCGATGGACTTCCCGGCATCGGGGTTAGCGGACGCCTCCAGTGATCGGCGGGCCACCGTCGAATCCGACGCCGACGCCCAACGGGCCCGCGTCGCCTTCGACGACCCGCACGCCTGCGGGCAGGCCACCGCACCACTGTTCGATGTCCTCTTAGGATCCCGCTATGTCGAGGCCGACGATGCCGGTGGGCCGGCGGGTGTGTGGTGCGGTCAGCGCGTGTGGTCTTTCCTCGTACGGCACCGGCCAGTGGATGAGGCACATCGCAGGAGTCTGTACGCGCCGTCGCTTCCGGCCGACGCAAGGAAGCCGCCGACGAGTGCCGCGCGGTTGCCAGGACCACGATTCATCGGCTGCGGTCGCGGCGCGACATGCCGATCACGGTCGCTCCTGGAGCCAGGCGGCGACGAGGGAACCTGTGGGTCTGGTAATCGATCACAGTGGCGGAGAGGATTTGCGTGCTTCGTCCCGTCTGCTTCTTCCTCGCGGCCTCGGGCAGCCATACCGGCGTCCGCTCGTCGAGGGGATAGATCGCGACCTGCGCCTCGACCGTCAGCGCACCGTGGGGCGGCGTGATGTCGATGTCCCAGGGCGCGCCGTCCCAGAAGAGGTCTTCCGTACGGTCGCCGACCGTCGCGGTGGCCACGTCGCCGACCAGGTCGAGGCGCAGCAGCACACGCTCGCCCGCCAGCCCGTCCGTGGGCACCGTGATCGTGTAACGGGCCGCGTGGGCGGCGAACGTGCCCGGGTCTGGCGCTGAGGCACGGCCGGGGACGGTGATCGGGCGTACTGGGGGCGGCGTGGCCTCGGCGGTCCGCACGACCTTCACAGGAACAGGTGCACAGGACGCGTTGATGTGGTGTCGCTCGAAGACGTCCCCGCTGAGGATGTCGACCGTGGCAGGACCGGTGCTGATGGCGGCGAGGTCTCCATCCTCCATCAGCACGATGTCGGCCTCGGAGATCACGAGCCGCCCGTCACCGGGCACCCAGGCGTACCGGGCATCGACGGCGTCAAGGACCAGCAGCCGCAGCCGCGCCCCTTCGGGCGTCTCGACCGTCAAGAGTTCGCGCGAGCCCGGCAGGTCCTCCAGTATCACCTCGCCGTCCCGCTCGAACACCGGATGCCCGCTCACCCGCGTGCCCGCGGGCAGGGACAGATGGCCGGGCACCCCCTCCGCCTTCGTCAGGACCAGCACCGGATCGTCACCCTCCAGCACGGTCAGCAGCCCGAGAGTGGCCCAGTTGACCGTGACGCCGTGCACGCCGAGGTGGACCGGCCAGCACACGAACGTCCCGCTGGGGATGTCGATCGGCCGGTGCGGGAACACGACGCGGGTCTCGTCGAGCTCGATGTCGAAGCGCACGCCGTGGTGGGCGGGCAGCGGCTCGTACGGCTGGTGCGTGTTGACGAAGACGAACCCCTCGCGCCCGTCCGAGCGCAGCGACCAGCGCAGCGTCGTCCGGTCGTGCACGTCGAGCGCGCCCGGGATGGTGGCGTTCATGCCCGCCAGCCGGTCGCCGAACGCGGCCAGGAAGGCGTGCTGGTTGCGCAGCAGGTGGAAGCTGTCGCGGGTCTGCAGGTGGGCACCGATCGGGGCGTGGAAGTCGTAGTTGTGGACCGGCAGGTCGTTGGGGTAGCCGGTGGCATGGGATTCCTGCAGGCCGGGGCGGGGGTTGGCGCCTCCGGCGTACATGTAGTAGCCCTGCCAGACCGAGCCGCTGCCGAGCTTGCACAAAGCCACGGCCGCGATGTCCTCCCCCGCGGGCCACGGGCGGCGGTGGTAGGCGGTAGCCATGCCGCCGCCCAGCTCGCAGGTGGCCGCCGGGAAGTCGGGATGCTTGGTCCCCGGCACGCCCGTGCTCTTGTCGCCCGCCAGGTCCTTGCCGATGCCCGGGTCGTCCCACTGGTGGGAGAAATGGAAGTGGGTGCGGAAGGAGTCGTGCCAGCCGTCCGCGGTGTCCACCCAGAAGCCGTCGGTGTAGCCGCCGTACAGGGGGAAGACTTCGCCGACCGGGATGTCGGCGCTGCCCCAGGCGGTGGCCGTCCACAGCGGGGCGTGCAGGCCGGACGCGCGGGCGAGCCTTTTGAGGGTGACGATGTGGTCGCGCTGGTCGTACAGCTCGTTCTCGAGCTGGATGCCGATGATCGGCCCACCGGGCCCGCACAGCCCGCCGAGCCGCCGCCCCAGATGGCCGAACCAGCGCCGCACCTCCGCCAGGTAGGCGGGGTCGTCGCTGCGGGCCGGGGCCACCCAGTCGGGCAGCCCGCCGTTGCGCACCTCACCGTGGCACCATGGCCCGATCCGGACGATTACCTCCAGGCCGGTGTCGCGGCAGAGCCGGACGAACGCGGCCACGTCCAGATCGCCGTCGAACAGCGGTTCCCGATCCTGACGCTCCTGGTGGTGGATCCAGAACACGTAGGTGGACACGACGCTGATCCCGCCCGCCTTCATCAGTCGCAGCGCCTCCTGCCAGCGGTGCCGAGGCAGGCGGCTGTAGTGCAGCTCGCCCGTCACCGGAATCCACCGGCGGCCGTCGCGCCACAGGGAGCGGCTGGTGAGGTCGAGCCCGGGCCGCGTGTCCTCGGCGCCGGCCATGGGGGTGCGAGTCTCGGGGAGATCCCAGGGGATGTGCTTCACGGCATGGGTGGCCGGGTACGTCATGTGAACCTTTCGAGAAGAACGATTTAAGCGCTCGCGCGGCGGACCAGCCGGGTCGGTACGTCCACGGACGGCATATCGCGCCCGTCGATACGAGCCAGGATGGTCTCCACCAACGCTTCGGCGCCTCCCGGACCGGGCGCGATGGTGGTGAGCGGCGGGTGGAGCGCGGCGACCGCGGGAATGTCGTCGAAGCCGACCACGGCCAGATCGTCCGGGATGATACGACCCAACTCGTGCAGACAACGCACGGCACCGATCGCCAGCACGTCGGCAGCGACGAACAGCCCGTCCACCTCCGGAAAGCGTTCCAGCAGGTCACGGCAGGCAGCGTAACCGTCGGCCTGGGTGAAGGCGCCGGCTACGGCTACCCGGTCGGGGCCGTCGAGCAGGCCACGGGCGGCGTCCAGTCGAGCCCGGGCACCGGCCGAGACGAGAGGGCCCGCGATGACTCCGATGCGCTCGCGCCCGAGGCCGAGCAGGTGCTCCACGGCCTGCGTCGCGCCCATCCGATCGTCCACGGTCACGTGGGGAAGGCCGGGCCGGGGCTCGTCGAACAGCCGTCCGGCCGTGACGAGGGGCACGTCCCCCTCGGTGAGCAGCGGAATGAGCGGATCGTCGGGATCGGCGCTCATCAGGATGGCGCCGTCCACGTGCCGTGCCTGCGCGTGCCGTACGACGTGGGCACGCTGCTCGTCCTGGTCGGCGAACATGAGCACCGCGCTCTTGCCCCGCACGGTCAGCTGCTTGGTCACTTCCTCCAGCCTGGTGGTGAAGACCGTGTTTTCGGCCAGCACGCCGATCGGCTCCGACAGCACGCAGGCCACACAGTTGGAGCGGGCGAAGGCGAGGTTCTGGGCGCTCCTGTTGGGCACGAACCCGAGCCGCTCGATCGCGGCCAGCACCGCAGCACGGGCGGGCGGGCTGACCCAGTTGTGGCCGTTGATGACGCGGGAGACCGTTCCCTTGGACACTCCCGCGGCCTCGGCGACGTCGTTGATCGTCGGGCGGTTATGGGCCATGATCCCATTCTCTCATTCGTGTCCGTCACGAGGTGTAGTGGCGGGGGTCGGGCACCGGGACGGCGTCGAGCAGGACTCGTGTGTAGTCTTCCCGCGGTTCTCCGAACAGGGCGGCCGTGGTGTTGAGCTCGACGAGTCTGCCATGTCGCATGACGACGACCCGGTCGCAGATCGCCTCGACGACGGACAGGTCATGCGAGATGAACAGATAGGTCAGCCCCAGCTCGGCCTGTAGTCGCTGGAGTAGTTCGAGGATCTGGGTGCGTACCGACACGTCCAGGGCTGAGACGGCCTCATCGGCGATGACCAGCCGTGGCTGGGTGATCAGCGCGCGGGCGATGTTGACCCGCTGGCGCTGGCCCCCGGAGAAGGCGTGCGGGTAGCGGCTCATGTGGTCGGGGCGCAGCCCCACCATCTCCAGTGCCCAAGCCACTCGTTCCTTCATTTCCCCGCCTTTGGCCAGGCCGTTGACGCGCAGCGGGTCGGCAATGACGTCCAGGAGGGTCATGCGGGGATTGAGCGAGGTGTACGGGTCCTGAAAGATCATGCGGACCTGTGTGCGGAGTTTCTTCAGCTCGCGCCTGCCCAGCGCTGAGACGTCGTGTTCGGCACCGTCGGCGTCCCAGTAGGCGATGTCGCCCGAGGTGGGTTTCTGCGCGGCCGCCAGGCAGCGCCCCGTGGTGGTCTTGCCCGATCCGGACTCCCCGACGAGGCCGAGCGTCTCACCGGCGTAGATGTCGAAGCTCACACCGCGCACGGCTTGGATGGAGCCGTCGAAGGTGACATGCAGGTCGTCGATGGCGGCGATCCTGGGCGGCGCCTGGTCCTCGGGGGTACGGGCCGTCACGATCGCCGCGTCTGGCGGGCGGGCCTTCCACACGCCGGGACGAGAGCCGAGCAGGTGCTTGGTGTAGTCGTGTCGCGGGTCGTGGAAGATCTGGTCCACCTCGCCGTGCTCGACGACGACCCCGTCACGCATCACGGCGACGGTGTCGGCCACTCGCGCCACCACTCCGAGGTCGTGGGTGATGAACAGCATGGACAGGTCGTCCGCGGCCTTGAGCTCGTCGAGCAGGTCGAGGATCTTGGCCTGCGTGGTGACGTCGAGCGCGGTCGTGGGCTCGTCCGCGATCAGCAGTCGCGGTTCGCAGGCCAGGGCGATCGCCGTCATGACGCGCTGGCACATGCCGCCCGAGAGCTGGAACGGGTAGCTCGTCATCCGGGCACGGGGCTGTGCGATGCCCACCTTCTCGAGTAGGAGCACGCCGCGTTCCCACGCTTGTGCCTTGTCCAGGCCGAGGTGGATCCGCAGCACCTCCACCAGATGACTGCCCACGGTGTGCATGGGGGACAGCGACGCCATCGGCTCCTGGAAGATCATTGAGATCTGCCGGCCGCGGATGGCCCGGATGCGTGCACTGCGCGGATCCAGCGACAGCAGGTCGACGCTGTCGCCATCTGGGTCGGGGGTGAACAGCGCTGTGCCGTGCTCGATGTGGCCGCCCGGGTCCAGGATCTGCAGCAGCGAGCGCGCCGTGACGCTTTTGCCGCTGCCCGACTCGCCCACGATCGCCAAGGTGGTGCCGCGCGGCAGGTCGAAGCTCACGTCGTTCACGGCCTTGACCACGGTGTCGTGGTTGCGGAAGCAGGTACGCAGGTTCTCAACCTTGAGGATCATGCCGGTCCTTCCCGTCAACGGCTGTAGGGGTCGGCGGCGTCGCGGAGCCCGTCGCCGAGGAAGTTCAGGGCGAGGACGACGACGATGACGGCCAGGCCAGGCAGCAGCAGCCATGGCGCCGTCGTGACGGCTCGCAGGTTCTGCGACTCCTGCAACAACACGCCCCAGCTCACGTCGGGGGCCTGGATGCCCAGTCCGAGGAAGGACAGCGCGGTCTCGGCAAGGATCATCCCGGGGATCGACAGGGTCAGTGAGGCGATGAGGTGGCTGCTCATGGAGGGCAGCAGATGGCGGCGGATGATCCGGGCTGCCGACGATCCGTCCAGCCGGGCGGCGGTGACGTACTGCTCCTCGCGCAGGGCCAGGAAGCGGCCCCGTACCACCCTGGCAAGGTCCGTCCAGCCGATGACCGCCGTTGGCCACCTGTACCGCCATCAGCTCGGCGTCCCCGATGACCTCCAGCGACACCCGGTCCAGATAGGGAAGCTGCCGCCCTTCCGGGTCGGTCTTCCAGTAGTACGGATTGCGCTCCAGCACCAGACGTGATCCCTGCCCGATCGGGTCTTTGACCACCCAGCACGCCACCGTCGGCAGTTCGGTGCTCTGCCAGCGCGGCAGATCCCAGTAGCCGCGGCCGACCTTGGAGTAGAAGTAGTCGCCCCAGGTGGAGAACCCTGCCTCGGCTGCCTTCCGCTCCACGTCAGGGTTGTGGTCCTTGTGAAAAGCGGCCAGGTAGTGCTTCGGGTAGAGCGTGAGGATGTAGCCGTTCGGCGAGGCGAGCCTGGCCAGGAAGAAGCCGTTCGGGGCGGCGAACCTGAAGGTGAACGTGTGATCGTCCACCTTGGCGATCTCGCCCGCCTCGCCGGCCACCATGAATTCGGGTGAGGGGGTTCCGCCGAGGTCCTTGTGGCTCATCACCTCGTCGTAAGCGAAGACGATGTCCTCGGCGGTCAGCGGGGCGCCGTCGGACCAGCGCACGCCCTTGCGCAGGCGGAACGTGAACAGGCGGCCGTCCTCGCCGATCTCGACCGACTCGGCGATGTTCGGCGTGGGTGTGGTGAATGCCTCGTCCCAGTTGAGCAGGGCGTCCGTGGCCGCATACGTATATGCCTGGTAGATGGAGATCGCGCCCAGCATCCCGCTTCTCCATGTGCCGCCATAGTCCCCCGGGCGCTCTTTCGGCGTGATGACCAGTGGCTTTTCCGGCAGTCTCTGCGGCAGAGGCGGCAATGCGCCCGCTTTGACGCGGGCGGCGAGCATGGGTGCTTCCTTCTGGCCCGGCCCGATCGCTGCCGGCCTCTCCGCGGTACGCGGCTCGATCGCGAAGAAGCCGCAGCCGCCGGTCAGCCCGGCAGCTCCTGTAAGGGTCCCCGCCAGCAGAAAGGACCGCCGGCTGACCGGGTCACGGAGGGATTTGCGATGCGTCATCGTCACGCTCCAGACGCACGAAGGTCAGGCCACACGCGTAGACAGCGCAGGCGTTAAATCGTTACAATCGCGGACTCTAACCGGTTACAGCCATGTGTCGCAATACACACTTTTCGCCGTCCGTTTCGCTTCAGTACCGGCCCCAGCCAGGGTAGGAGTGGCCTCGCATGACCCCCGATGGGCAGATTTCCCCAGCTCAGCGCGATATCGCACCAGCGGTGTGGATCACTCATCCCGATTGGGTGACACCCGGCCCGAATATCTTCCGGGCGCCGGTGCTGATGAGGGCGTTCGACGTCCACGGGCCGGTACGCAGCGCACGGCTGCTCATCACCGGACTCGGAGTGTGGACGGCGACGCTCGATGGCCGACCGCTCAGTGACGCGGAGCTCGAGCCCGGCGTCACCGAGTTCCGCATCCGCGTCGCGGCGACCACGCTCGATCTCACCGGCCGGCTCAGCCCCGGCCGGCACCATCTGCTCGTCGAGCTCGGCGAGGGCAGCGCCCACGTCCGCGACGTTCCTGGCAGGTACACCAAGTTCACCGCGTCCCGCCACGCACCACGGCTGCTGGCCCGGCTCGATGTCGACTACGCCGACGGCACCTTCGAGACGATCCGCTCGGATTGCTCGTGGCGTGCCGCCCTTGGCCCGACCCTGTTCACGCACTGGTACGGCGGCGAGGAGCACGACGCCCGAGCGGGGAGGACCTCCTGGGTCGACGCGGTCGAGCTGGACGATCCAGGGCCGGACCTATGGACGCGCGCGGCCCCGCCGGTCAAAGTCGTCACGACCCTGTCCGGCGTCACCCGCACACCCACCCCGGACGGCTTCGTCTGCGACTTCGGCGTCAACCACGCCGGGCGGCCTCTGCTCACCGTCAGCCCCCGCGTGCCGTCCGGCACCCGCATCGAGTTGTGGCCCGCCGAGCACATCGACTCCGGCGGACGCGCCGACCAGAGCTCATCGGGCGGCCCGGTGTTCGACACCTGCGTCACCGCAGGCGGCGCCGAGCAGTGGCATCCTCGTTTCTGCTATCACGGCTACCGCTACGTCGAAGTCAAGGTCCCCGGCGGTTACGCCGACGCGATCGACCTGCGCTCCCAGCAGCTGATGACGGCCGACCGGCGTACCGGCCGCTTCTCCTGCACGGATCCCACCTTGCAGGCGATCTACGACCTGACCGATCGAGCCGTTCAATCCAACCTCATGAGCGTCCCCACCGATTGCCCGCACCGCGAGAAGCTCGGCTGGCTGGAGCAGACCCACCTGGTCTTCGGCCCCGTCTCCCACCTCTACGACGTCAGGGATCATTTCGCCGACCTGATCATCCACATGATCGACGCGCAGACGGCCGAGGGCCTGATCCCGAGCATCGCCCCCGAGTTGGTCGTCTTCGAAGGCGGCTTCCGCCACGACGTGAACTGGGGAAGCGCCATCTGGCGGCTGCCGGAGCAACTGTGGCGCGTCTTTGGAGACCTCGATCCCGCCCGCCGCGCCTGGACCGCCGCCCTGCGCTACCTCAACTATGTGACCTCGCAGGCAAGGGACGGCCTGCTCCACGACGGACTGGCCGACTGGATCACACTGGACGAGTCCACTCCAGCGCCGCTCGTGCACGGCCACGGGCACCTCGCCATGCTGGCGTCCGCCGCCACCCTGGCCGCCGCTCTCGGCAAAGATCCCGCCCGCTTCCTGCTCGCCGCAGACCAGGTACGACAACACCTCCAGGCGCGATACGCCCCCGATCCCACCCGGATCGGCAGTGGCTCCCAAGCCTCCCTGGCCCTGGCACTCGACGCCGGCCTTGTCGCGGACCGGCACCGCCAGCAGGTGACCGAACAGCTCGCCCGCCTCGTCGAGCACGGCAACCACGCCGTCACGTCCGGCGAGATCGGCCTGCCCGCTCTCTTCCGGGTGCTCGGCGCGGCCGGACACCATGACATCCTCCACCGGCTGGTCACCCAGGCCCACAGCCCTGGCTACGGCGCCATGATCCGCAGCGGCGACACGGCACTCGCCGAATCCTGGCAGAACAGGCCAGGCCAAGCCTCCGCCAACCACTTCATGCTCGGCTACGTGGCCACCTGGTTGACCGAGGACATCGCCGGCCTCAAACAAGCCACCGACTCTGTCGGATGGCGACGCGCGGTGGTCGCTCTCCACGGCCTCGATCTCGCGGACGCCGCCGAGGTCTCCTACGACATCCCGGCGGGAACCTACCTCCTCCGCTGGGAACGCCATCACCGCGGGGCCGAGATCACCGTGCGCGTCCCAGAACACGGCCAGGTGTCCTTCGACTGCCCTGCCGGCTACACCTTGACGAGTCCCGCCTTCATGACGCTCCCGCCGGGAGAGCACCATCTCCGAGTGGCCAAGAGGTAGTCGTTCTTGTACCTCTGTGCACCGTCGCCAGGTCATGTTGGAGGCGCTCGCTCCAAACGCCCGAGGAACTCGTATGTGTCAACACTCGATCTCACCGGGTTGCCGCTGACCGCGCTGCGCATCAGAAGTCCTCCTCGGTAATGGGTTCGACAGTGCGACCGCTACATCGTCTACGGCCTCACCGGCGGGGCAGAGAAGGGTTAAGACACGACCACTGCTCGACACAACGCACCCCTCGGGGGCAACAAAGGCCTGGACCGGGCGAGCCTCCCTCCGCCGGTCCGGGCCTTTCCCGCGCAGGGTCATTCGGGGCCTTGGGCGGGAATCCCCTCGATCCTTCCCCGGTACGGGTGCGGGCGTTTCCAGTACTCCTCCCACCAGAGCAGTGCCGCCAGGTGCCATGGCAGTTCGGGGCGGTACGACCGGATCACATCGGGGTTCTCGGGGAGCGTGAGCAGGAACCGCCAGTACTCCTCGACCGCGCTTTTGACCGTGGGCATCGGGCACGAGGTGGGCGGGGGGCCGCCAATGTGGGCGAAGACTGCGGCGAGATTCGACATGCTCACCTCGTAGTCGTTGCCGTCGTAGCCGGCCGTCTGGCTGCGACCGGACAGCACGTCGTCGACGCGGGCGAGCGCGTCGAGGCAGCAGTCGAAGGAGAATCCCATGTCGAAGCTCAGCCACAGGCCGAGATCGACGAGCTCCGGGTCTTCCGTTCGGAACTTGATCGACCGGTCGGAGTCTTGATAGAAGTGCACTGGAACTCCCTTGTGCTCAAACATTGGCGTCGATTTTCTCGAGTCATGGCTGAAGACGCACGCCCCCCGGAGCCACCGCACGCTCGGCAAGCCGGGAAGGGCGGCGGACATCGCGGCGCGGAGGCTGAGATGGGCCTGCGCTTCCCCGACGACCTGCGCGCGTCGCTGCTGCGGCACGACGGCTCCATCTACCTCGACGACACCTGGGCCTTCGGGTTCCTGGGCAACTCGAACGCGAGCGTCGCGGAGATCCTCCACGACTGGCGGGGCCCGTGCGAGATCGACTGCGAGAACGAGGGCGACGGGGACGACACGAACGCGCGCACGGAATGGTGGGTCGGGCGCATGCTGGCCGTCGGCGCCGACGGCATGGGAGACCATCTCGTGGACGATTCGGCGCAGAGTGATGTCGGCACGACCGACCACGAGGGCAGCATGAGTTTCAGGCCCGGCGGAGTCCGTATCCGTTCGTTCCACGCCCTGCTGAAAGCCACCGCCGACGCCATGGAGAACGGCACGTCCATCGGCTACGGGAAGCCCAGGGCGGTCGCCGGAGAAGTGCAGTGGGACGTCCTCGATCTCGGCCCCTGAGCCGCCGGAGGCGGCGGCGCAGCACTGCGGTAGATCGACCAGACCACCATCGCGGCGGGCCGGCCGTTCGCCGCGGGGCGAGCTGGGACGGTGGAGCGAGGCCGTGCCGGTCTCTGAGCAAGCCGTCCAGCTGTACGGCCAGCTGGCAGAGGGCAACCGGGATGCCTACCTCCCCGACATGGCCATGTCGTTGACCAACTACGCCGTACGGCTGGTGGAGGTGGGGAGGGAGGCCGAAGCTGCCGAGGTCTCCGCGCAAGCCGTCCAGTTGCACCGTGAGTTGGTCGAGATCAACCGGGATGCGTTCCTTCCTGACCTGGCCGGCTCGCTGATGAACCACGCTGTCCGGCTGGCGCAGGCGGGACGGACGGTCGAAGCGGTCAAGCTCTCCGAGCAGGCCGTGGAGTTGTCCGGCGAACTGGTTGAGGTCAACCGGGACGCCTACCTCTCCCACCTGGCGGGCTCGCTGACCAGCGCATCGGGCAAGCCTCGAAACGTCGATCGGCCTCTCAAGCCCTGGCAGGACGTCCATAGACAGTGAGATCGACGAATAGGGACTCTCCCCGAAACTGGGGAACAGTCTCGCTAGGCTCCGGTGCCGGCGTCGACCGTGTTGGCGGACGGTGACGGTCACGGCCCGTAGGTCGGGCGCGAAGTAGTGCCGCCAGCCATTCGCGCCCGGCGTGATGCCGTCGTACAGCAGAACCAGCACCTGCCCCGCGATGCATCCGCCGCCGAGCCGGTAGTAGCCGCTGCCTTCGAGAAATCCAAGATCAAGGCCCTCTGGCGAGCCACTGCAGACGCACCAGCATCGGGAGCAGCTGGTCGAATGTCGAACGTCAGCCAATTGAGCCAGCCCGTGCGCAGGTAATCGAGCCACTCGAAGGGGGGTGCTCACGAAGGACAGTAGAGCCGTTTGCGGCTGGAGGTCATTTCCGGCCGGGTCGGCGCCAGTTCAGGCACCGGCCTCGAGCACGGCGAGGTCACGCACCGCATATCGGTGATGCTCGGCCTCTTCCTTCAGCACCACCTTGAGGCAGCGGCGCACGACGTACTCCTGGTCGGGATACGGGTCCGCCGGCTTGCGACCGCATACCCGATCGAGCTCGGCCTCGGTGAGCCCGTCGACGACACGCCGCATCGTGGCCATGCGGGCGAGCCGCGGCGCGAGCACTTCGTCGAGCGTCGGGGTGGCTTCGAGGGTGAGACCGAGCTTCGCCGTCGCGTCGGGCGGCATCCCGCCGTAAGGGAAGCCCAACGGGTGGTACGGCGCTTCCTCCTCCAACACGGCATTGCCGAGCCAGGCATCGCCGGCGAACAGCAGGTGCCGTTGGGTCTCGATCAACGACCACTCGCCGTTGACCTGCTCGTGCAGCTTGGCCTCGGGCAACAGCCTGGCGCGGTCGAGTGTCGCCGCCCACAGCGTCTCGATGGCATCCCAAGCAGCCCGGTAGTCGTCGGGGGACGCGGCGTCACGCGCCAGCACCCGCGTGGGGTGCCGCCGGTCGAGCTCGGCCTCGACGTAGGCGGTCACGTCGACGTCGTTGACGACGAGACGCTCGAAGTCGCCACCGAGGTAGACGTCGCTCCCATAGCAGTCGACGATCTTCAGACCGCTGACCTCGCAATCGCGGATCTCGAGACCGGAAAGGTCGCACAGGTGGATGCGGGCACCACGGAACTGGTCACTCTGGGCGTACTCAGCAGCCATCGTGGCAGTCTTCCGCACCCGTCCCGCCCGCGCCACCTTGGGCAATGTCGATCACGTGGAACGACCTCCGCGCCATCATCGCCATCCCCCGGAATCCCGTTGAAGGATCAACAGAAGGATCATGGACGCGGATGACCAAGTTGAGGCGACACGCACACGTCGTGACCTGGCTCAATAACCTGATCGCTGACAGTCGAAGCAGGAATGGACGCCGTGCGACATGGGGATGCGGAACAACTGGGCGCTGCGCGCCGGCACGACCACCACGCTGAGCACGGCCGCTTCCTGACCGAAGTTCGTGTCCCTGCGCCTGTGACGGGCTGATGAGGACGTGAAGGCACCGGGACGCGGGCGTGCTCCACCATTCGCAAGCCCCGCCTCCAGGACATCCTGAAGGCGGGGCTCCTGTCCGCTGGCGTCTCAGGTGCGGGCCGTCAGAGGTTTCCGCTTCGCCACAGTTCGACCTCTGTCTCGAGCCGGCGCTCGTCCAACGGCGGCACCGACATGCCCTCCGTCCAGACCACGAGTAGGTTGACGAACTCCTCGCTGTTATCGCGCTCCACCCGCCCATGCACGTGGAACCATGTGATCAACGGTGCCGCGTGCGGCGCGTCGGCATCGCAGTCGGCGCACAGGACGACGTCGCTCCGCCCGTCCACCAGCTCGCCACTGGCGTTGACCCATCCATGCGGCATACGGGCCAGGAGAAGCGCCTCCTTGCCGCAGCGCGGACAGATGGGGGACTCGTCGGTGGTGATGACGTCGATCTGCCGCTTGCTCACAGAGCGATCGCTTCGGGCCCGAACAGCTGCTTGACGTCCGCGGCGAAGCTCGGTTCGGCGTTGACGGAGAACTCAGGCACGGCATACGCCACGGTCTTCCCGGTGAGTGCTCGCACGTTGATCCTCAGCGGTACATTGCCCTGGTGCAGCTTCAGCACGTTGCGCAGCTCTTCTATGGCCCGTTGCGTGAGGCGTTCCTCCCGAACCTGGATGGTGACGGGATGCCCGGAGTCGCTGGTGATGCCGGACACGTCGATCGCGACGAGGTCCTGCGCGAAGACCGAGATCGCGCCGTCTCGGTTGTTGATCTGGCCGCCGACCGACACCACGACATCGCTGCGGAGCTCGGGCGCGTACAGCTCATAGCTCTTGGGGAAGAACAAGCACTCGACGGCCGCGTCCATGTCCTCGACCGTGACGATCGCCCACACGTTCCCGGCCTTGTTGACACGCTTCTCGACTTTGGTGATGAGGCCGCACACCCGGACGTCCCCGCGGTCGTCACGGCCTGAGTCGAGCAGGTCCGCGATCGTGGTGTCCCGGTTTCGCGCGAGCAACCGCTCGGTGCCTGCGAGCGGGTGGTCCGACACGTACAGGCCGAGCATCTCCCGCTCGAAGTCCAGCCGTGTCTTCTTGTCCCACTCCATGTCCGCGGGGATCGTCACAGAGAACGCCGCGTCGTCGCCTTCGTCATCCACGCCGCCGAACAACGAATCCTGGCCGTGGGCCTCGTTCTTCTTGATGTCGATGACCGACTCGACCGCCTGCTCGTGAATCATCAGCAGTGCCTTGCGCTGGTGGTCGAGCGAGTCGAACGCCCCCGCTTTGATCAACGATTCGATGACACGCTTGTTGCAGACCGTCAACGGCACCTTGCCGAGGAAGTCGTTGAAGTCCTTGTAGCGGCCCTTCTCCTTGCGGGCCTTCACGATGCCGTCGACGACGTTCTCACCGACGTTGCGGACCGCGCCGAGCCCGAACCGCACCTGGTCCTCACCGACCGCCACGAAGTCGAGTTCGGAATCGTTGACGTCCGGGGCGAGGACCTGGATGCCCATCTTGCGGCACTCGGCCAAGTAGACCGCGGCCTTGTCCTTGTCGTCACCCACCGACGTGAGCAGGGCGGCCATGTATTCGGCGGGGTAGTTGGCCTTCAGGTAGGCGGTCCAGTAGGCGACCAGGCCGTACCCGGCGGTGTGCGACTTGTTGAACGCGTACCCGGAGAACGGCAGCATGACGTCCCACAGCGCCCGGATCGACTCATCCGAGTAGCCGTTGTCGCGCATGCCGGTCGAGAACTTGTCCCACTCGGCGTCCAGGACCTCTTTCTTCTTCTTGCCCATGGCCCGGCGGAGCATGTCGGCGCCGCCGAGGGTGTAGCCGGCGAGTTCCCGGGCGACCGCCATGATCTGCTCTTGGTAGACGAGCAGGTGGAAGGTGGTGCCCAGGATCGGCTCCAGGGCGTCTTTCAGCTCGGGGTGGATGGGGTCGATGTCCTGGCGGCCGTTCTTGCGGTGCGCGTAGTTGGTGTGCGCGTTGGCCGCCATCGGACCCGGCCGGTACAGCGCGAGCACGGCGGCGATGTCCTCGAATCGGGTCGGCTCCATCAGCTTCAGGAGCTGCCGCATGGGGCCGCCGTCGAGCTGGAACACGCCAAGGGTGTCGCCGCGTGCCAGCAGTTGGTAGGTGCGTTCGTCGTCGAGCGGGAGCGTCAAGGCATCGAGCTCGACGCCACGGTTCTGCTTGATGATCTTTACGGCGTGGTCGATGATGCCCAGGTTCCGCAGGCCCAGGAAGTCCATCTTGATCAGACCCATGTCTTCACAAGACGGATAGTCGAACCCGGTGATGATCACCTTGTCCTTGTCCCGCATATGCATGGGGATCAGGTCCAGCAGCGGGGCTGACGACAGAATGACCGCGGCTGCGTGCACACCCGTCCCGCGGATCAGCCCCTCGATGCCGCGGCCGGTGTCGATGACCTTGCGCACGTCCGGATCGTTCTCGTACAGCGCGCGGATCTCGGCACCTTCGACGTACCGGGGGTGGTCCTCGTTGAACATGTCCGCCAGCGGGACACCCTTACCCATGACGTCTGGCGGCATCGCCTTGGTGATCTTGTCGCCCATGGCGAACGGGTACCCGAGGATGCGCGAGGCGTCCTTGACAGCGGCTTTCGCCTTGATCGTGCCGAAAGTGTTGACCTGTGCGGTCGATTCGGTGCCGTACTTGTCGGTGACGTACTGGACCATCCGGTCGCGCTGACGGTCGTCGAAGTCGAGGTCGATGTCGGGAGGGCTGATGCGTTCGGGGTTGAGGAAACGCTCGAACAGCAGGCCATGCTCCAGCGGGTCGAGCTCAGTGATGCGCGTCGCGTACGCGACGATCGAACCGGTGGCACTACCACGGCCCGGCCCCACGGCGATGCCGTTGTCGCGCGCGTACTTACAGATGTCGGCCACGACCAGGAAGTAGGAGGAGAACCCCATCGGGCCGATGACCTTCATCTCGGTCTCGTACCGCTCCATCACCTCGGCCGGCACCGGCGTGCCGTACCGCATCTCCAGGCCGCGCTCGACCTCCTTGCGCAGCCAGGATTCCTGTGTCTCGCCCTCGGGCACGTCCGGGTACTGGGGCATGCGGTCGACGTAGGCGAACACATCGCTGTAGTCGCCCACCATCTCGGCCACCAGCAGCGTGTTCTCGCACGCCTGCGGCAAGTCCTTGAAGAGGGCGTACATCTCGTCGGCGCTCTTGAGGTAGTAGCCCGACCCGTTGAACCGGAACCGGTTGGGGTCGTCCTTGTTCTTGCCCACCCCGACGCACAGCAGGCTGTCGTGCGCGTCAGCCTGGTCCTCGGTCACATAGTGGCTGTCGTTGGTGACCAGCAACGGGATGTTGAGCTGCTTGGCCAGGCGCAGCAGGTCGGCGCGGACCTCCCGCTCGATGTCGATGCCGTGGTCCATCAACTCGAGGAAGTAGTTCTCCTTGCCAAAGATCTCTTGGTACTCGCCGGCAACCCTGACCGCCTCGTCGTACTGGCCCAGCCGGATCCGGGTCTGCACCGCGCCGGACGGGCAGCCGGTGGTGGCGATGATCCCGGACGCGTGCTGCGAGATCAGGTCCTGGTCCATCCGGGGCTTGGAGTAGTAGCCCTCGAACGACGCCAACGAGGACAGCCGGAACAGGTTGCGCAGCCCGTCCGCGTCCTTGGCCCACATGGTCATGTGGGTGAACCGGCCGCCGCCGGAGACGTCCTTTCCGCCCTCACCGTCCGCCACACCGGTCTCAGCGCGCTGGCCCCAGAAGACGGGTTTCTTCACGTACCGGTTCTCCGGGGCCACGTAGGCCTCGATGCCGATGATCGGCTTGACCGGGCTGCCCTTCGCGACTTTCTGGAACTCGTAGGCACCGAACACGTTGCCGTGATCGGACATCGCGATCGCCGGCATCCCGAGCCGCTCAGCTTCCTTGAACAGCGGTTTCATCTTCGCCGCACCGTCAAGCATGCTGTACTCAGTGTGAACATGCAGATGCACGAACGAGTCGCTCACTCATTCCCCCAACGTCCCGGCAGCCCAAATCTTCGCCTGAGCCTATTCCTTCTCAAGGGGCTGTCGGGGCGATGCGATACAGAGTCGCATGGGTTGTTGCCACCCTGTTGCCCACGCTCCGTGCACGGCCCGTTGACGTGGCCATATACCGCCCGCAGGGCCCGTTTGCCAGCGGGGGGCCGGCTCAACGCCGTCTGGACGAAGTCCTGCGGGCGTTGCCGGTGATGTCGCGGGCTGCGGTCAGGCGGGTGCCGGTGAGCGGGTTGAGGCGTACGGAGAACTGGCGCTCGTCGTTGTACTCGGCGCTGCCGTAGGTGCGCGCCTTGGGGGTGCGCTCACGGAACGTCCGATCTTCCTTGGCGGGGACGCGCGGCGATGTCAGGCTATGTCATCACTGTGGTTCCGGTTACGATCCGGAGATGGCACGTTGGGCACCTGGGGCGTCAGATCGGCTGCAGCGGGCGGCGATGGAGCTGTTCGCCGAGGACGGCTTCGAGGCGACGACCGTGGCCGGGATCGCCGGGCGGGCCGGGGTGACCGAGCGGACGTTCTTCCGGCATTTCGCGGACAAGCGCGAGGTGCTGTTCGCCGGCGAGGAGCAGCTCGAGGCGGTCTTCGTGGACGCGATCGCCGACGCGCCGGCGGACGCGTCCGTGGCCGGCCTGCTCGTCGCGGCGCTCGATGTCGGGGGCCGGACCCTGCAGGACGTGCGGAGCCGGGATCTCGCCCACGTGCGGAACGAGATCATCACGGCGAACGAGCAGTTGCGCGAGCGCGAGCTGCTCAAGCTGGCGAAGCTCTCCCACGCCGTGACCGCCGCGCTCGTCGCCCGCGGCGTCGCCGAGGTGACCGCTTGCCTGGCCGGTGAACTGGTCGTTCTGGTGTTCAAAACGGCCTTGTCCCGGTGGATCGCTCCCGATGAGACCCGTGACCTGGTCGAACTGCAACGGGAAGGTCTCGCCGCGATCAGCGGCCTGACGCGTGCCGAGACCGTGTGACCCGCCGTTGACGTTGTCGATCGCCGGTTGGGATGGGGGAGCGGGCGTCTTGGTATAGGCAGGAGGGCGGTATCGATCACGGCGCCCGCTGGGGTACGGCCTTCGATGCCGGCGACGGGTGCGTCATCGGTGATGATGAGGAGGACCATGTCGGCACAACGTCGGTCGGCGGCGCGCTGTCGTTCGACCTGCTCACCGGACCCCTTGCTTCGGACGGTTCGTACCCCGCCTACCGGCGCGTGTGCGAGCCGCTCGTGGTGACCGGCGGGCCAGCGATCACGGCGAGTCGCAGCTTGGTCTCGTCCGTGCTGCCGGGCACGGCAGTCATGATCACAATCTTGAGCTCGGAGTCACCGTCGGTCAACACATCGCAGTCCACTGTGACCGGCCCCACCGAGGGGTGCTCGATCGTTTTCTGGTCTTCACGGTGAGCGGCCACCATACCGATCGCCCACAGTTCGGCGAACCGCTGGTTGCCGGCACTCAGCACGCGGATCAGCTCTGCCAGGCGCGTGTCGCGAGGGAAGCGGCCGGTGGCCCGGCGCAGGTCGGACACGACGGCGGCGTCGGTGGCGTCCCTGTCCAGTTCGGTCACAGGCCATAGGGCGAGGTGAGCGGGATCGGCGCCTGCCGGGAACCTGTCGCGGGCGAAATTGCGCAACTGCGGCGGCGACGATGAGGGATCGCCCAGCAGCGCGGCCCAACTGCGGTTCCACCAGATCAGCTGCCAATCCGCCGCGAACACCGCGACCGCGACGTCCCCGAGCCGGGCGAGCACACGGTGAACGCCGGGTGGGATGTGGTCGGAGATCGCGCCGTCCGCAGGCGGGACGAGGCGGGCCAGCCGGTACAGATGGTCCCGCTCGGCGGCGGACAACTGCAGGGCGCGCGCCAGAGACGCCACCACCTGCGCCGAGGGCGTTGTGGCCCGCCCCTGCTCCAGGCGCACGACGTAGTCGACCGACACGCCGGCGAGTTCGGCGAGCTCCTCGCGGCGTAGCCCGGCCGCGCGGCGTGCCGGGCCCACCGGCAGCGCCGCGGCCGACGGGGGCAGCCGATCCCGCCACGTGCGGATCATCGCACCTAGCCCGGCCCCTGGTGTCGCGGTCACGATGCCATCTTCCCGCATCCTCGCTCAGCGATGGTGGTACTGCTGTTCCTACCGTTGAGGCGTCCCTGGCCGGGTGCCGCGGGTGGACGAACAATGAACGCATGACGATCATCTTCATCACCGGAGCGAACAAGGGGCTTGGCCGGGAGACCGCCCGCCGCCTCATCGACCTTGGTCACACCGTGCTTGTCGGAGCACGCGACCCCGAACGGGGCGCGGAGGCCGCTGCCACATTCGGCGCGCGGTTCGTCCCCATCGACGTGACCGACGACGCGTCCGTCACCGCCGCGGCCGCGAATGTCGCCGAGCACGAGGGCTCGATCGATGTTCTGATCAACAACGCCGGCATCCACGGACCCTCCGGTGATCCCAGCACCCTGACGGGCGCCGACGCCCTCGGTGTCTTCGACGTCAACCTCGCCGGTGTGGTCCGAACGACCACCGCGTTCCTGCCGCTGCTGCGCCGATCATCAGACCCGGTCATCGTCAATGTCAGCAGCGGAATGGGCTCGCTCGCCTACACCCACGACCCGTCCCGGGCCGAGTCTTCTGCCATCGTGCCGCTCTACACCGCCTCTAAGGCGGCGCTCACGATGCTGACCACCCAATACGCCAAAGCATTCCCCGATATCCGCGTCAATGCCGCCGATCCCGGTTACACGGCGACCGACCTCAACGGCCATACCGGACCCCAGACCGTCACCGAAGGGACGGACGCGATCGTCGGCCTCGCAACCGAAAAGCCCGGCGCCGGCTCCGGGCGCTTCGTCGACCGCACCGGTGAGATCGCCTGGTCCTGAACCCGGCAGACACGCCGCTCGGCGGGACTCGGCGTCGTAGCGGTGTTCAAGTGCGGCGGCGAGGGCCGGCCGAGGCTTCAACGGCCTGGCGCCAGTGGGGAGCCGAGTCGATCTGTACGTGGTCGCTGTCCTGGTCGGACAGGAACGACGCCAGCGCCCGCCCCTCCTCCGCCACGGCGGCGAGGTCCGCTGGAGAGAAGCGGCGCAGCGGGGCGACGATCACGGTGCCGGCCTTGACGTTCCAGGTCGCGGCCACCCGGCCGTCGACCAGGACCACGCGGGCGCCCGCGACCGACAGGCCGCGGTGGTCGTCGTCGACGATCCGGCTGCGGTCGTGGTAGCCGAGCAGCGCGTTGTCGAACGCCGGCAAGAACCGCACCGGGGCGGGTGTGTCGGGGTCGGGGCGCGGTGCGCCGGGGAGGTCCAGCAGTTCCCGGCCTCGCTCGTCCCGGAAGGTGACCAGTTCCCCGCGTACCGCGGACACGGCGGCCGGCAGTCCGGCCAGGCCGCACCAGGCGCGCAGGTCGGCTGCGGCGGCGGGGCCGAACGCGGCAAGGTAGCGCCGCACCAGCGTCTGACCGACCGGGTCGGAACCGTCCGGGGACGGAGGGTCGATCTCACGCCCCAGCCAGGACGAGAGCAGGACGTTGCGCACCCCCGCTCTCGTGCGCCACAGCCCGCGCGGCGGAAGCTGCGCGCCCGGGACGAGGGCGGCGACCAGCATTTCCCCCAGCGCCCGCGGCCCCGGCCCCGGCCAGCGATCGGCGAGCGCCCGCGCGAGCTCGCTCATCGAACGGGGCTCACCGTCCGCCATGACCGCTCGGCCCGCCGCGGCGAGCTCGTCGAGATCCACCCCGTCGAGCTCGCGGCGGTACGTCCCGAGCACCCGCTGCCGCAGCATGACGTCGTGGCGGGCCCGCCAGGCCAGGGCGTCGTCGGCGGTGAGGAGGTGGACGGTGCGGCGCATGAGGTGGGTACGCACCACGCTCCGCCCGACGAGCAGGTCCGACAGCACCGCCGGGTCGAACGCGCGCAGCCGCGACCAGAGCCCGGCGAACGGTTCCTGCGGTTCCTGCGCCTGCAGGCCGCACAGATGCGCGACGGCGTCGAGGACCGGCAGGTCGGCGCGGTCGAGGAGCAGTTGCCGGGCGAGCGTCGCGCGGTTGAGCGCCCGGGTGCCGAGAACGGTCATCGCCTCATGCCGCCGCGCGTGCATTTCGGAGTTCAGGACGCGTCGTAGCCGCTGACGACGTCCACGACCCACGTGACGCCGAACCGGTCCTTCAGCATCCCGTAGAGGGGCGCCCACTGTGCGGGCCCCAGCGGCTGCAGGACGGTCGCGCCGACGGAGAGCTTCTCCCAGTACGCGGTGATCTCCCCGGCCGCTTCGCCGCGGAGTGAGACGAAGAACGCGTTCGCACCGTGGTCCCACGGCAGGCGCGAAGGCACGTCGTAGGCCATCACCCGAAAGCCGTCGCCGGCGGCCACCTGGCCCCACATCACCTGGTCGGCCTCGGACGGCTCCTGGACGTTCCCGGCGTCCTCGTACGTGACCACGGCCATGTCCCCGCCGAACACGGACTGGTAGAACGTGAGCGCCGCGCGGGCGTCACCACGGAAGTTGAGGTGGGTCACAACGTCGACGGACATGATCCGCTCCTTGCCTTTCGATTCCTCTTGGCTCGGCGATCACAGTGACAGGAGAAGCGGACAGGGTGTGGCCGCTTCTCCTGGCAACATGGGGACCATGCCGAAGTGCGCCTGCCGAAAGCCGCATCCGTGCAGGTCAAGCGGCATGTGAGTACGCGTCGAGGACTCCGCGACAATGGTGAACATGACACGTGCGGTGTACGTCGCGGCGAGCGAGGCGGGAAGCAACAAGGGCACGGTCGCCCTGGGCATGGTGGAGCTGCTGTCCCGGCAGGTGGAGACCGTGGGCGTGTTCCGTCCGGTGGTGCGGGCGGGGCGTGAGGACAACCTGATCAACACCGTCCGGAGCAGGTTCCAGCTCGGCCTCCCCTACGAGATGTGCGCCGGCGTCAGCTATGACGAGGTGCACGCCGATGCCGAGCGTGCGGCCGGTGACATCGTGGCCCGCTTTCGTGCGCTCGCGGGGAAGTGCGACGCAGTGGTCGTCGTCGGGACCGATTACACCGATGTGGGCGCCCCGACCGAGTTCGAGTTCAACGCCCGGCTGGCCGCGGACCTGGGGACGCCGGTGCTGCACGTGGTGAGCGGGAGGGACAGGACGGTCTCGGAGATCGCCGCCGCGGTCGAGCTGTCGTCCCGGCAACTGGCGCAGCACCACGCCCGGGAGCTCGCCGTCGTGGTCACCCGGGCGGCTGCCGAGCACATCGCGATCGACCATCCCACGCCCGTGTTCGTGCTGCCCGAGGCCCCCTCCCTGCGCGCCCCCACCGTCGCCGACCTGCTGGATGCCTGCGACGGGAGGTTCTTCCTCGGCGCGCGCGACGGGCTCGGCCGGGAGGCGAGCGCGCTGATGGTGGGCGCGATGTCGTTGCCCAGCATCCTGGACCGCTATACCGAGGGGGCAGCGGTGATCATCCCCTCCGATCGGGCCGCCGCGCTGCTGCCCGGGCTGATCGCGGCGCATGCGGCGCCGGGCTTTCCCGCCCTGTCGGCGGTGATCATGACGGGCGGCACGGATCTGCCCGCCCCGGTGGACCGGCTGCTGCGCAGCATGGCCATTCCTCTGCCGGTCATCGCCACCGACCACGACACCTTCGACACCGCCACCCGTCTGTCGGCGGTGGAGGGCCAGTTCACGCCCGAAGCCGGCGGGAAGACCGACACGGCACTGCGGTTGTTCGCCGAGCACGTCGACGGCCGGCTGCTGCTCGATCGGCTGGCCATCGCCAAGACCGACGTGGTCACCCCGCTGATGTTCGAGTACGAGCTGCTGGACCGGGCGCGTACCCGGCGCAGGCACATCGTGCTGCCCGAAGGCGAGGAGCCGCGCATCCTGCGCGCGGCAGACGTTCTGTTGCGCCGTGGCGTGGCCGAGCTCACCCTGCTCGGCGACGAGGAACGCATCAGGGAGCAGGCTGCCCAGCTCGGCCTGGATCTGGAGCAGGCCAGAGTGCTCGACCCGTTCGACGCGCGGCTGCGCGAGCGGTTCGCCCTCGAGTACGCCAGAGTCCGGGCGCACCGGGGGATGACCGTCGAGCTGGCCCGCGACACCGTCACCGACGTGTCCTACTTCGGCACGCTGATGGTGCACACCGGCATGGCCGACGGCATGGTCTCGGGGGCGGCGCACACCACCGCGCACACCATCAGGCCGGCGTTCGAGATTCTTCGGCTGGGGCTGGTCTCCAGCGTGTTCTTCATGTGCCTGGCCGACCGGGTGCTGGTGTACGGCGACTGCGCGGTCAACCCCGATCCGAGCGCCGAGCAGCTCGCCGACATCGCGATCTCCTCTGCGCGCACCGCCGGCCTGTTCGGCGTCGACCCCCAGATCGCCATGCTGTCGTACTCGACGGGCGCCTCGGGCGCCGGCGCCGATGTCGACAAGGTCCGCACCGCCACCGCGCTGGTCCGCGAGCGCCGTCCCGACTTGCCGGTGGAAGGACCGATCCAGTACGACGCCGCGGTCGACCCCTCGGTGGCGCGGACCAAGATGCCCGGCAGCCAGGTGGCAGGGCGCGCCACCGTCTTCGTGGTGCCCGACCTCAACACCGGCAACAACCTCTACAAGGCCGTCCAGCGCAGCGCCGGCGCCGTCGCGGTGGGACCGGTGCTCCAAGGGCTGCGCAAGCCCGTCAACGACCTGTCCCGCGGCGCCACCGTCGCCGACATCGTCACCACCGTGGCCATCACCGCGGCCCAGGTACGCGACGACGAGCCAAGCGCCGGCCGCGAGGACCGGGCAGGGACGGCAACACGCCACTGAGGGATATGCGCACAGGTCAGTCCGCCCCCTCCAGCGGCACCTGACCACGGACTCTGGCGATGTCCACCGCCCGATCCGCGGCGCGACGACACCGTAGGACCGGACGGGATCCGCAGGGAACCGCATGCCGCCGATCCCACGAGGCGCCGGCCCCGGCGGGACGGCGGCTGTTCCGGCTGATCGGGCTGGTGCCGGACTGCCGAGGTCCTTTTTAAGACTTGACTTATATAAGCGGTGAGTGAGATTCTCGGTGCCGTGCAGGCGTCGCGCGGCCGGCACCCCGCGGCTGTACGACGGACTCGGCGTCACTTCGGGAGGCCGACATCTGGCTGGAACGCATGCGCCGGTTCTGGAGCCGGCGTCTGGACGCGTTGGGCGCAGAACTCGCGCGCGGCAAGCGTGAGCGCGAACGGCGCGACAACACGGCCGGGACGCCGCCTTACGGGCAGTCCATCGGATCCGAGAGCGAGGAAGACACATGATCGACATCGTCAACCAGATCAACGCCATCCACCGGGAGCTCGGCAACCAGGCGGTGGCCACCGGCGAAGGGCGGTCGCTGCTCCTGCGCCGCGCCTACGACGCCCCGATCGAGGACGTGTGGAGCGCCTGCACCGACCCCGACCGGATCAGCCGATGGCTGGCCCCGATCGAGGGCGACCTGCGGCTCGGCGGCACGTTCCAGCTCAAGGACAACGCCGGCGGGGAGATCCTGCGCTGCGAGAAACCCCATCTGATCAAGGTGACCTGGGCCATGGGGGAAGGCATGGCCACCGAGGTCGAAGTCCGGCTGGCGTCCGGCGACGGCGGCGGCACCGTCTTGGAGTTGGAGCACGCGGCGCCCGCCGAGATCGTCGACGAGATGGCGCGCACCTACGGGCCCGGCGGCACGATCGGGATCGGCGGCGGCTGGGACCTCACGCTGCTCGGCCTCGACCTGTTCCTGAGCGGCGCGGAGTTCGATCCGGCGACCTGGGAGGACACGTCCGAGGCGAAGGAGTTCGCCACTCGTAGTTGTCACGCCTGGGGGACCGTGATCCAGGCGGCCTGGGGGATCGGCGACGACGACATCGCGGCGGCGATCGCGTTCGGAGTGCAGCACTTCGCTCCCGAGAGCGGAGGTAGCGGCAATGGCTGACCGCCCCGGATCGATGACCGAGCCGGTCGCCGCCGTAGGGTGGACGAGGACGCTGCTGATCTGCGGCATCGTGGCCGGCCCGCTCTACATCGTCGTGGTCGTCCTGCAGATGCTCACCAGGGACGGGTTCGACATCAGCCGGCACCCGGCCAGCATGCTGAGCAACGGCGAGCAGGGATGGATCCAGATCGCCAACTTCGCGGTCAGCGGCCTGCTGTTCGTGGCGTGCGCGATCGGGCTGTACCGGGTGCTGGGGCCGGCGTCGGGCCCTGGCGGCACGTGGGGGCCGCGGTTGGTCGGCGTCTTCGGCGTCGGGATGGTCGCCGCGGCCGCCTTCTCCGCCGATCCCGCCGACGGCTTCCCTCCGGGAACGCCGGTCGGCCCGCCCACGAGCATCAGCTGGCACGGAATGGTGCACTTCCTGGTCGCCGGGGTCGCCTTCCTCGCCCTCAGCGCCGGGTGCTTCGTCTTCGCCCGGAGGTTCGCCGCGGCCGGTCACCGCGGGTGGGCGGTCTTCAGTGCGGTGACCGGTGCGTTCTTCCTGGCGACGTGGGTCTCGATATTCGTGCTGCAGGGCGCCCGGGCGGCCAATATCGCCTTCGCCGTCGCGATCGCGCTCGTCCTGGTGTGGACATCGCTCCTGGCCAAGCACCGGCTGACCCTGCCTCGGGAGGAGCAGTCGCGGGGGACCCGCCCTGTTGGGTGAGGTCGGGTTCTCGGGAGCCGGCTGACGCCGGAGGGGGCAGCAGCGCGTCTTCCAGCAACTGCATGAGCATCAGGCCGATCAGGGCCGCCACGGGGATGGCCAATGCCGCGAGGATGAGTCTTCACCTCCTGTGGTCGCGCCGCGTCGGGCGCTCGCGATCCGACAAGGGGCCGCCCTATGCTCCGGGCGCGTCTAGTGATCGGTCACTTCTATCGCGCCGGGACGGCCAGGGTGGCCGCTGTCGTCTCTTCCGCCAACCCGCGCCCTCTACCTCGCACAACGTGGGCTAAACAGTGCTCCTCGATGTACGCCACCCCGTACGGATGGCGGGTCGTGTGGATCGCCTAAGCTGTAACGGTTTCTACGACATCGAGCACCGGATACCTTCCGATCATCACCTTTTGTTGGAAGGGTGGTGTTTCGACAGGGGATTTGGCGACTGCAGGGATGAGGATCAGATGACTGATGGCTCTCGTCATCAGCGCATGAGGGAACTACCGCCACCTTGGCCCGGCGACCGCTACGAAGTCCTGTGCCAGCGTCCTGCGCCTTACCCAGGTTCGCGGGATCAGTACCACTTCGCGGAGTACGCCGTGGAATCGGCGCGGGCGCTGGAGAAGGCCGGTCTCGTCACTCGTGTTGCCGTGATCAGGATGGCCGATGACACCGTCATCTACGATCCCGTCGCCGGCGTGGAACTGCCTCCGGGTCAATGGTGAGGGCGCCGATCGTTCTCACCGTCACACGCTGCGGCAGAGCTCGTCAGGGCGTCACCGTGAACCTGTGGAGGCGTTCGCCGATGCGGTAGTAGAGGCCGCCGAAACGGTCGGCGGTCAGGCCTTCCATCCCGGCCGCCGTCCGCAGCACGGTCATCGCCTTGGTCGATCTGCTCACCTTGAAGATCTGATCGCCCAACGTGCCGTACACGTGGTCAGGGTCCTGGGGGATGGTCAGCAGGACGCCGTCGCGCCAGGCCAGGCCGGCGCGGGACGTGTAGTCGGGGTCGGGGAACAGCCGCGTGGTCGTGATCGTGTCCGGACGGGCCGGGTCGAAGGTGATGAGCGAGCCGCCGGCCAGGCCCCACACCTGGCCGTCCACCTCCGTCAGGGCGGTGACGGCCTTGGGCGCGATCAGCGGGAGTGGGTGGGTCCGGAGTGTTCCGGTCGTGGGGTCGTAGGAGAAGAGGGTGGCCGAGGCGCCGGGGGCGAAGACGGGGTTGACGCCCAGTGCGCCGCGCGTGGAGGTGCCGCCGAAGACCTTGCCGCCCGCGTACGCGAGGGAGACGACGGCCTGGTCCGGCACCACGCACAGGGTGCGGCCCGGTAGGCCTTCCCGCCAGATGCTCAGGGCGCCGCTGCGCTTGCCGTACTTGGGGACGGTGCCCATGTAGACGGTGCCGTCGGGGGCGGCGGCCAGGGCGTAGGGGCGGTCCTGCGGAGGCGGGCCCTGGCCTGCGCCGCAGTCGTGCGCCTTGTCGCCCGCGTCGCCGCCGGTGTAGTGGAGTGTGGGTGGCCAGGGGCCGCCGGGGGTGTGGCTGTAAAGCTTCGCCGAGGGGTAGGCGGCGATGTAGAGGCGGCCGTGGGCGCTCATCATGCTGTCGGTCTGGCTGAGCCCGGTAAGGGTGGGGGTGTCCGGGCTGTTGTCGTCCACGTCGCCGTGCAGCGGGTCGTAGACGCCGGTGCCGCCGGTGAGATAGCCGCCGGTGTAGATCTTTCCGTCCGGACCGGTGCCGAGCGCATTGATCGCGGCAGGCAGGACCGGTGTGTCCGGAACGAGGCGGCTGCTCCACTGGCCGGTCGCGGGCGTGTACTTGAAGATCCTGGTGCCGTCGGTGGCCGCGCCGAGGCCGGTGAGCGTGCCGCCCGTCCAGGTGTAGCCGGTCACGTCCAGGCCCGGCCGGACGGTGGTCGCCTGCACGGTCCTGGCGGCCAGGTCATAGGAGTGCAGCAGGCCTTCCTTGACGAACCAGATCCGGCCGTCGCGCTCGGGCGAATGAGGCAGGTCGGCGTCGGTGATGGCGGCGTCGGTGACGGCCTGGTACGAGCCGTCGGCGTTCCGGATCACCTGCAGGACGAGCAGCGTACGGTCGAGCCGGGCGAACAGCCTGCCGCCGGTCCACGTCAGGCCGCCCACCATGGAGTTGTGCGCGTAGGCGGCCGGAAGGAGGCTGTCCGTCCGCCCCGTCACGTTGTCGAACCTGACCAGCGCCGCGTTCGTGCCCGTGCCCAGGTAGGTGGCGTTGGCGGCCGGATCGTGGGCGATGCTGCGGACGTACTCGGCGCCGGCCACGGCGGGCACGCCGCCGATCGTGGTGAAGGCGCCGTTGTCGTACTTGAAGTAGCGGCCGTCGTTGTACGTGCCGCCGTAGACCTTGCCGCCCGCTCCCGGCTCCAGGTCCCAGATGAAGGAGTAGCCGCCCTCGGCCCGGCCCAGGCTCGTCATCGCCGCCTGGCCGGGCACGTACCGGTAGAGCATGGAGTTGGGGTAGGTGCCGAGGTAGACGCTGCCGTCGGTGGCGGTGGCCGCCGCCCAGCCGCCGACCGTGGGTGTGGTGGCGGTGTCGGGGATGGTGACGGTCCTGGTCACCCGCTCGGTGGCCAGATCGATGACGGCCAGGCGCGGGTTGGCGTCGGCGGTGCCGGTGTAGAGGGCGTAGGCGTTGTCCGCGTCGAACGTGGTGGCGTTCGGCACGCTGCTCTGGATCTGCACGCCCAGGTCGGTCGCTTCCTTGCTGATCAGCACCTCGTCCCAGTAGGCGGTGCCGACGTTCGCCACGCCCGAGTAGATGAGCGCGGAGACGGTGGCCGTGCCGGTGGGGGCGATGCCGGAGGCCGTCACGGTGTTCCAGCGTCTGCCGGACACCGAGGCGAAGGTGCTGCCGAGGAGTTGGCCCGACGAGCCCCTGAAGCGGAGGTAGAGGCCGGCGCTGCCGCTTTCGGTCCAGACCGTTGCGAACGCCGTGTAGCGGCTGCCCGCCGTGGCGGGCAGCCCGGGCAGGCTCTCCCTGCCGTACGCGGCGGCCGCGTCGGCGTCCTCCACGCGGGCCGTCGTGCGGCCCTCCCAGACGACGGGCGCCACGCCTCCGGGGCTGTGCGAGCCGCTCCAGCCGGAAAGGCCGTCGTCGAAGCCGCTGTTGGAGATGCGCAGGTCGGCCGCGTGGGCGATGGGTGAAGTCGCCAGAGCGGCCGTCAGCACGAATGCCATCGCCACCGCTGAGGCCACCCGCCGGGTCCGTGCGGGCCGGGGCCCGCCTCGACCGCTCGGGGGAGGGCTCGTGGGGATGTGGGTGGTCCACGGGGATCGGATCTGGCGCGTCAACCGGGTCTCCTTGGGGGCGGATCTCCAGTAAGTGATCACCTTCGGGATTATGGCCATGACCGTAAACTTTCGGGTGACCGCCGTCAATGCTCGTGACAGCGGCAGGCCGGAGGCGCCTGGGTGCTCATGCCGGCGTCCTGCTCGCCATGGCGGCGGTGTGCGCCTCTGACGGCACGGGCATCGGTGCCACGGGTGTCATGATGGCTAGGTTTCTCGAAGCCACAGCCGGACACGGAGGACAGACCGTGCGCATCGCTCTCGCCGGGCTCGCCACCAGCCATCCCTACACCGACGCCCGCACCCTGTCCCGCCATGCCGAGCTCATCGTGTGGGAGCAGGATCCGGAGCGGATGCGGCGGTTCACCGATGAGCATCCGCACGCGAAGGTGGCGGGCAGCCTCGAGGAGCTGCTGGCGGGCCGGCTCGACGGGGTGGTGCTGACCGTGCCCAACCCCCAGGTGCCGCAGGCGCTGGCGAAGGTGCTCGAAACGGGCGTGGCGTGCTTCGTCAACAAGCCTGCCGCCGCCAGCCGGGCCCAGCTGGAGCAGCTCGACCGGCTGCCCATCCACGACCGCGTGCTGTCCGGCTCGGTGCTGCGCTTCGCGCCGGCCTTCGCGGGAGCGGGGGCGCGGGTCGACCGGGACGAGGTGCTGGCCGTGCGGGCGACCGTACGGCACGACGTGGGGATCTGGGCGACCGGGTACAACGCCTGGCAGGACACGCCGGGCGAAGGCGGCGGGACGATGGTCACCATGGGGATTCACGGCGTGGAGCTCCTGGTGGCGCTGCTCGGTCCCGACGTGCGGCTGGTGGGCGCCGCGGGGGCGCGGCGGCATTATGCGACGCTCCGGTCGGAGGACACCGGGGTGATGGCGCTGCGCTGGGACGACGGCATCACGGGCACGGTCGAGATCCTCGGCGTCTCCGAGTCCGAGTCCTACGGCGTCACGCTGTACAAACGCGACGTCACCGAGACGATCGTGATCGAGAGCGGGGACGATCCGGTTCGGGGGCTCGGGTACGAAGGGACGGTCGAGGCGTTCCTCGCGATGGTGGGCGGAGCGCCCAGCCCGGTGCCCTGGCGGGAGACGAGGGCCGTGCTCGACGTGCTCGTCTCCGCACGCGAGAAGACCGCCTGAGCAGCCCCGGCCCGTTGACAGGTAGACTCTGCCAAGGTTACGGTCTGGACCGTAAATAACGGATGGAGGAGACCGCGTGCGGACGACAGGGGAACTCGAGGAGCGACTGGCACGGCCGAGTGCCGGGCTCGTCGACGATCTGGGCAAGCTCGACGGCGACATCATGATCCTGGGCGCCGGCGGCAAGCTCGGCCCGAGCCTGGTACGCCTGGCACTGAACGCCACCGGAGGCAGCAGGCGGATCATCGCCGTGTCCCGCTTCTCCGAGCCGGGCCTGGCCCAGGCGCTTCAGGACGAGGGCGCCACCGTGGTGGCCGCCGACGTCGCCGACGAGCGGGCGCTGCGCGACCTGCCGGACGCGCCCAACGTGCTGTTCCTGGTCGGCGCCAAGTTCGGCACGCAGGGCCGCGAGCACGCCACCTGGTTCACCAACGCCTACCTGCCGGGCCGCGTCGCCGACCGGTTCGCCGGCAGCAGGATCGCCGCGCTGTCCACCGGGAACGTCTACCCCCTCGTCCCCGTCGCCGACGGTGGCAGCACCGAGGACTCGCCCACCGGACCCGTAGGCGACTACGCGATGAGCTGCCTGGGCAGGGAGCGCGTGCTGACGCACTTCGCCGAGACGAACCGCACGCCCATGTCGCTCATCCGCCTCAACTACGCGGTCGAGCTCCGGTACGGAGTGCTCGTCGACCTCGCCCAGAAGGTGCTCGCCGGAGCGCCCATCGACCTCACGACAGGCCAGGTGAACGTCGTCTGGCAGGGCTACGCCAACGAGGTCGCGCTCCGGTCGCTGCTGCTCGCCGACGTGCCGCCGTACGTGCTCAACGTCACCGGCCCCGAGCTGATCTCGGTACGGCAGGCCGCGCGGGCACTCGGCGCGGCGCTCGGCAAGGAGCCGGTGTTCACCGGGGAGGAGGCGCCGACGGCGCTGCTCTCGAACGCCTCCCGATGCCACCGCCTGTTCGGCTACCCCAAGCTGACCCCCGCCGAGCTGATCGAGCACACGGCGCGCTGGGTCGCCGACGGCGGGCCGCTGCTGGGCAAGCCCACCAAGTTCGAACGCCGCGACGGCCGTTTCTAACGCACGTGCTCACTTCAGACGACAAAGGGGGACCTCACGTGCTCGGCACGGCTCAAGAGGCGCAGACGTCCGTGCGCGACCTGTTCAAGCGCGGTCTGGTGATTCCGGCCCATCCGCTGGCCCTGACCGAGGACAGGAAGCTGGACGAGCGCCGCCAGCGCGCACTGACGCGCTACTACGTCGAGGCCGGCGCGGGCGGGCTGGCGGTGGGCGTGCACACCACGCAGTTCGCCATCCACGGCACCGGCCTGCTGGCACCCGTGCTCGAACTGGCCGCGGGAACGGCCAAGGAGTCCGACCGCGAGGTGGTGCTGGTGGCCGGCGCGACCGGGTCCACGGAGCAGGCGGTGGCGGAGGCCGAGCTGGCCAGGTCGCTCGGGTATCACATGGTGCTGCTCAGCCCGTACCGGGAGCTCGACGAGGATGGGCTGATCGAGCGGGCGCGCGCCGTGGGCGACGTGCTGCCGGTCATCGGCTTCTACCTGCAGCCCGCGGTGGGCGGGCGCCCGCTGTCGCGCGATTTCTGGACGCGGCTGGCGGCGATCGAGTCCGTGGTCGGCGTCAAAGTCGCGCCCTTCGACCGGTACCGCACCCTCGACGTGCTGCACGGCGTCGTACGGGCGGGGCGGGCCGGGGAGGTGGCGCTCTACACGGGCAACGACGACCACATCCTGGCCGATCTCATCACCTCCCACCGGGTCGTCGTGGACGGGCGGCAGGTGGAGGTGGAGTTCGTCGGCGGCCTGCTCGGCCAGTGGGCGGTCTGGGTGCGGCGGGCGGTGGAGCTGCTGGAGGAGGCCAAGCTGGCGCGGTCGGGCGACGACGTGGCGATACGCCGGCTGCTCGGCCTCGACGGCCATCTGACCGACGCCAACGCGGCCATCTTCGACTCGGCGAACGGCTTCCGCGGCTGCATCCCCGGCATCCACGAGATCCTGCGCCGCCAGGGATTGCTGGCGGGCCGCTGGTGCCTCGACCCGGAGGAGGAGCTGTCACCGGGGCAGCTCGCGGAGATCGACCGCATCTGGGCCGCCTACCCTTGGCTGCGCGACGACGACTTCGTGGCCCAGGGGCTGGACCGATGGCTGGCCTGAGTGACGGGTCTCCTCGCGGATCGAAGGACGGCTAGAGGGTGAGGCGGTAGAGGGTGAGCGGACGGCCGCTGGAGCCGCTGGTCAGGTTGCCGGTGCGTTCGGCCAGCCCGGCCAGCTCCAGCCGGTGCAACATGCGCCGGGCGGTGCGCTGCTGGACGGCGAGCCGCTCGGCGATCTCGCGGGTGGTCAGCGCCTCCCCGCCGGCCGCGTCGCGGGCCTCAAGCAGCTTCTCCAGGGTCGGCACCGACAGGCCCACGCGGCGGGCGATCACCGACAGGTGCTGCCCGCCGGAAGGCGCGCTGATCACCGACTCCAGCACGATGTCGGTGTCGGCGCGCAACGACAGCACGGCCGCCACGTTCCCGATGCGCCGGGCCCTGGCCAGTGCCCGGCGGGCCAGGCTCTCGGCTTCGGCGGCGCTGCGCCCGAGGCCGAAACCCACCCGCGCCACGCCGCTGTGACCGGCCAGCCGCGCCAGCATGGGCAGCCCCGTGAAGCCGCCCGTGGCCTCGAAGAGCGGGCCGCGAGTGGTCACCAGCAGGTGGGTGCCGCCGCGGAAGGCGGCCAGCGTGCCGCCCAGCGCGCCCGCCTCGCGCAGCAGGCCCTCCTCGCTGTCCACCTCGACCAGGCCGAGCACGATCTGCGCGTCCTCCTGGGCCTGGCCCTCGGCGGTCAGCAGGAGCTGGCGCAGCGCCACGCGTACCGAGTGCTCGGACGGCGCCAGCCGCAGCACCTGCATCTCGTCGCGCAACGCCTCGTGCACCGAGCTGAGACAGGTGATCACCGGGTGGTCAGGGGCGCGGCGGTGGAAGGCGATGATCTTCTTGGAGGTCGTCTCCGGCCGGTAGCCGAGCGTCCGCAACTGGTCGGTGGGCAGCCCGGCCCCGACGAACGTGGCGGTGACGTCGGCGGGGGAGATGGTGTCGATGGACAGACGGGTGATGTCCCGGCCCTCGTGCTGGAGTCGTACCAGGGCGCTGAGCAGCGTCGCGCCCGAGTAGTCGACGAACACGGCGGGACGGGAGAGCACGTCGGCGCCCCGGGCCAGCATGTACGGCACGATGCCGGTGAACAGCCAGCCCTCGACCGAGCCGGCGTGCGCCTCGACGATGGCCGGCGCCTGCGACTCGTGGTCGTAGTCGAGCCGGAGTGTGCCCACGCCGGGCTGCTCCTCGCAGGTGGCCGCGACGTCGTCGACCAGATCGTGCGGGCCGACGACTCCGATGACGATACCCACCCGCGCCTCCTTCTCCCTCATAACGGTCTAGACCGAAAGGCTATCCGGTGACCCTGCACTTTCCCAATATGGCCGAACCCGCAGGCCGTACTCTCGGCGACGAGGAGGTGGCGGCGCTGGATCGGGTCATCCGCTCCGGCATGCTCAACTCCGTGTGGGGGACCGCCGCGCGGGCGCTCGAACGCGAGGTCGGAGCGTTGTACGGCTCCCGCCACGCGATCGCGTGCGCATCCGGCACCGCGGCCCTCCACCTGTCGGTCGTGGCGGCGGCGCCGGATCCCGGTGACGAGATCATCACGACGCCGATCACGGACTTCGGGACCGTGGCCCCCATCTTGGCGCAGAACGCGGTTCCTGTCTTCGCCGATGTGGATCCGTCCGACGGCAACCTCGATCCTGATGCCGTGGCCGCGCTCATCGGGCCGCGTACCCGCGCGATCATGGCGGTGCACCTGTTCGGCGCGCCCGCCCGGATCGGCGAGCTGCGCGACCTGGCGGACGCGCACGGCCTGGCGCTCATCGAGGACTGCGCCCAGGCGTGGCTGACCGAGCTGCCCGGCGGTGGGTACGCGGGCACGGCCGGGCACGTCGGCACCCTGAGCCTGCAGCAGTGGAAGCACATCACCTGCGGTGACGGCGGCCTCACCATCACCGACGACGACGAGCTGGCCAGACGTATGCGGTTGTTCGCGGACAAGGGATGGGACCGGGCCGCGGGGCGTTCGCACGAGAGCCTCGGCCTGAACTACCGGATGACCGAGCTGCAGGCCGCCGTGGCCGGGGCCCAGCTCGAGAAGCTGCCCGGGGTCGTGGCGTCCAGGCGCCGCACCGCCGTGGAGCTCATCGAGGCCCTGCGCGGGCTGGGTGAGGGGGAGGGGACGGCGATACGGCTGCCCCGGCCGGACGGCTCCCAGGTCGCCATCGAGCTGCCCCGGCCGGACGGGCACGCCTGGTGGTTGTTCCCGCTCGTCCTGCCCGGCGGCGACGCGCCAGAGCTGGCCGCGCACCTGGGCGCGGCCGGGATTCCGGCGCGGGCCGGTTATCTGAGAGAGCCCCTCAACCAGGCACCGTTGTGGGACAGGCCGATTTACGGCACCTCCCGGTACCCTCTGGAGGGCTACCGCCCCGCCCCCTGTCCCGAGGCCGAGCGGCTGGTCGGCAGCACGCTCCTGATCATCGACTGGAACGAGCACTACACGTCAGAGCACGTCAAGGTCATCGCCGACGCCGTCGCGAACTATCCCGGCAAGGCGTAGTTACGTTCATGTATCAAGCATTGACCGGACATCCCTCGATCACTAGGTTTCGGTCAGGACCGGTATTCAGGAAAGGAAAGCCGCCGATGAGGAACATAGCGGCAGCCGGCATCGCGGCCGCCCTGAGCGTCGTGATCGCCGGATGCGGATCCGGTGGCTCGGGTTCGGACAAGAGCACGGTGACCCTCTGGATGTACCCCGTGATCGCGGACCAGGCCAAGAACAAGGCCTTCTGGGACAAGGTCGAGAAGGACTTCGAGGCCAAGAACCCCGCGATCGACATCAAGATCGACCAGCAGCCCTGGGACGGCCGGCAGGAGAAGATCACCACGGCACTGGCCTCCAAGAAGGGCTTCGACCTGGTCGTGCTCGGCCCGGACCAGATCCCGCAGTACGCTCAGCAGGGCACGCTGGAGCCGGTGGACGACGTGATCGCCGCTGACAAGGCCGCCTACCTGCCCAACGCGCTCACCGCGTTGACGGTGAGCGGCAAGCTCTACGGCGTCCCCATCTACCAGACGATCACCGCCCCCATCTACAACAAGAAGCTCTTCGCCGACGCGGGCGTCACCAAGGTGCCGGAGACGCTGGCCGAGCTGAAGGAGGCCGCGCCCAAGCTGGCCGCCAAGAAGGTGGCCATCCTCGACTACCCCGGTAAGCCCGAGGTCTCGCTCAACCAGAGCTTCTACCCGATCCTGTGGGCCAACGGCGGCTCGGTGTTCTCCCCCGACGGCAAGAGTGTGACCGTCAACAGCCAGCAGGGCATCGACAGCCTGCAGTTCCTGCTCGACCTGAAGGCGGTCGGCGGCCTGCCCGAGAACACCGCCAGCAAGAGCAACGACATCGAGGGCGGCGCGCTCGCCGCCGGCAAGGCCGCGATGTACCACGCGGCCACGGCCCTCAACGCCGACCAGCTCGGGGCCGCCATCGGCGCGGAGAACGTGGGCGTCGGCCTGCCGCTGGAAGGCAGCAAGCGCGTCGCGTTCGGCATCCCGGGCGGCCTGGTTCTGGCCAAGCACTCCCAGAACAAGGACGCGGCCAAGAAGTTCGCCGGCTACATCGCCTCTTCCGAGGTGGGCGGGCCGCTGGCCAAGGAGTCCGGCTTCTTCTCCCCGCGTTCCGACGTGACGATCCCCGACCAGTCGGCGACCTCAAAGGAGTTCGCCAAGTCGCTGCAGTACGCCTACCCTGGCGACGCCCACCCCAAGGCCCGCCAGGTCATGGCGATGATCTCGGCGCACATCCAGGCGGCGCTGATCGGCAAGGAGGACGCCAAGACGGCCCTCGACGCCGCCGCCAAGGAGGGTAACGAGCTGCTGGCCGCCGGCGGCTGACATAATCCGGGCCTCCCCTCGGGGAGGCCCGTCTTCTCGGAAAGGTGTGAAACCCGGTGCGCCATCGCCTGCGTGATCCGGTCACGGGACTGCTGTTCGTCCTCCCGATGCTCGTGCTGTTCCTGATCTTCAGGATCTTCCCCACCCTCGGGGCGGCGGGCATGAGCCTGACGAACTGGAACATCGGCGGCGAATGGAGCTTCACCGGCGCCGACAACTACGCGCGGCTCGTGAACGACCCGAACTTCTGGTCCAGCCTCCGGGCGACGCTGGTGTACACCGTCATCTACGTGCCGCTGGTCATGGCCGTCTCGCTCGGCACCGCGCTGCTGCTCAACTCGATCGTCTTCATGCGCGGGCTGTTCCGCGGCATTCTCTTCCTGCCGTATGTGACCAGCTTCGTGTTCGCCGGCATCATCTGGCGCTGGATCTACGAGTTCGACGGCCTGATCAACGGCCTCCTGGCCAAGCTGGACCTGGGGCCGGTCGCCTTCATGGAGCGCTCGGAGCTCGTGCTGCCCGCTCTCGCCCTGGTCTCCTGCTGGAAGGGCTTCGGCTACTCGATGCTGATCCTGCTGGCCGGGCTGAAGGCCATCCCCGGCTCGTACCTGGAGGCGGCCAAGGTGGACGGCGCCGGGCCCTGGCAGCGCTTCCGCGGCATCACGCTGCCCCTGCTCAAGCCCGCGCTCTTCTTCGTGCTGGTGATCGAGACGATCGCCTCGTTCCAGGTCTTCGACACGATCTACGTGATGACCGGCGGCGGGCCGGCCAAGGCCAGTTACACCCTCATCTACGGCATCTTCGAACGCGGCTTCCGGTTCTGGGAGTTCGGCTACGCGGCCACGTGGGGGATGGTGTTGTTCGCCATCGTGCTGGTCATCTCGCTGATCCAGCGCCGCTTCGTCGGCAGGGAGAACACATGACTGTGACGGCCACGCGCCCCGCCACCTCCCGGGTCCGGCCGGCCGCCGCGCCGCGCCGCCACGGCAGGAGGTGGCCGCTCTACACGCTGCTCACGATCATGTCGCTGCTGACCCTGGGCCCGTTCATCGCGATGGTCATCGTGGCGCTCACGCCCAGGGGCGAGCCGACCGTGCCCGTGCAGTGGCCCGACTCGCTCACCTTCGACAACATCACGCAGGTCCTGAGCGCCTCCGGGTTCGCCGAGTGGACGATCAACTCGCTGATCTACTCGGCCGTCTCCGTGGTGATCATTCTGCTCACCTCGTCGATGGCCGGCTACGCGTTCGCCAAGAAGCGGTTTCCCGGGCGCGACACCATGTTGTGGACGTTCCTCGCGACCATGATGGTGCCGTTCCAGGCCACGCTCATCCCGCTGTACGTGCTCGTCTCCGACTTCGGCGGCGCGGACACCTTCTGGGGGCTGATCGTGCCGACGCTGGCCAACTCGCAGGCGGTCTTCCTGATGCGCCAGTTCATCCTCGGGCTGCCCGACGAGTTGTTCGACGCGGCCAAGGTGGACGGGGCCTCGGAGCTGCGCGTCTACTGGACGATCGTGGTGCCGCTGACCAAGCCGATCCTGGCGACCCTGGGCGTGTTCGTCTTCCTGTGGCACTGGAACGACTTCCTCTGGCCCCTGGTGATCTCGCAGAGCGACGCCACGCGGACGCTGACCGTGGGGCTGACGGTGCTGAAGACGGAGGAGCTGCAGTGGTCGATGCTGATGTCCTCCGCTGCGATCTCGGCGGTGCCGTGCCTGCTGGTCTTCTTCCTGCTGCAGCGTTACCTGGTCAACAGCATTGCGATGACCGGGCTGAAGTGACCGGTTCCCCTCCCCGGAGCTGAACGGCCTACGCTTGTCGCCCGGAATGTCGGTGAGGGGAGCTTGATGAGTACGCCGATCGACCCGCGGGCCGCCCAGCTTCGTGACCGCCTGCGCGGGGCCGTGGTCGCCGCCGCCCTGACGCCGATGACCGCGGCGGGGGAGGTGGACCTGGACCTCGCGGAGGCGTACTTCCGGCGGCTGGCCGCCTCGGGCGCCGACGCCCTGGCCGTCCTCGCCCACACCGGCCGCGGTCCCTTCCTGCCTCCGGATGTCCGCGCCGGGGTGATCGCCCGCGCCCGCCGTGTGGGCGTCCCGGTCATCGCGGGCATCGGCGGCACCCCTCCGGCCGGCACGCGGATGGCCGCCGAACCGGGCGCCGAACCGGGCGCCGAACCGGGCGCCGAACCGGGCGCCGAGCTGGACGCGGTGGCGGAAGCGCGGATGGCCGCCGAGCTGGGGGCCGACGGGGTGCTCGTGTTCCCGGCACCGGGGGATCGGGTGGCGCTGCACGAGGAGGCGTGGGCGGCCGCCGGGCTGCCGATGATCGCCTTCGACCTGTACACGGACCCGTGCCCGCCCGCCACGCTCCGCGAGATCCTCAGCCTTCCCGGTGTCGCCGGGCTCAAGACGGCGTTGTTGTCGGACGCGATGGGCTGCCAGGAGACGATCGCCGTCACCCGCGAGGCCGGCAGGCTGGCCATCACCGGTGAGGACCGCATGTTCGGCCCCTCGCTCCTGTGGGGCGCGGAGGCGGCGCTGGTGGGCATCGCGGCCGCGTCGGTGGAGACGACGGCGGCCGTGATGCGCACGTTCGCGGGCGACGGCCTGCGCGGCTTCCAGAAGGCGTCGGCGCGGCTGGACCGGCTGGCGGCGGCCACGTTCACGGCGCCCATGGAGGGATACGTCCAGCGCATGTTCTGGTTGGCCGCCGCGGAGGGCCTCATCCCCGAGTCCCACGCGCACGACCCGTACGGCCCCGCCCTGCCGGACGGCGAACGCGCCAGGGTCCTGGCGGCCGCCGCCTCGTAGCCCGGTCAGATGGCTATGCGGATGAGGTTGCGGCCCTTGAGGCCGTAGAGGGCCTTGCGGGACGGGTCGATGTTGATCCGGGAGCCGCCGCCGAACCAGTCGCTCGCCAGGCCCGCCACGAGCTTCCGGGACGTGAGGCCCACCAGGTCGATCTTGTAGATGGCGTCCTCGTCACTGGTGTACGCATGCCGCCCGGCGAGCACCAGGTCGCCGCCGCGGTCGCACACCTTCAGCGTACGGGTGACCTTGCGCCGGAGCAGGTCGTACTCGAACAGGACACCGCCGTCGGTGATCCCGTACAGGGCGAGCGGCGTGTGCTTGAGGCTCGTGACGGCCTTCGCGCCGGCCATCGGCTCGATCTCCCACTTCACCCGACGGGTACGCAGGTCGAACGCCGCCAGCCTGGCCGTGGACGTGACCGGAGGCGCGCCGAGCCCCTCCTGCGTGCTGGTGCCCAGGTAGACGGTGCCGAGCAGGGCGGTCAGCGAGAACACGGTCTGCCGCTCGACGACCGGCCGGTAGGTGTCGAGCTTGCCGGTCCGCGGGTCGTACACGTCGAGCGCGCCGTTCTGATGCCCCGGCTCCGGCTGGGTGGACATCACGATCAGCCCGGTCAGCTTGTCGTGGACCAGGTCCTTCGGCCGGTCCTGGTTGTGGCCGGTGCGGAAGAGCAGCTTGGCCTCGGGGTCGCCGGCGCGGTGGGAGTAGAGGGCGGCCTGGGTGTAGATGCCGAGGTAGGTGGTGTCCTCGACGGTCATGATGGTCTTGGGCTCGCCACCGATGGCCAGCCGGGTGACCTGGCGGGTGGCGAGGTCGTGGATGTCGCAGCCGCCCTTGCCGCCGACGTAGACCCGCTCGCCGTCGCTGTGCACCGACATCGGCTCCTCCGGGGCGGCCCGGAAGCCCTTCTGCACGTGGCTGACGTAGTCGATGGCGCCGGTGGCCGGGTCGTAGACGAAGACGCCAGGGTCCTGCATGCCGTAGATGAGTCCGTTGTGCTCCAGGATGCGGACGGTGGCCGCCTCCGGGAACGGCACCCCGAGCACCTCGTACGTTCCGTTCGCGATGTGGTAGCGGTAGAAGGTCCCGGAGGGACGGCCGGCGAAGTACACCCAGCCGTCGTGGATGAGCACCGAGACGACGTACTTCTCGCCCGGCGCGGTGGCCTTGACGACCTTGTACGCGGCCGGGTTCGCCTTCTCCAGCACGATCAGCTCCGCCAGCGAGTTCATGCCGCCCGCCACGTGCGTGTCGCTGATCGACATGCTCGACACCCAGTCGCGGTCGGCCACCTCGGCGGGCAGCAACTCGCGTTTCTCGCCGGTCTGCCGGTCGATCGCGATGAGGTGGGCGTTGGTGCCGACCCCGGCGTAGACGTGGGTGGCGTCGGCCTGGATGCTGCGCACGTACGCCTCGCCCGGAGCCGGCTGGCCCAGGTCGCGGCTGACGCCGGTGGCCGGGTCGTACTCCACCACGCGACCCGGCTGCGACATGCCCAGGTAGACCTTGCCGTCGGGCGAGGCCGCCATGGTCCAGATGTACGGGTCCGGGTATTCGGCGAGCCTGGTCGTGGTGCCCGTGAGCGTGTCGATCTTGTAAAGATCCGATCGGGAGTGGGTCCCGACGTAGACATCGGTGCCCGTCTTGCACATCGCCCAGATGCCCACCCCGGTGGGGATCTCGAAGTGGGCCGTGACCTTGTCCTGGCCCAGGTCCCAGGCGCCCACGACGTTGGGCGCCAGGCCGCGTGAGCCCATGTAGCACACGTCGCCGACGAACTCGGCGTTGCCCAAGGGGCTGACGACGCTCGCCGGGCCGAGGTCGGTGATGGTGC
>NZ_VCKY01000592.1 GCF_005889735.1 Nonomuraea turkmeniaca
GGCGCTTGTCGGCGGAGGTGGAGCAGGCGGGGCGGTTGCTGGCCACCGTGCTGGGCCAGGACCTGGACCAAGGCGAGGACGGGGTGTTCCGGATCGCGCGCAAGGTGGCCAAGGACCGTGTCATCTCCACCGTCGATCCCGAGGCCCGGCATGGCCGCAAGACCGTTTCCCGGTCCTTCGACGGCTACAAGGGTCACATCGCCGAAGATCCCGACAGTGAGATCATCACCGCCACCAAGGTGACGCCGGGCAACATCGGCGATGCTGAGTCCGCCGCCGAGCTCCTGGCCGACATCCTCGCCCCCGAGCAGGC
>NZ_VCKY01000080.1 GCF_005889735.1 Nonomuraea turkmeniaca
CCCCCTACGCCCACCCCCACCAGTGGCAGGCCGACGTCCTGCTGCTGTCCCTCATGGCCGGCGGCGCGGCCGCGCTGCTGCTCAGCACGATCCTCGTCGCGACCATGCTCAACAACCTCTTCACCCAGCAGATCCCGCAGATCGGCATCATGAAGGCGATCGGCGCGAGCTCCGGCCGCATCGCGCGCCTCTACCTGGCGATGATCCTGCTCGTGGCCGCGGCGGCGACCGCGCTCGCCCTCGTCCCCGCCACCCTGATCGGCCGCTACCTGCTCGGGATCCTCCTGGAGATCCTCGGCATCCAGCCCGACGATCTCGCCGCCCCCTGGTGGGCGTACGTGGTGATCATCGTCGCCGGACTCGGCCTGCCGACCCTGATGGCACTGGCGCCGCTGATCAGGGCGAGCCGTGTCACCGTACGGGCGGCCATCGACCACCACGGCGGCCCCAAGCCGAGCGCGGCCACGGGCGTCATGGCCCGCCTGAGCCGCATGCCACGCCTGGACCGGGGCCTGCTCATGGCGCTGCGCAACACGGTCCGGCGTCCCGCCCGGTTCTGGCTCTCGGTCGGCATGCTGGCCAGTGCGGGCGCGGTGTTCGTCGCGGGCATGTCACTCAACGCCGGCACGCAAGCGGTGGAGGACCAACGCCGGCAGCAGCGCTACTGGGACGTCGAAGCGCAACTGGACGCGCCAGCCCGTGAGGACGCGGTCACCCGGGCCGTACGCAACGTGCCGGGTGTCGCCCGCGTCGAGACATGGCAGCGCGCGCAGATCGGCATCGCCGGGCCGGGAGCGCTCCCCTTCACCCGCACCTATCCCGACCAGGGACACGGCAGCGTCTCCGTCGACACCGTGCCCGCCGACCCGGTGTCCTCGCCCCCTGAGCTGCTGCAAGGCCGCTGGCTGAACCCGGGGGAGACCGGCGCGGTCGTGCTCAGCCAGATCGTCCGCGACAACACCGTGCCGGGGCTCGGCGCAGGCGACACCGTGCGGCTGTTCATCGACGGCAAGCCCAGCACCTGGCGGATCGCCGGGCTCGTCGAGGAGAGAGAAGGCGCCGGCGGGGGCGCGTACACCACCGCCGCAGGCTTCGCCGCCGCCACCGGGCAGCCACCACTCGTCAACCAGCTCCGCGTCATCACCACCACCCACGACGAGCAGACCCGCGAAGCGGTCGCCGCCGCCGTCGACCGGGCGCTCTCCGGCGCGGGGATCGACGTGGGCACCGCCGCCTCGGTCAGCCGCACCAACGCCGCCTCCGCCGGCCACATGGGGCCCGTGCTCCTGGTCCTGCTCGGTGTCGCACTCCCACTCGGCGTGGTCGGCGCCATCGGACTGGCCTCCACCATGAGCGCCAACATCCTCGACCGCACCCGCGAGTTCGGCGTCATGCACGCGATCGGCGCACGACCCAAGACCGTACGCCGGATCGTCGTCGCAGAAGGCGTCCTCCTCGCCCTGGCCGGGTGCGTGGCCGCGGTCCTCCCGGCGCTCGGGCTCACCGCCGTCCTCGGCACCGGACTGGGCAACCTGTTCACCAAGGCGCCGCTGCCCTTCCGCGTCTCGCTGCTCGCAGCCGGCATCTGGATCGTCCTGTCCGTCCTGGGCGCGATCCTGGCCACCGAAGCCGCCGCCGGACGCGCCTCGCGCATCACCGTCCGCGAGGCCCTCACCTACCTGTGAGATGGCCGGACATAGAGAAGGCTCGTCATTTGGTGGTCCCGGCGCTCCGGTACAACCACCAGCCGATCAGCACATCCCACCACCAGGTGGATCACGACCCCTGGTCCCCGTTCGCGGCCACGGTCAGCGAGTTCGCTGCGAGCCGTCCGCTCAGAGGTAGGTGAGGGCTTCTCGGACGGTGATCCGGGAAGCGCGGGTCGCCGCGGCATCGGTGGCGAGGATGGAGCCCACGATGACGAGCGCCACCCAGATCCCGACGGCCGGCAAGGATACTCGGAACGGCAGCGCCGCCGACATGAACAGGTTGCCGAAACTGGCGCCGAGCACGGCGGTGAGCGCGAGCACCGGCAGCACGGCCACCAGGCAGCTCGCCAGGGCGAGGAAGACCCCTTCGGCCACGACGATGCGGCGCACGGTCTTGGGTCGTGCGCCGATCGCGTGCATGACGCCGAACTCCCTGGTTCGGTCGAGCACGTTGGCGCTCATGGTGGAGGCCAGCCCGATGGCGCCGATCACGCCGAGAGGCAGGGCGATGCCCAGCAGGATCACGATCACCGGGCCGAGGTGGCCTTCACTGATGGCCTGGTTGCGGCTGACCGAGTTGGCGGCTGCCACCGTGAAACCCGCGCCGGAGAGCGCCGCGTCGACGGCATCGGCGACGGCGGTGCGGGTCCGCTCGTCCGTGTCGGTGGTGGCGAGGCGGAGCTGGTCAACCTGCACGGGCTGTCCCATGGCCTGGGCGAACCCTTCGGCGGTGGTGAAGATGTCGCCCTCGCGCTCGCCGGCGATGCCGACGACGCGCCAGCTGCTCGATGTCCCGCCTGCGTACAGGGTCACGGTGTCGCCGGCCGTGACGTCAGGGACGGTGGTGTCCCGGAGGTTCTGGTTGAGGACGATCGCGCCGGTCTCCCCAGGTTCGAGCCAGCGGCCCTCTGCCATGGGGGGCGGCGTGAACATGGCGTCGCCCGCGGGCACCGCGTCCAGCATGACGCGCCCGTGCCCCTGGTCAGGATAGGTACGAGTGACCGGAATCTGTCCCCGCGCGGCCACGCCCGCCTCCGCGCTGTTCCAGCCTTCGACCCGCGCCACGCCGGGCACCCGCCGTACCAGATCGGTGACCTCCCGCATGGCGGCAGGCTCGGCGAGCCGCACGCTCACATCCCAGTAGCGCCGGGCCGCCCGCTCCTCCTCCACCGCCTGCACGCTGGTGCCCAGCGACATCCCGGAGACGAACACCATCGCCGCGCAGGCCAGCAGCCCCACCGAGAGCAGGAAACGGGTGGGGCGTCGGATGGTGTTGCGCAGCGCCATGAGCAGCCCGCGATCCAGGCCGCGCAGGCGGCTCAGCCGGGCGACCACGCCGCTCGGGTTCGAGGCGCCGCCGTGGTGGTCGATCGCCGCTCTGACGGTGGTACGGCTGGCCTTGACCAGGGGTATCAGGCTGATCAGCGGTGGCAGGGCGAGCCCGGCCAGCAGGATCAGTGCGTAGGTCCACCACGGCGCGGCCAGGCTGGTGGCCTCGATGCCGAGGTTCTGGAGCGAGGATTCCAGGCGATCGCGCCCGAGCAGGACGGCCGGCAACAGCGCGAGAAGGGTGGCGACCGCGGCCACCACCAGCGTCATCACCAGGTAGAGGCGCGCGATCCGACCCGACCTGGCACCGATGGCCTTCATGATGCCGATCTGCGGGATCTGCTGAGTGAACAGCGTGTTGAGCATGGTCGCGACCAGGATCGAGCTCAACAGCAGCGCCAGAGCCGCCCCGGCCAGCAGCGAGCCCATCAACGCGTCGGACTGCCACTGGTGCGGATGCGCGTACGGCCTGGGAGCCTGGATCTCCCTGACCGCCACACGCTGCTCGTCCTGCAGCCACCGAGCGATGTCACCGGCCATCGCCACCACGGTGTCCCGGTTCGGGGTGGGCACGTCCTGGCCTGGCTCGGCGACCTGGATCTTCAGCTGGTCCAGCAGGGGAGTGGCCAGCGACGCCGTGGACAGGTAGCCGAACCCCTTCTGCTCCTGACGTGAGGGCGCCAGGCTCGGGTCGTAGACGGCGCCCGCCACGCGCAGCCGTACCGGTTCGCTCCCGGGTGCGGTCACGGTCACCGTGTCACCCACGGTCACACCCAGCAGGGGCAGGGAGTCGCGCCGGATGAGGACGTCCCCCGCCGCGGGCGGCCAGCCGGCAGATGGTTGCCGCACGTCGAACCTGGCCATCCGCATCGGGTCCTGTGGCGCGGCCAGGAACACCTGAAGGGGGATCGTCTTTCCTACGATCTGGCCGGTGAACTGGCCGCGCCCGGTCGCCTCCAGGACTCCGCCGCGTTCGCGAGCCGCGGCCGCCAGCGCCGCCATCCGCTCCGGCGGGAGGCCCTTCTGCAGCACGATCGTGGCCGACGCGGGCCCGGTGCTCATGTACGCGCCGGTGGTCTCCCTGCCGACGGACGCCCACGCGCTCAGAATGCCGCCGAACACCGTCAGGCTGACCGCGATCGCGATCACCATCAGCACGAACCGCGACCACGAGGCCCGCAGGTCCCTCCGCAGCTTCACCGCCATCAGGCCACTCATGCGGTCACCGCCTCCTCGCCGGTGACGATGCGGCCGTCGGCGAGGACGATCTCCCGGCCGACGATCGACCGGATGTCACGTTCGTGGGTGACCACGACGATGGTCCGGCCTTCGGTGTTCAGGTCGGCGAACACCTCCAGCACGGCCCCGGCCGTGTGCGAGTCGAGATTGCCCGTCGGCTCGTCGGCCAGCAGCAGCGGCGGATCATTGGCCAGCGCTCTGGCGATCGCCGCACGCTGCTGCTGCCCACCCGACAAGGTGGCGGGCAGCTTGCCCGCCTGGTCCCCGACGCCCACCCGTTCCAGCAACTCCTGCGCGCGGTCGCGGCGCTGATGCGCTGGGATCTTCCCGGCGAAGTCCATCGGGAGCATCACGTTCTCGACCACGGTCAGCGTGGGCAGCAGTTGGAAGAACTGGAACACCAGGCCGACGTTGCGTCCCCGCCACTCGGCCAGCCCTGATTCCGACAGCCCGCCGAGATCGGCCCCCGCGACTCGGACGATCCCGGACGTCGGCCGGTCGATCCCGGCCAGCAGATTGAGCAAGGTCGTCTTGCCGCTCCCAGAGCGACCCACGACCGCGACGAACTCTCCCGTCTCGATGGTCAGGCTGAGGTGATCGACGGCGACGACGTCACCCTCGCCCAGCGGGTACGTCTTCACCACGTCGACGACTTCGATCTCCGGTCCCGTCGTGATCATTGGTGGCCTCCCGTCGGCGGGGTGTGCGTGCGTGGGGCAGGGCCGCCCGTCGAGATGTGCGGCGGCGGGGTATGCCCACCGCCGCTGAAGACGCCGGTGACCGCCATGACGACGATCACCAGGCTGACGACGACGGTCACGAGCGCCGCCAGTTTCACCCACCGCGGTAAGCCGGTTCTTTCCCGGCCGTAGCGATCAAGCATGCGAGCCTTCTCCTTCGCGAGCTGTCAGGGGGTCGTCGCTCCTGTGTAGCGAGAGACCTTGAGCCCGCTTTGAGGCCGCTTTAAGAAGTCTCTAAGTTCGGGAATCGACCGGCAGCCGCAGCACGAACAACGCGCCTCCGCCGGTCGCGGTCGTGGCCGTCACGGTGCCGTGGTGGTGGTCGGCGACCTGCTTCACAATGGCCAGCCCGAGCCCAGACCCTGGCAGGGTCCGAGCGTTGGGGGAGCGGTAGAAGCGCTCGAAGACATGCGGAAGATCGGCTGCATCGATGCCTGGCCCATGATCGCGCACGATCACCATTCCAGCGCGTACCGCGATCTCCACCGCCGCCCCCGGCGGGCTCCACTTGGCCGCATTGTCGATCAGATTCGACACCGCGCGCGTCAGCCGACCGAAAGCGCCCCGGACCAGAGCCGGCTCGCTCTCCACCTTCAGCTCCACCGACGGATGGTCGCGCCGGGCGATCTCGACAACCCTGCGAACCACCTCGTCGAGATCGACGAGCGCGAATGGCTCCTCCTGCCCCTCGCCGCGCGCCAGCTCCACCAGATCGCCGACGAGCCGGGTGAGTTCACCGATCTGCGCCACGGTGTCCCGGATGAGCATGGCCCGATCTTCACGTGGCAGCTCGTCGGCGCGTGCCAGCACCTCCACGTTGGTACGCACGGTGGCCAGGGGCGTCCGCAACTCGTGTGAGGCATCCGCCACGAGTTGATGCTGCCGCGCCAGCGACTCGCTCAGCGCGTCCAGCATCGTGTTGAAGCTGGCCGCCAGCCGCCCCAGATCATCCCCGCCCGGCACCGCGATGTGATGCGACAGGTCCCTGGTCCGCGCCACCAGATCGGCGGCTTCGGCCACCCGCTGCACCGGGGCCACCGCAGCCGCCGCCACCAACCTCCCGACCACCGTGGCCAGTCCGACCGCGGCCACGGTGATGACCGCAAGCGTCAGAAGCAACTGGTGCAGAGCCTGTTCCACCTCGCTCAACGACCGCCCCACCTCGAGCACGGTCCCGTCACCCGCCGACCTGGCCAGCACCCGCACCGGCGCGCCGTCGACCTCGACGTCGAAGAAGGCCTCCGCTCGCTCGCCACGTGCGACCGAGAGGACCTCGCCGGTCACCGGCAGCCGTCGCCCCGCGAACACCGAGACGACGCTGCCGTCCCGCTCCACCACCTGCTTGAACACGTCCCGCACCAGCGGCACGTCCCGCAAGGCGTCAGAGGATTGGACCGAGAACAGATGCGGCTGCGCCGTCACGTGACGGAGCGAATCGTCGATCTTGCCCCGCAGGTTGCCCCGCTCCACGACGTACACCACGACCGACACCGCCACGACCGCGAGCAGCACGGCAAAGCCGGCCGCGACCGTGACCCGGGTCCGCAAGGTCACGCGCCACGCAGCACGAACCCCACCCCACGCACGGTGTGGATCATGCGCGTCTCACCTCCCGCCTCCGTCTTACGCCGCAGGTAACCGACGTACACATCCAGCGTGTTCGACTCGCCCGCGTCCTCGAACCCCCACACCCGCTCCCAGATCGACTCCCGGGTCAGCACCGTCCCGGGATTACGCATCAGCAGCTCCAGCAGCGCGAACTCGGTCCGCGTCAGCTCCATCGCCCGCTCACCGCGCGCCACCTGCCGGGTCCGCGGGTTCAGCTCCAGATCATCGACCCGCAAGCACCCCTCATGCTCGGGATAGCTCCGCCGCACCAACGCACGAATGCGCGCCAGTAACTCTTCCAAGGCGAACGGCTTGGTCAGATAGTCATCGGCCCCCGCGTCCAGCCCCAGCACCCGATCGGACACCGTGTCCCTGGCCGTCAGCATGAGAACGGGCGTCCGATCACCCCTTTCCCGCAGGCGCCGGCACACGGTGACACCGTCCAGCACCGGCATCAGCACATCCAGCACGACCACGTCCGCCCGCAGTCCCGCCAGCCGCGCCAGCGCATCGCCTCCGTCGCCGGCGAGCTCGACCTCGTACCCCTCCAACCGCAGAGCACGCCGTACGGCATTGCGCAGAGCCTCGTCGTCATCGACCAACAACACCCGCACCGGCATCCCAAGCCCTCCACCCACATCAAAGCGCGCCGTCTTGAGCCGAGCTTGAGTGCACCTTAAGAGAATCATGTGAAATCGGCTTGCGCCGTTGTGCGCACGGCTGCAGGGGAAGCCTCGGCCGCGCACTCCGCCGAAGCGGCTCGCCGGGCACGCACCGCAGGCCGGCTCCGCCTCACACGACGGCGCATAGCCCCAGGGACTTCTTCCCACCTGCCGGTCGGCGAGCGGCACAGCAGGCCGCTTGCTCCGAGACCGGCTCAGGGCGGCGGAGTCGCAGGGCTGACGTGGACGAGGGCGTCGACCAGTTTGGGGACGCCGTTGAGCAGGGCCTTCCGGGCATGATGGGCGACATGGTGGGCTTCGGAGAAGGAGAGGCTCTCGGTGGCGCGAATGGAGACCTCCGAGCGCAGGCGGTGGCCCACCCACCGCATCCGGATGTTGTCCACTGCGGCGACCTCGGGGACCGAGGAGAGGACCTCCTCGGCGCGGGAGATCAGCGCGGGATCAACGCTGTCCATCAGCCGCCGGTAGATCTCCTTGGCGGCGGTGGTCAGGACCATGACGATGGCCGCGCAGATGATCAGCCCGACGATCGGGTCTGCCAGAGGGAAACCCAGGGCGACGCCGGCCGCGCTGAAAACCACCGCCAGGGAGGTGAGCCCGTCGGTGCGGGCATGGAGCCCGTCGGCTACCAGGGCGGCGGAGCCGATGCGTCGTCCCACCCGGATGCGGTAGACGGCCACGAGTTCGTTGCCGGCGAATCCGATGAGTCCCGCGGCGAAGACCCAGCCCACGTTGGTGATTTCCTGCGGGTCGATGAGCCTGCGGATGGACTCGTATCCGGCCAGTGCGGCCGAGCCCGCGATGGTCAGCACGATGAAGATTCCCGCGATGTCCTCCGCCCTGCCGTAGCCGTAGGTGTAGCGGCGGTTGGCGGCACGTCGTCCCAGGACGAAGGCGAACCACAGCGGTACCGCGGTGAGGGCGTCGGCGAAGTTGTGCACGGTGTCGGCCAGCAGGGCCACCGATCCGCTGATCGCGACGATCACTACCTGGAGTAAGGCGGTGACCCCGAGGCCGATAAGGCTGATCTTCAAAGCACGGATGCCCTCGGCGCTGCTCTCCAGCGCCTCGTCCAGAGAGTCCGAGGCGTCGTGGGAATGGGGGGTGAAAAGGTGCCGTACGCCCGACCAAAGGCTGCGAATGGCACCGCCGCCGTACCCGTGCCCGTGCCCGTGGCCATGTCCGTGCGCGTGGCCATGTCCGTGCCCGTGCTCGCGTGCTGCATGCCGATCCTGTTGAGTCATCGAGGTGTCCACTCGCGGTCAGCGGATCAGGGTGGGCAGGTGGAAGTCGCCCTCCCGGCGGTAGGCCTCGGCGAAGGCATAGCGTCCGTGATGACCGATGCCGTGGTAGATGTGCACCGCCTTGTCGAGGGCGCGGTGCACGGCTCGCCCGCGTTCGAGGTCGCTGTCCAGCGCGGCGAAGCCGGGTACCAGGGCTTCGAGGTCGGCAGGCGTGAGTTGTTCACTCCAGTGCCGTCCGGAGAACTCCATCTGTGACTCCAGCAGCTCCATGGCGGCCACCTTCTGCTCCCAGTGCGAGGCGATGTCGACCACGCAGTTGGGGCGCGACGGGGTCATGTAGTAGATGGTCGGCACCGCATGCGGCTCCAGGCCGTCGTCGGCGGCGAAGTCTCGGGAAGCCAGCCCCAAAGCCTCGAGGATGAGGGTCATGGCCGGTCGCCGGTCGGGATCGAGATCGGCCAAGGAGTGCTCGGGGTCCTGGGTGATGATGATCGTCGGGCGGACCGTGCGGATCGCGCGGACCAGGGCGCGCTTGTGCTCCTCGTCCACTGCCACGTACCCGTTGCGGAACCCCAGGAAGTCGACCTCGACGCCGAGCACGTCCGCCGCCTTGCTCACATCCGCGCGCATGCGCTCGCGGCACAGCATGAGGGTGGCGAAGGACTGGCCCCCTGCGGCGGCATTGGCCGCCAGGGCACCTCCGCACTCCACCAGTTCCATCCCGTAAACGCCGATAAGCAGCACACGTTCGGGCATTATCTCCATTCCTCCATCCAGCGTAAATCGCCTATGTATGGAGTTAAGACCAACTTTTGCGGAAAGCGCAAGAGCTCGGCAATCAATCCCGGTAAATCGGAATAGGAGTCATCTGCGCGCGGTGTACAGTTGCGTAGGCCTTGCAGGAGCGTCCACCTCGAAGGAGGGTGCTGGACGCAGGTGCGGGAGGTCGCCAACGTTCACACAGGTTTACCGTGCCGGAAATACGGGGCTGAATAAGGTCTTGTTTCGTGTTGATATGCGGCATACCATGTGGAAACGCTGCTTACCCGGACCCTCTCGCATATCTGGCCATCCGTAAGCCGGGCCGTGCCATAAAAGTCTCCGTCAAGGACGGTTTCCCCCATGTTCCCGCCGGTTCCTTTGACACGCTCGCTATCAAGAATGACGTGTGCCGCCGGCATCGGCCTCGGCCTGGTCAATTCCCGGTACGGCGGCTCGCCGACACGCCGGTCCTGGCCAAGCACACCATCAGCGCGGACACGCCGTGCCCCACACAAGACCTGAGGCAGCAGCGCGAACACCGCGACGACGAGGAGAACGCCCTCCACCACCATCCCCGGAAACCGGCGAGCCCAAGGCGGCGGTGCCTGCCGTCCACGGCACGCCCACAGGCCCGCCAGCCGTACGAGTCGCGCGGTCCGCGCCAGTACCACGGCCGTCGTGAGCGTCCCCACGGTCAGGATGCCGCCCAGCGCGAGCGTCAGGCGGGGCAGCCGGAGCCCCCAGCCGGTAACCGGGCCGGGATCGGCCAGGCTGGGAGCGCCTGCTTGGGCACTCAGCCGGCGTGGAGGATCCGAAAGCGATCGGGTTCCGCCGGATCCCGATCAACGACCTGGATCGGCGACCAAGCCCATTGCCAAACGCTGATGCCTGGCGTGCGGGAGAACTGGATCCGCCCCCGGGTGCCTTCGACCGCAACGCGCGGCCAGGATTCGGCGGTGCGCGCCCGGTCCGCGCCGTGAGAACGCAGCACATCGGCGAGGACGGCGACCGTGTCGTAGCCCTCGAAGGCGACGAAGGAGGGTGCTTCAGCCAGTCGCTCGCGGAGGGCCGTCTCGACTCGTGCACCGAGTGGGCTGAGGCGCTCGGGCAGGTAGCGCAAGAACGGGATCGCGGCGCTGTCGTCACCCAGCAACCTCGCCCATTCGGCGAACTCCGGTTGACCGGCCGGAGCACCAATCATGATGTCGGCGAGGCGCCGGTCGTGGCGGACGGACTTGACGATCGACACTGCCGGCTCCGGGTGGCCGACCAGAAGCAGGAGGGCTGTCGCGCGATTGCCGACGAGTTCGTCGCACACCGCCGTAGGGGCGAGCGCACGCATGTCGAGTTCGATGACGGTGCCGCCGCGTGGAGTGAGGTGGTCCCGCAGAATGCGAGCCCCAGACGCCCAGTAGACACTCGACTCGGCTGCTACGGCGATTCGACTGTGGCCCGCGCCGAGCAGGAAGTCTGCGTAGATCTGCCAGCCGTGGGACTGCGCCGGGGCGAGGCGCGCGACCCATTCCGTTGGCTGTTCGGTGAGCGCGTCGAGAACCGCTGACGAGCACAGGAACGGCAGGCCGAGGGCGTCGGCCCTGGCGGCAGCGGCGCGAGCGACGACGCTGTGATACTCCCCAGCCAAGGCGGCCACGCCCAGCCGAGCCAATTCATCTACGGCCGCCGCGGCCCTCTGCGGATCAGCCGCGGTGTCTCGGACCACCAGCTCGAGTGGTCTTCCGACGATCCCGCCGGCGTCATTGACGTCGCGAACGGCCAGCTCGAGTCCAGCGAGCAAGTGTTGACCGGCCTCGACCCAGCCAGGCCGGGTCAGCGGAACGAGAGCGCCGATCTGGACGGCCGATCCGTCAGTCCGCTCCGCTCCAGGCGGCGATGGTGGCGTATTCATGCGTTGGCGTCTCCCGAGTGACGATGCGTTTTACAGTTTGCCCGGATCGCAGAATGAACGTCAGTGGCGCCGAGAGTAGCCAAGCCGGGAACGGCCGGCTTCGGCGGCCCCGTCCCGTCGCCGTCAGCACCGTCTTACTGAGATGCGGCGGACAAGGCCAAGCCCGCTGCGGTGCACGGCGCCGGACAGACTTGCCCGTCTGGGGCGATCCGCCTGGAGGGCTAGGATTCCGCGCATGCAGCGTCCCCTCGCCCACAAGCTGGCCGTCGGTCTACTCGCCATCCTCTGGCTCGGTCTCATCGGCGGCATCATGCTCGTCTGGCGGAACGACGCCGCCCCCTTCGAGATCTTCGCGGGGGTGTTCTGGAGCTCGGTCTGGTATTTCTGGCTTGCCCGGGTCTGGCTGGGCGGGCCGATGGCGATCGGGCTGATGCGCAAGGCGCTCTTCACGATCTGCCCCATCATGATCGGCGGCGGCGCCCTGGCCATCGGGATCACCGGTGGCAAGGTGTACCCGTCGCAGCTGATCGGGGTTGCGGCCGCGCTGTGCGGCATCGTCGGCGGGATTCTGCTCAGCCGCGAGGATGTCAAGCGGTGGAGCGGGTCCACCGTCAAGGCGAAGGTGCTCCTTCAGCCGCCCGACGGAACAGCCTTCGACCTGCGGGCCGCCGCGCTCAGGCAGAACAGGGGCATGTTCGGCTGCCTGATGCTCGTCATCGCCGCGGTCGTACTGATCGTGGTCGGCGTCATGGGCCAGATGCTGCCCGAGGGCCGGGGGGTGAACGCCCCGGACTACATCGCCTTCATGGTCGGCGTGGTGCTGGTGGTGATCATCGGCATCGCTGGATATATCCGGATAAATCTGCAGGCCAAGGCCATGGGCGTACTGATCGTCACCGAGCGGGGCATCAACGACCACCCATGGTCCAGGCTCCGCTCGGTCGCCCTGTCATACGTGGGCGAAGCGGGGACCGTAGCCGAGGTCCGCAGGTACCCAGGGGCGCGGCTCGACCTGTCCCTGTACGACGAGCCGGACGAGCACCACCTCGCCCTGCCCAACGACGCCAACCTGCACGGCTCGATCGCGGCGGCGCTGGCGACGCACTGCCCCGACGGCGTGTTCCTCGGCTGGGTCCAGCGGACCAACGAAACACGTCCAGTCCGGTGAGCGCCTGACGCAGGGGGCAGCAGGTGGATCCCCCGGGTGCCACCGTAAGCGAGCACGCTCTCCACGTTGTTCATGCACCCGATCATCGGGCACTCCAGGCAGTCCGGCCCGGTGCGCGGTGGGGATGTCCAGTGCGACCCGCGGGTTCGCCAGCTTCCCGAAGCGCGAAGCCCGGCGCGTGCTCGTGGCGGTGGACGGGTATGTGACGGCGGTTGCCGATCGCACCCTGGGGCGGTCAAAGCTGCCGGGGAGCTCTGGACCCTCGGTCAGATGGCCGCGCCTGGGCCTGGCAGCAGGTCGACGTCCCCGGCGTGCATCGGCTCGCCGCAGTGGGCGCAGCGCAGGTCGACACGGCTGATCTCGCCGCACGCGTGGTGGCGGTAGAGCGCTGGCGGCCCGGCTTCGCCCGCGAGCCACCTGTCTCCCCACCCGGCCATGACCATGAGCAGGTCGACCAGCTCGGCCCCCTTGGCCGTCAGGTGGTATTCGTAGCGCGGCCGTTTGTCGTAGGGGCGGCGCTCGAGCACGCCGTGGTCGACGAGGTGGTTGAGCCGCTCGGTCAGCACCTTGCGCGAGATCCCGAGATCGGCCTGGAGTTGCTCGAACCGAGTGAATCCGACCCACACGTCGCGCAGGATCAGCGGCGACCAGGGCTCCCCGATCACGTCGAGGGTGCGTGCGATGGAGCAGGCCATCTCTCCGAACTGCGTGCGTTGCATGAGATCAGTCTAGCAAATGGGGTTCCTTAAGGGAACTCTGGGTGTTAGGCTCGTGGAGTCTCTTGAAGGAACTCAAGAAGGAATCACCGAGATGAGCAAGGTCTTGAGCGCCCACGCGGTGTCGGTCGACGGTTACATCACCGGGCGCGATCCAGGCGCCGGGCGCGGGCTGGGCGACGGAGCGATGTTGTTCGACTGGTACTTCGACGGCGACACGCCCAGCCAAGTGTTCGACGGGTTCCGGCTGAGCGGGCCGAGTGCCCGGGTCTTCGACGCCCTCGCCGGACGCGTGGGCGCGGTCGTGGCGGGGCGCAACACGTACGAGGACTCCGACCATTTCGGAGGCGGCAGCCCCCATCCCGCAGCGCGGCTGGTCGTCCTCAGCCACCGACCGGCGCCGGAGATGACCGAGCGGCAGACCCTGGTCACCACCGGCATCGAGGACGCGGTCGCGGCGGCTCGCGAGGCCGCCGATGGCAGGGACGTCGGCCTCATGGGCGGCGGCGTCGCCACCGAGGCCTTGAAGGCGGGGCTCGTCGACGAGGTGATCCTCCACCAGGTGCCGATCCTGCTCGGCGGCGGCCGCCCCTTCTTCCGGGCGCTGCCCGAGCACGTGCGCCTCCGCCTGCTCGAAGCCGTCCCGGCGCCGGGCGTCACCCACCTCCACTACGAGGTCGAGCGCTGATCCTCACCGGCGGCCTGGCGATGATCAGCTCTCACACCGCCCGCCTGGCCACCAACAGCGGGTTCGCCCGCTCTCGACGCCACCACCGCGGTCACCGACTATGCCGCATGGCTCACCGACAACCCCGCTAGGAGAAGAACGATGCTCAACCGCGACGTACGCCGCGTCCTCGACGGCACCTCACTGGCCCACCTCGCCACCGTCCTCCCGGACGGCTCGCCCCACACCGTCCCCCTCTGGGTGGGCACCCATGGCGACCACGTCGTCTTCCTCACCGGTCCGCACTCGCGCAAGGCCCGCAACCTGCGCCGCGACCCGCGGGTGGCGCTCTCCTTGGCGCCCGCCGACAACCCGTTCCAGCCCGTCATCGTCCGCGGCAGGGTCATCGAATGGCGCGAAGGCGACACGGCCTGGGAGATCATCGACCAGATCTCAACGAAGTACACCGGCAAGCCCTATCCCCGGGGAGAGGAACGCGTCGTCGCCGTCGTCGAGCCCGAGCGGCAGACCGTCGGCCTCGGCTGAACCGGACCTACCCACCAGTACCTCTCGGCCCCACCCATCACGCAAGGGCTGCGTCTGTGCGGCGGTGCTGACAACTCTGGCCCGAGGGCTCGGCCGGCACCGTGTGGCTTGCGTGTGGCGGCGCGTGCTCAGTGGTGGTCGGCGTAGTGCCGCGCGAGCAGGTCTCCGCCCCAATCGTTACGCAGGTCGCGCCATACGGAGTGGATGTGGTTGGCGTCGTCCTGGGTGTTGTCGTACTCCAGCAGGAACGTGGGCCCGGCGACGCAGTAGTAGTGGCCCTGTCCTCGTCGGTCGGATCCCGTCCACGCGAACGTCGCCTTGTCCAGGCCGGCATCGAGCGCGTCCCGCCAGCAGGTCTGGCCGTACCAGCCTGGGGCGCGGTCGAAGTAGCGGCGGACAAGCCGTTCGAGCAGATCCTTCGACGGCGTCGACATCTCTGCGTAGGACAGCCCACGGGGGATGCGGTCGAGATCCGCCACGGGGTCGTTGCGGGTCAGGATGTCGTCGGCGGCCACCTCGCTGGTGATCGCGATCGAGCGCTGGTGCGGCGCGAGTTCGGCGAGCAGAGCCCGGCCCATTTCCTCCTCGTCGACGAGCAGCCGCTGGCCCCGCTGCGGTCCGGACGGAACCATGGCCGGCTCGGCGCCCAGGAAGCTCGGCGTGACGGCGATCGAGTCGCCCACGACCGTGATGTGCACCGCGAGGTGGTGGCCGTTGACCCGCCATGCCCATGGGTCCACTCCTCCTGGCTCGCCGAACACCCGAAACCAGTAACGGTCGCCGTCGATCTCCTCGACGCCGGTCACCAGGCGGCGGCGGACGCGCTCGAGCTCGATGACGCCTCTCGCGGCGCGCGCGCCGGCCACGCCGCAGCCGGTCTCGAGAAGGGCGAGCGCCAGCTCCTGCTGCCGGGAGGTCATCGCGACCAGCGGCAGTCCCGGACGGGGACCGGGGAGGTAGGACCACTCGGTGCGCTCGGGCGAGCCGAACGCCGCCGTCGCCGCGGCTCTGCGCTCGGTGTCGAGTGAGCCGAGGAATCGCAGCACCGCCTGCCGCATCACATGAACGTCATGGGCACTCATGGAGGTTTTCTTACACGGGTGGAGGGTGCCGTATAGGTCAGAACACGGTCGCTGATGCCACAAACCGCAACCTACTGCAATTCAACGACATCAGGGTATGCCCCTGGCCGGCACCCATGACGGGTTCCGTGCGGTTCTAGCGGCGGGAGGCGGTGGCCAGGTCCGCGTGCAGCAGCGACCTGGTGATCTCTCCCGCCCTGATGGCGGTGTTGGACAGCAGGGTGGAGCTCAGGCCATGCGTGGGTTCCGTGGCTCCCTGAACGTAGATGCCGCAGCGCACGTTGGGTGCGGTGACGATCCGGTAGTCGCGGTCCACGGCGGGCGAGCCGCCGGGGAGGCGGGTGCAGTGCTCTGCCAGCTCGCCGAGGAGGGTCAGGGGGTCGCGGCTGCGGTAACCGGTGGCACAGACCAGTACGTCCGCCTCCAGGGTGGTGCGGTCGCCGGTCGGGAGGTCCTCGATCTCCACGCGGACGCCTCCACGGCGGGCGGCGAGGTCGCGCAGGCGGGAGAGGTTGAAGATCTTCAGGCGTTCGACCCCCCTGACCTTCTCCTGGTAGGCCCGGCGGTAGAGCTCCTCGATCAGTTCGAGGTCCACCACCGAGTAGTTGGTGGAGGCGTGGTAGCCGAGCAGCATGCGCTTGACGTCGTCCGGGGCGGTGTAGAAGCGGTTCACGGCGTCCGGGTCGAAGACCCGGTTGGCGAAGGGGCTGTCGTCGGCGGGCGTGTAGCCGTACTTCGCGAAGACGGCGCAGACCTCGGCCCCTGGGAAGGTCTGGTGCAGGTGGTCGGCGACCTCTGCGGCACTCTGCCCGGCGCCGAGGACGATCAGCCGCTTGGGATCGTCCAGCTCCGGCAGGCGGTGCAGCAGCTCGCCGCTGTGCCAGACACGGCCGCCCGGCGTGATCGAGGCCGGGAGGACGGGCTCGAGCCCGGTGGCGATCACGAGGTGCCGGCATCTGCGGGTGATGAGATCTCCGGCGGCGTTCCTGGCCACGACCTCGCACAGCTCGACCCGCTCCCCGTCGAAGACCGGCCGCACCGCGACGACCTCGGCGCCGTACTCGACCTGGTCGGAGAAAGCGGCCGCCGCCCATTCGAGGTAGTCGTGGAACTCGACCCGCGAGGGGAACATCGTCTTGTGGTTGATGAAGTCGGCCAGGCGCCCCCGATCCTGCAGGTAGCTGAGGAAGCTGAAGCGACTGGCCGGATTCCGCATGGTGGCCAGGTCCTTGAGGAACGACACCTGCATGGTGGTGCCCTCGATGAGCATGCCGCGATGCCAGCCGAACCGCGGTTGTTTCTCGAGGAACACCGCGTCGAGCGCGTCTCCCTGCTCCTTCAGCGCGATGGCCAGAGCGAGGTTGGACGGGCCGAACCCGATCCCGACCAGATCATGGACATGCTCGGTACTACTGGTCATCTGAACCCTTCCGCGCGTCGGAGCCGAGAGGTAAGTTAGGTGAGCCTTATGAAGGTAAGCCTTACCTACATCCGACGTCCAGAGGAGGACGCCATGAGGGTCGTCATGTTCGGATACCAGACCTGGGGGCATCGCACCCTTCAGGCCCTGCTTGAGTCCGAGCACGAGGTCGTCCTCGTCGTCACGCACCCGAAGAGCGACCACGCTTACGAGCGCATCTGGAGCGACTCGGTGGCCGACCTCGCTGCGGAGCACGGCGTCCCGGTCCTGATCAGGGAGCGCCCCGACGACGAGGAGCTGCTGACCGAACTCAAGAACGCCGATCCGGACGTGATCGTGGCGACCAACTGGCGCACGTGGATCCCGCCGCAGATCTTCCAGCTGCCCCGGCACGGCACGCTCAACGTGCACGACTCGCTGCTCCCCAAGTACGCCGGCTTCTCGCCACTGATCTGGGCACTGCTCAACGGCGAGAAAGAGGTGGGCGTGACCGCGCACATGATGGACGAGACGCTCGACGCGGGCGACATCGTGCTCCAGCGAGCGGTGCCCGTCGGCGACCGCGACACCACGACCGACCTGTTCCACAAGACGCTCGAGCTGTTCGGGCCGATCACCGTGGACGGTCTCGCCCTCATCGCGTCCGGCAGGACCGACTGGCAGAAGCAGGACCGTTCGCAGGCCAGCTTCTTCCACAAGCGCGCCGAGCGGGACTGCCAGATCGACTGGACCTGGTCGGCAGAGGACCTCGACCGGCTCGTGCGGGCGCAGTCCGACCCGTACCCGAACGCGTACACGCACTACAAGGGCGAGCGGGTGCGCGTCATCAAGGCCTCGGTGTCCGACGGCATCTACGGCGGCACTCCGGGCCGCGTGTTCATCCGCGAGGGCGACGGCGTGGTGATCGTCGCAGGGGCCGAGGCACGGCGCGGACGCAGCCACGGGCTGCGGATCGAGCGGGTCAGGACCGAGGACGGCACCGAACTTCCCGCCGCCGAGTACTTCCGCACCATGGGCGGCTACCTCACGTGAACGATCCCACCGCCCTGCTCGCAGAGCTGGTGAGGATCCCGAGCGTGGGCGGCTCTCAGGGCGAGCTGCTGATCCAGACGCGCCTCGCCGCGCTGATGCGCTCCGCCGGGCTCGAGGTCGACCAGTGGCCCCTCGATCTGGACGCGCTCACCGCCCGGCCCGACTTCCCCGGCATGGAGGCTCCGCGTTCCCAGGCGTGGGGCCTCGTCGGCCGGCTGCCGGGGAGCGGCGGCGGTCGGTCGCTCATGTTCAACTGCCATGTCGACGTCGTCCCGCCCGGGGAGCTGTCGGCGTGGACCGACGATCCCTTCAGCGGGAAGGTCGACGGTGGCCGGCTCTTCGGGCGCGGTTCCTGCGACATGAAGGGCGGTCTCGCGGCCGCCGTGACCGCTGTGCTGTCGCTTCAGGACGTCCGGCCGCGCGGTGACGTCCTGATCGCTTGTGTGGTCGGCGAAGAAGACGGCGGCCTCGGCACGTACGCGCTCCTCGAGCGGGGCTGGCGGGCCGACGCCTGTGTCATCCCCGAGCCGACCGGGCTCGCCGTCGTGCCCGCCGCGGCCGGAGCGCTCACCTTCCGGCTGCGCGTGCCGGGACGTGCCGCCCACGCCGCCCGGCGCGGGACGGGGGTGAGCGCGGTCGAGAAGTTCCTGCCGGTCTTCGCCGCGCTCCGCTCCCTCGAGGCCCGGCGCAACGCCGCGGCGGATCCGATCTTCGACCGGTGGGATCTGGCGTATCCGATCGAGGTCGGGACGGTCGCGGCGGGGGACTGGGCTTCGTCCGTCCCGGGTGAGCTCATCGCCGAGGGACGGATCGGCGTCGCCCTCGACGAGCAGCCCGGCCAGGCCCGCCGCGCGCTCGAGGAGGCCGTCGCGGCCGCCTGCGCCGCTGATCCGTGGCTGGCGGCGCATCCGGTCGCGGTCGAATGGTGGGGTGGGCAGTTCCTGCCGGCCAGAACCGGCGACGAGGCCTTCGTCAAGGCGGTGATCGCCGCCACCGGGGGCGACGCCGCGCAGTGGGCCGCGCCCTACGGCAGCGATCTGCGGTTGCTCACGGCCGCGGGGATCCCCACGGTTCAGTACGGCCCGGGCGACGTCGACCTCGCACACGGGCCCGACGAACACGTCCGCTTGTCCGAGATCCACGAGGCCGCCCGCACGCTGGTCCGCCTGGCCGCCGACATCTGCGGCTGATCCTGGAGGGTTCATTCAGTGTCGCTCACGGGACGTGATGTCCTCCTCCGGAGCATCGGCAGGCAGCGCAGGCACGTCGTCCTCAGCTCCTTCATGATCGCCGGTCACCAGGCAGGCGAGGCGCTCGTCCCCTTCGTGATCGGTGTGGTCATCGACCAGGCCGTCTCCGGCGGGACGGGCAGGCTCGCCTTCTGGCTGGGCGTGCTCGGCGCGGTCTACGCCGGACTCAGCTTCAACTACCGGTTCGGCGACCGCGCCGCCGAACGCGCGTCGGAGCAGGCGGCGCACGAGCTCCGCCTCGATGTCACGCGGCGTGTCCTCGACCACAGGGGCGGTGCCGAGACCGGGCGGCTGCCCGGCGCGCTGGTCAGCATCGCCACGTCGGACGCCGCCCGGGTGGGCGTGGTCAACCTGTGCGTGCCCGCCGCGCTCGCGGCGTGCGCCGGACTGCTGGTCACCGCCGCGCTGCTGCTGTCCATCTCGCTGCCGCTCGGCCTGCTGGTGCTGCTGGGCACACCTCCCCTGCTCTGGCTGTCGCATCGGCTCGGCAAACCCCTTGAAGACCGCAGCGAGACCGAGCAGGAGCACGCCGCCGCCGCATCCGGGGTCGCCGCCGACCTTGTGGCCGGACTGCGGGTCCTCAAGGGGCTCGGCGCCGAGGATGCGGCGATCGCCAAGTACGGGGCCACCAGCCGCACCTCCCTGCACGCCACGATCAAGGCGGTACGCGCCGAAGCCGCCTACAACGGGATGATGCTCGCGCTGAACGGCGCGTTCCTCGCCCTCATCGCCCTCGTGGGCGGGCGTCTGGCCGCGGGGGGCGACATCACGGTGGGCCAGCTGATCTCCACGGCCGGCCTCGCCCAGTACCTCCTCACCCCCCTGACCACCTTCTCCTGGGTGAACGGCGAGTTCGCCCAGGGACGCGCCTCGGCCGGGCGGATCGCCTCGGTCCTGTCCAGCCCTCCGGCGGTCACGCCCGGCCCGATGGCGGTGCCCGAGCAGGTGACCGGCAAGATCACGCTGCGCGGCGTCGGCGGCGGGCCGCTGCGCGAGGTCGACCTGGACGTGGCGCCCGGCGAGTGCCTCGGCGTCGTGGCCACCGACCCCGCCGCGGCGACCGCGCTGCTGGCCTGCCTCGGGCGGGCCGCCGACCCCGAGCGGGGCACGGTCGAGCTCGACGGGGTGCCGCTGACCGATCTCGCCCTTGAGGGGCTGCGCGGCGCCGTCCTGGTCTCCGCGCACGACGCGCGCCTTTTCGACGGTACGGTCCGGGAGAACCTCGGGCCGGTCACCGAAACGGTGCTGGCCGCGGCGGGCGCGGACGAGGTGGCCTCGGCCCTGCCTGACGGCCTCGACAGCGTGCTCGACGAGCGCGGCCGATCGCTGTCCGGCGGGCAGCGGCAGCGGGTGGCGCTGGCCCGCGCCCTGGCCGCCGACCCGCCGGTGCTGGTGGCGCACGATCCGACGACGGCCGTGGACACGGTCACCGAGGCGCGGATCGCCGAGGGAGTGCGGCGCCTGCGCCGCGACCGCACCACGATCCTGGTGACCACCAGCCCCGCCCTGCTCGCCGCCACCGACCGGGTGGTGCTGCTGCACGAGGGCTCGATCACCGCGCAGGGCGCGCACGCCGCGCTCCTGTCCGACAACCCCATCTACCGGACGGCGGTCCTGTCATGAGCTCCGAACGCGAACTGCTCCCGGTCGCGAGCGGCCGCCGGACCGCGAGCGCCGTCGGCGCGCTGCTCAAGCCGCGGGCCGCGACCATGGCCACGGCGATGGCCGCGCTGGTCGCCGGAACCGCGATCGGGCTGACCGTCCCGCCGCTCATCGGGCGCATCGTCGACCTGGTCACCGAGGGACGGGATCCGGGCGCGATCACCTGGATCGTGCTGCTGCTGGCCGGAGCGGCGCTCGCCGAGGGCGTGCTGTCGGCCGTCGGCATCGCGCAGCTGGCCAAGGCCGGTGAGAGCGCGCTCGCCGGGCTCCGCGAACGGTTCATGGCACGGGCGCTGCGGCTTCCGCTCGACCAGGTGGAGAGGGCCGGGTCCGGCGACCTCACCTCGCGGGTCACCAACGACGTGACGGTCATCGCCGAGGCCGTCCGGCAGGCTCTGCCCGCGATGGTGCGCTCGCTGCTCATCATCGGGCTGACCTTGGGCGGGCTGGCCGTCCTCGACTGGCGATTCCTCCTGGCCGCCCTGATCGCGGTGCCCGTCCAGCTGCACACCGTCCGCTGGTACGCGCGCCGGGCGACCCCCCTGTACGCGACGCAGCGGATGGCGGTCGGAGCCCAGCAGCACGACCTGCTCGGGACGATCGACGGCGCGCAGACCGTCCGGTCGTTCCGCCTCACCGCGGATCACGTCGCGCGGGTGGACACGCGGTCCCGGGCGGCGGTCGAGCTGCTGCTGCGCGGCATCGCCCTGCAGACGCGGTTCTACAGCCGGCTGCACATCAGCGAGTATCTGGGGCTCTGCGCAGTGCTCATCGTGGGCTACGCGCTGGTCCGGGACGGCTCGGCGACGATCGGCGCCGCCACCGCCGCCGCCCTCTACTTCCACGGCCTCTTCGGCCCGATCAACATCGCGCTCTCCCTGGTGGACGACGCCCAGGCCGCGGCATCGGGCCTGACCCGCCTGGTCGGCGTCGCCGACCTGCCGGACACCGGCACCTCGGCCCCGCTCGTGGACGAGACCCCGCTCCCGGACGAGACCCCGCTCCCGGACGAGACCCCGCTCCCGGACGAGACCCCGCTCCTGGACGAGGCCTCGGTCGAGGTGACCGGAGTGAGCCACGGCTACACCCCCGGCCACCCGGTGCTGCACGAGGTCAGCCTGAGCCTGGCCCCCGGCGAGCGCGTCGCTCTCGTCGGGGCCAGCGGAGCGGGCAAGACCACGCTGGGCAAGCTGATCGCCGGAGTGCACCGTCCCGTCGAGGGCTCCGTCCGGGTCGGCGGGGTGGAACCGGAACCCGGCAAGGCGGTCGCCCTGGTCACCCAGGAGGTGCATGTGTTCGCGGGCACGCTGGCCGAGGATCTGCGTCTGGCCGCGCCCGAAGCGACCGATGACGACCTGCGTTCCGCCCTGGAGCGCGTCGGCGCGCTCGCCTGGGCGGAGGAGCTCCCGGACGGCCTCGGCACCGAGGTCGGCGATGGCGGCCACAGCCTCACCGTCGCGCAGGCCCAGCAGCTCGCCTTCGCGCGCCTGATCCTGGCGGACCCGTCCATCGTCATCCTCGACGAGGCGACCGCCGAGGCGGGCAGCGCGGGCGCCCGCGCGCTGGAGAGGGCGGCCGAGGCCGCCCTCGAAGGCAGGACCGCGCTGGTCGTCGCGCATCGCCTGAGCCAGGCCGCGGCCGCCGACCGGATCGTCGTCCTGTCCGGCGGCCGGGTCGCGGAGGCGGGCCGCCACGAGGACCTGATCGCGGCAGAGGGCGGCTACGCCGCTCTCTGGTCCGCCTGGTCGGCCCAGCGTCAGTAAGAGCCCATCGCGTCGATGAGGCTCTTGGGGCGCAGGTCGGTCCATTGGGCGTTGACGAAGTCGAGGCACTCCGCACGGCCGGACGGACCGAACACGCTCGTCCATCCGGCCGGGATCTCGGCGAAGTCCGGCCAGAGGCTGTGCTGGTTCTCGGCGTTGACCAGGACGCGGTAGACGCCGTCGGGGTTCTCGAACGGGTTGGTCATCGGGGGTTCTCCTCGGTTGTGGCGGTGGTGTGATCGACCAGGGCGCGCAGGGCGCGGAACCAGGTCTCGGCCAGGTCGCGGACGGATGGTTCGGCGAGGACCGCGCCGGGCCAGGCCCAGCTGGCGCTGAGCTCGGGCCCGGTGGGCCGGTCCTCGGTCTGGCAGTTGACGATCAGGGCGAAGGTCTCCGGCATGGTGTCGTCGGCGCCGCAGTCCGCGGCCTCCGCCTCCGGGGCGAACTCCCAGTCGGTGGCCTTGGGAAAGCCGAACCGTCCCATGTAGTTGAACTCGATCTCCGGCTGCGGCAGGCCCTCAAGCCGGCGGCCGGGATCGAGGTAGCGGAGCAGGCCGTAGCCCATGCCGTTGTCGGGCAGCGACGCCAGGTGCTCGCGGACCCGCCGGACGGCCGCACCCGCCGCGGGGCCACCGTCGAAGGCCTCGTCGAGGTCGAGCCCGGCGGCGTCGAGGCGGATCGGGAACACGTTGGTGAACCAGCCGACCGTCGACGACAGGTCCACGTCCCCCACGACCTGTTCTTCACGGCCGTGACCTTCCAGGGCGATGAGCGTCGCGTCGGCGGCGTCGCCTCCGCAGCGGCGGCGCCAGTCGGCGAGCGCAAGACCGAGCCCGGCGAGCAGCACGTCGTTGACGGATGCGCCGAGCGCGGCCGGTACCCGGCCGACCAGCGGTTCTGTGACGTCCGGCGGCAGGGTGAGCGTGAGCTCCTCGATGGTGCCGGCGCTGTCGCGGACGGGGTCGAGGGGCCGGTCCAGCGGAAGCGGGGCGCCCGCGGCCAAGACCTCCCGCCACAGCGGGAGCTCCGCGTCGCGCGTGGCGGCCAGGGAGGCCAGCGAGGTGGCCCAGCGGCGGAACGAGGTGCCGGTCCGGGGGAGCGGCCCGCCGCCGGACCAGGCGGCGGCGAGGTCGGGCAGCAGGATCCGCCACGACACACCGTCGACGACCAGGTGGTGGATCATCACGAGAAGCCGGCCAGGGGTGTCCGCGCCGGCGTCGAACCAGACCGCGCGGATCATCGACCCGGCGTCCGGGTCGAGCATGCTCTGAGCGATCCTGGCGTGCTCGGACACCGCCGCCCAGAGCCCGTCGGCGTCGAGCCCGGCCACGTCGACCCGGGTGGTCCAGCCCGCCGGGTCGGTCGCCTCGCCGACCTCGAGGGACCAGTCCCCGGTCCTGACCAGGCGGGCGCGCAGCATGTCGTGCCGGCCGGCCAGCGTGCGGAGCGCGCCGAGGAGGCGTTCCCAGCCGAGGTCGGCAGGCACCTGGACGACCGCCGACTGGTTGAACCCGGCGATCGGATCGCCGACCTCGCGCAGCCAGTGCATGACCGGCGTGAGCGGAAGCGTGCCCAGCGCGTCGCCGGGGGACTCGGCGGCGTCGGCCACCCGGGTCGCGACGGGTGCCAGCGCCTCGACGGTCCGGTGCTGGAAGACCTGGCGCGGAGTGATCCGCAGGCCCGCGGCCCGGGCCATGCCGACGAGCCGCATCGCGACGATGCTGTCGCCGCCGAGCATGAAGAAGTCGTCGTCCACGCCCACCTCGGGAACACCGAGGACATCGGAGACCAGCGCGCACAGGGCGCGTTCACGCTCGGTGCGCGGTCGCCGCCCCGACGACACAGCGGACGGATCGGGAGCGGGCAGCGCCGCCCGGTCCAGTTTCCCGTTGGCCAGGAGCGGCAGCCGCTCCAGCGGGACGAAGATCCCCGGAACCTGGTGGGCGGGCAGTTCCCGCGCCGCGTGAGCCTTCACATCGGCGAGGTCCGCGCCGCCGACGATGTAGGCGACGAGGGTCCGGATGCCGGGCCGGTCTTCACGGACCAGCACGGCCTGCTGCGTGACCTGCGGGTGCCGTTCCAGGACGGCTTCGATCTCGCCGGGCTCCACGCGGAATCCGCGGATCTTCACCTGCTCGTCGGCTCGTCCCAGGAATTCGAGCCTGCCGTCGGACGTCCACCGGGCCAGGTCGCCCGTCCGGTACATCCGGGCGCCGGGAGGGCCGTACGGGTCGGCGACGAAGCGTCCTGAGGTGTCCCCGGGACGTCCGAGGTAGCCGCGGGCCAGACCCGCGCCGGCGATGTACAGCTCGCCTTGCACGCCTGGCTGGACATGCCGGAGCGCGCCGTCGAGCACGTACGCGCGGCCGCCGTGGACCGGCCTTCCGACCTGCGGCCGGGCGCTGTCGCGGACCCGCGCGACCAAGGCGTCGACGGTGCATTCGGTGGGCCCGTACAGGTTGTACGCCTCCGTCGACGGGAGCGCGGCCAGCCTCTCCCAGAACGTCTGCTGGACGGCTTCGCCGCCGACCCCGATGACGGCCAGCGGGCAGCCGCCGTCCATGAGGCCGGCCGCGGCGAGCTGGGCGAAGTGCGACGGCGTCAGCTCCAGGAAGTCCAGCCGCTCCCGCCGGATCAGCGCGGTCAATTGCTCGGCGTCCCGCTGGACCTCCTCGGTGACGATGTGCACGGCATGGCCGTCGAGCAGCCACAGCTGCGGCTGCCACGACGCGTCGAACGAGAACGACCAGGCGTGGCCGGCGCGCAGGTGGCGGCGGCCGGTGGCGGCGCGGGCCGGCTCGTAGAGATCCGTCCTGTGGCTGTGGAACAGGTGGACGAGGTTGCGCTGGCTGATCACGACGCCCTTGGGCGTGCCCGTCGACCCCGACGTGTAGATGACGTACGCGGGATGCTCGGGCGAGGCGGGCACGCGGCGGTCGGCGTCGGTCAGGTCGCTCGCGTCGTCGTGGGTGAGGGCGGCGAGGTCGTCCGGGCCGAGCACGAGCACCGGAGCCGCATCGGCGATCATGGCGTCGAGCCTGGCCCGCGGATAGACCGGGTCGAGCGGGAGGTAGGCGGCACCCGCCTTCATCACCGCGAGAATCGCCATGATCATGTCGGCGCTCCTGGGCAGGGCGAGGCCGACGAACTGCTCGGCGCCGATGCCGCGAGCGGCCAGCGCACGGGCCATCCGGTTGGCCCGTGCGCCGAGCTCGGCGAAGGTCCACCGGACGTCCTCGCAGACCACCGCGACGGCGTCGGGGGTCAGGGCCGCCTGCGCCTCGAAGGTCGCGGGCACGGTCAGCGCGGGCAGGTCGGGCGCGGGCGCGTTCCAGTCGTGCACGACGCGCCGCCGCTCGTCCGGGCCGGCGAGATCGATGCGGCCGACCGGGGCATCGGGCCGTTCGGCGAAGGCCCGCAGGACGCGCGCCATCGCGTCGCAGATGCGACCGGCCTCGGCGGTGTCGAACAGGTCAGTGCGGTGCTCGAGCACCAGGCTCAGCCGCTCGCCGGGATCGATGGCCCAGGTGAGCGGGTAGTGGGTCGCGTCGCGGCCGCCCACCTCGACCGGCCGCAGCAGGCCTTCCGACGGCTCCGCCAGGTCGAGGGGGTAGTTCTCGAAGATGAGGAGCGTGTCGAAGAGTTCGCCGATCCCTCCCGCGCGCTGGATGTCGGCCAGGCCGAGGTGTTGGTGATCGAGCATGCCCGCTTGCTCGGTGTGGATCCGTCGCAGAAGCCCGGCCGCAGGCTCCCTCGGGTCGATGCGGACGCGTACCGGGACCGTGTTGATGAACAGGCCGATCATTTTCTCGACGCCTTGCAGGTCGGCGGGGCGGCCGCTCACGGTCGCGCCGAAGACCACGTCGTCGCGGCCGGTCAGGCGGCCGAGCACCAGGGCCCAGGCCGCCTGCACGACCGAGTTCATCGTCACGCCCTGGGCGCGGGCCAGCGTGGCCAGGCTCGCGGTGACATCGGCGGGAAGCTCCCGCCCGACGACTTGCGGGACGGCCGGAGCCCGCTCGGTGTCGACGGGAGCCAGGCGGGTCGCCTCGTCCAGGCCGTCGAGCGCCTCCGCCCAGGCCCGCTTCGACGCCTGCCCGTCGCGGGCCGCGAGCCAGCCGAGGAAGTCGCGGTAGGAGGGTGCGGGCGGCAGCGCGTCCGGTCCGCCGTCGTAGAGGGCGGCGAGCTCGGCGATCAGCGGGCCGCGTGACCAGCCGTCCAGCAGGAGGTGCTGGTGGGTGAGCACGAGTCGGTGCTCGCCGGGGCCCGTCGTGACCAGCATCAGGCGCAGCAGGGGCGCGGCGGACGGGTCGAAGCGGCGTCCTTCCTCGGCCAGGCAGCGTTCCCAGGCGTCGTCGAAGTCGTCCAGGCCCGTGAGGTCCGCCTCGGCCCAGGGCAGGACGACGCCGCGCCTGACCACGGCCACCGGGCGTCCCGAGGACAGGTGGAGGAAGGAGGCGCGCAGGTTGGCGTGCCGGTTCAGCAGCGCCTGGCCCGCGGCCCGCAGGCGCGCCGCGTCCACCCGGCCGGTCAGCTCGAACACCATCTGGACCGTGTAGACGTCGGGCCCGTCGGTGTCGAAGGTCGCGTGGAACAGAAGGCCGGTCTGCAGCGGCGAGAGGGGCAGCACCTCCTCGGCGTCCAGGCCCGCGATCTCCTGGCGTTCGGCGTCAGTGAGATCAGCGAGCGCGGCCGACAGCGGTGCGGAATCCGCGGCCGTCCGGGCGACCTGGGCCAGCGCCGCGGGCGTGCGTTCGAGGAAGATCTGGCGCGGTGAGATCGTCAGCCCGGCGGCACGTGCGCGGCCGACGAGGCGGATCGAGGAGATGCTGTCGCCGCCCAGCGCGAAGAAGTCGTCGTCGGCTCCGGCCGACGGCAGGGCGAGGACTTCGGCGAACAGCGCGCACAGGATGCTCTCCCGCTCGGTGCGCGGCGGCCGTCCGGTCACGGCCGCCGCGAAGTCGGGCGCGGGCAGCGCCCTGCGGTCGAGCTTGCCGTTCACCGACAGCGGGAGCTCGGGCAGGCGCACGAACGCGGCGGGCACCATGCCCGCGGGCAACGAAGCCTCCGCCACCGTCCTCAGCTCCGCCACATCACGGTCAGTGACGACGTAGGCGACCAGATGCGCGGTCCCCGGCTGATCCTTACGGAGCACCACGGCGACGCGCTCGACGTGGGATGCCAGCACCGCCTCGATCTCGCCGAGCTCGACCCGGATCCCGCGGACCTTCACCTGGTCGTCGGTGCGCCCGAGATACTCGAGCACACCGTCGGCCGTCCAGCGCGCGAGGTCGCCGGTCCGGTACATGCGTGAACCAGGAGGCCCGAACGGGTCGGCGACGAAGCGCTCGGCCGTCAGGTCGGGCCGGTCGAGATAGCCGCGCGCGAGCTGGATCCCCGACAGGTAGAGCTCGCCCGCGAACTCCGGCGGCACCGGCCGCAGCGCGGCATCGAGCACGTAGGCGCGCGTGTTCCACACCGGGACGCCGATCGGGACACCCGAACCCTCGGCCGAGCCGACCTCCCAGGAGGTGACGTCCACCGACGCCTCGGTAGGCCCGTACAGGTTGTGCAGTTCGGCCCCCAGCCTCTCCCGGAACCTGCGTGCCACATGCGCGGGCAGCGCCTCGCCACTGCACAGGACCCGCCGGAGGCTCCGGCACCCGGTGGCCGCCGGCTCGGCGAGGAAGGCCTCGAGCATCGACGGGACGAAATGCGCCGTCGTGACCCCGTGTTCGGTGATGGCACGGGCCAGGTAGGCGGGGTCCTTGTGCCCGTCCGGCCGGGCCACGACGAGCGCCGCTCCGGTGATCAGCGGCCAGAAGAACTCCCACACCGACACGTCGAATCCCGCCGGGGTCTTCTGCAGCACCCGGTCGTCTCCCGAGAGCCGGTACCGGTCCTGCATCCACAGCAGCCGGTTCACGATCCCCTCGTGCGGCACCACGACGCCCTTCGGCCTGCCCGTCGAGCCCGACGTGTAGATCACGTAAGCCGCGTTCCCCTGCCCGGGTGGGACGGGGTCGGCACCCGGGCCTTGGGGAAGGCCGTCGGCGCCGAGAACGAGCAGCGGCCGGGCGGCGGCGAGCATCGCCTCGCGGCGGGCGGCCGGGAGGTCGGGGTCGAGCGGGAGGTAGGCGGCACCCGACCGGTGGACGGCCAGGAGGGCGACGATCAGGTCGATGGAACGCGGGAGGTCGACGGCGACGATGCGGTCGGGACCGGCGCCCGCGCCCGCCAGCCTGCGGGCCAAGGCTTCGACGCGGGTGTCGAGCTCCCGGTAGGTGAGGCGGCTGTCGTCGAGGATGAGCGCGGGCGCGTCGGGGGTGCGTGCCGCCTGGGCGGAGAACAGCGCGGGAAGGGTCGTCGCGGGGACGGGCCGGGCCGTCGCGTTCCAGCCGGTGTCGAGCCGCTCTCGCTCCTGCTCGGTGAGCAGGTCGAGGCCGGGTCGTTCGCCGGTGAGCGCGTCCAGGATCAGGGCGAGGCGCTCGAGGAGGTTCCGCGCCGTGGCTCCGCTGAACAGATCGGCGCGGTAGGAGAGCGCGAGATGCAGGCGTTCGCCGGGCTCGGCCACGAGGGTCAGCGGGTAGTGGGTGGCGTCGCGGCCCTCCAGATCGGTGATCGGGAGGCCGTCGTCTCCGGTCGGCTCGTCGGGGTGGTTCTCGAAGACCAGCAGCGTGTCGAACAGCTCACCGAGTCCGGCCGTGCGCTGGATGTCGGCGAGGCTCGCGTGCTGGTGCTCCATCAGAGCGGCCTGCTCGGCCTGGACCCGGGCGAGCAAGCGTGGCAGCGGCTCGGCGGGATCGAGCCTGACCCGGACGGGCACCGTGTTGATGAACAGGCCGATCATCGACTCGACGCCCTGCAGGGCGGCGGGACGGCCGCTCACGGTCGCGCCGAAGACCACGTCATCGCGGCCCGTGAGGCGGCTGAGCAGGAGGGCCCAGGCGGTCTGCAGGAAGGTGTTGACCGTGATCCCCCGGGCCCGGGCGAGCGCCGTGAGCCGGGCGGTGCGCCCGGAATCGAGCAGGAGCTCCTCGGCTTCGGGGCGGAGTGGCTCGCGCGCGGCGTCCGCGGGGGCGACCAAGGTCGGCTCCGCGAGGTCGGCCAGAGCACCGCGCCAGACCTCCTCGGTGGCCTGCGCGTCCTGTCCGGCCAGCCACGCCAGGTGATCGCGGTACGGGCGCGCAGGCTCCGGGGTGACGCCTTCGTACAGCGCCGAGAGCTCGGCCAGCAGCGGTCCGCGCGACCAGCCGTCGAGCAGCAGGTGCTGGTGGATGATCACGAGCCGCGAAGTATCGCCGCCGGTGCGGACGAGTGCGAAACGCAGCAGCGGGGCCTGGGCCGGATCGAAGGGGCGCCGTTCCCGCTCCAGGACCTTTTCGAGGTGGTCGTCGTACTCGCGCCAGGGCAGCACGACGCCCTTGGCGATGACGGAGACGGCGTGGCCGCCGGAGAGCTGATGGAACGATGCCCGCAGGCCGGCGTTGCGGTCGAGGAGCCGCTGTCCGGCCGTGCGCAGCCGGACGGCGTCCACCTCGCCCGTCAACTCCAGCACCATCTGGACGGTGTAGACGTCCTGGCTGGTGCCGTCCATGAGGGCGTGGAAGAACAGGCCGGTCTGCAGGGGCGAGAGCGGCAGCACCTCTTCGATCTCGACGCCGAGCCCGGCGAGTTCGCGTTCGTCGTCGGGCGTGAGGCTGACGAGCGACAGCTCGCGCGGGACGGCGGCTGCGCTCGCCACTCCGGCGACGGTCACGAGCCCGGCCGGGGTGCGGTGCTCGAACACCTGCCGGGGCGTGATCTCCAGCCCGGCGGCCCGGGCTCTGCCGACCAGGCGGATCGAGACGATGCTGTCCCCGCCCAGCGCGAAGAAGTCGTCGTCGATGCCTACCTCGGGCACGCCGAGCACGTCGGCGAAGACCGCACAGAGCGTCTTCTCGCGCGGCGTGCGCGGGGCGCGTCCCGCGGCGGCGGCGCTGAAGTCGGGCTCGGGCAGCGCCGCGCGGTCCAGCTTGCCGTTCACCGAGACGGGCAGCGCGCCCATCGGGACGATCGCGGCAGGCAGCATGTGGTCGGGCAGCCGCCGGGCCAGCCACGAGCGCAGCCCGCCGGTCTCTCCCACCACGTAGGCGACGATCCGCCGGACCCCCGGAGCGTCCTCCCGGACGATCACCGCGGCCTGGCGGACCAGCGGGTGCCGGGTGAGGACGTCCTCGATCTCGCCGAGCTCGATCCGGAAGCCGCGCACCTTCACCTGGTGGTCGGCGCGCCCCGCGAACACCAGCGCGCCCCGCTCGGTCCAGCGCACCAGGTCGCCGGTCCGGTACATCCGCGAGCCGGGTACGCCGAACGGATCGGCGATGAACCGTTCGGCCGTCAGTCCTGGCCGGCCGAGGTAGCCGCGGGCCAGCCCCTCCCCGCCGAGATACAGCTCGCCGACGACGCCGGCGGGCACGGGCCGCAGGCTCCCGTCCAGGACGTAGGCCAGCACGCCGGGGTCGGGCCGCCCGATCGGCACCGGCCCGCCGGACGGGTCGCACTCCCACAATGTCGCGTTGACGCTCGCCTCGGTCGGGCCGTAGGCGTTGAACATGCGGCGGCCCGCGGCGAAGCGTTCGGCGAGCCGTCCCGGCACTTCCTCGGTGCCGACGAGCATGCTGACGTTCTCGGGCAGCGGGCAGTCGTCCGGCAGGGCGGACAGCAGCGACGGTGGCAGCGCCAGCTGGGAGATGCCGTGCTCATGGATGTAGTCGGTGAGCGCCCGGCCGGGGACGCGCCGCTCGGCCGGGACGACGACCAGCGCGCCGCCCGACATGAACGCCTGGCACATCTCCCAGAACGCCAGGTCGAAGCTCGGCGAGGCGAACTGGAGCACCCTGCTGCCCGCATGGACGCCGAGCCGCTCGACCTGCGTCGCGATCAGCTTGCCGATGCCCTCGTGGGTGACGACGACGCCCTTGGGCCGCCCGGTGGAGCCCGAGGTGTAGATGACATAGGCCGCGTCGTGGACGCCCGGCGCCACCGGCTCGGCCTCCGGGCCGTCCAGCTCCGCCGAGGAGAGCACACACACAGGCGAGGCGTCCTCGACCATGTAGGCGAGGCGTTCCTCGGGGTAGCCGAGGTCGAGTGCCAGATAGGCCGCGCCGGACCGCATGACCCCCACCAGCGCGACGATCAGCTCGGCGGAGCGTTCGATGCCGACCGCGACGACCTGTCCGGGACGCGCGCCGCGCGCGGCGAGTTTCCGGGCCAGGAGCCCCGACCTGGCCTCCAGCTCGGCGTAGGTGAGCACAGTGTCCTCGCAGACCAGCGCGGTGGCCTCGGGATACCTGGCCGCGATCCGCGCGAACCGCTCGGGGAACGTGACGCGTTCGATGCCGTCGGTGGAGCCTCGCCACGCGGTGAGGATACGGTGGCGCTCGTCCGGTTCGAGCAGGTCGATCCGGCCGGCTGGCGTGTCCGGGGCGGCTGCCAGCCCGGTCAGCGCCCGGACGACCCGGCCGAGGATCGCGCGGGTCTCGGCCTCGCCGAACACGTCCGTCCGGTGCCTGAGCTCCAGGGACAGCCGCTCGCCCGGCTCGGCGACGAGGACGAGGGGGTAGTGGGTGGCGTCCTCGTCCGCGCTCTCGGTCACGGTGAGGCCGGGGACGGGATCGGCGTCGCCCGAGTCCGGGTAGCTCTCGAAGACGCACAGGGTGTCGAAGAGCTCGCCGCGGCCCGCGGCCCGCTGGATGTCGGCCAGGCCCAGGTGCTGGTGTTCGATCAATGCGGCCTGCTCGTCCTGGATCCGGGCGAGCAGCGCCGCCGCGCTCTCGCTCGGATCGACGCGTACGCGGACCGGGACGGTGTTCACGAAGAGCCCGATCATCGACTCCACGCCCGGCAGGCCGGCGGGACGGCCGCTCACGGTCGCGCCGAACACCACGTCGTCGCGGCCGGTCAGGCGGCTGAGCACCAGGGCCCAGGCGGTCTGGACGAGCGTGTTGACCGTGACGCCGTGCGCCCGTGCGAAGGCGACGATCTCGCGGGTCGTTCCCTCGGGCAGCTCGGTCGCGGCCGAGGCCGGGATCGCGGGCGCGGAGGACGCGCCCGCGGGAGCGATCCGGGTGGGCTCGTCCAGGCCGGACAGGGCTTTGGCCCAGGCGTCGAGGGCGGCGTCGCGGTCGCGGGTGGCCAGCCACTCCAGGTAGGCGCGGTAGGGCGGGGCGGGCGGCAGCGCGCCCGGATCGGCGCCGTGCCGGTAGAGGCGGAACAGCTCGTCCACCATGAGAGGGGTCGACCAGCCGTCCATGAGGATGTGATGACGGGTGATCACAAGGCGGTGGTGGCGGTCGCCCCTGCGGTACAGGTCCATGCGCAGCAGGGGCGGGTCGGCCATCGTGAACCGCCGGTCCGGCTCGGTGTCCCCGTCGTGCCCTGAGCCGTCGTGCTTTGAGCCGTCGTGCTTTGAGCCGTCGTGCTTTGAGCCGTCGTGCTCGGTCCACGGCAGCGGCACCCGGCGCGGGATCGCCGCGACGGTCGTGCCCTGGCGGGTGCGGCGGAAGCAGGCGCGCAGGTTCGGGTGGCGGTCGAGCAGGGCCTGGGCGGAGCGCCGCAGGAGCGCGACGTCGAGCGGGCCCTCCAGGTCGAGCGTGGTGGAGACGGTGTAGACGTCGGCGGTCTCGTCGTGCAGGGCGTGGAAGAGCAGGCCCTCTTGGAGGGGCGTGAGCGGGTGGACGTCCTCGAGGTTCGAGCTCATCACGTCTCCTCGGTGAAAGCGAAGTCGAAGCCGGACTCGAGGTCGTCGATATCGGCTTGGGTGAGCCGGACCAGTCCGAGGTCGGATGGGGTGTGGCCGGCGCCGTCCGCGGCGGTGAGCTCGGCGAGCGCCTGGAACCAGGCCTCCGCGAGGGCGCGGACCTCGGGTTCGGCGACGAGGTGCGTGGCGTAGGTCCAGGTGGCGGTCAGGCGGGGGCCTTCGGGGTGGTCCTCGGTGACGGCGTTCAGCTCCACGGCGTAGGTGAGCGGCATGTCCGGGTCGGCGCCGCCGCTCCAGGTCTCCGGCTCCCAGGGCCCGGGAGTCGTTCCGGCGCTGAAGCGGCCGAAGTAGTTGAAGCCGAGGGACGGCGAGGGCAGACCGGCGAGCCGGTCGCGGAGCGGACCGTAGCCGGTCCCGCCGTCCGGGACGGAACGCAGCCGCTCCTTGACGTCCTTGAGCACCTCGGCCGGGTCCGGGTCTCCGGACAGGCCGAGCCTGACCGGGTACTCGCACGTGAACCAGCCGACCGTGCGGGACAGGTCGAGTTTCTCGTCGCGTCCGTGGGCTTCCAGCATGACCGTCCACGGTTCGGGGCGGAACCGGTGCAGCGCGAGCGCGAGAGCGGCGAGCAGCACGTCCTCGACGCCCGCGTGGAAGGCGGCCGGGACGGTCGTGAGCAGCGGTCCGGTCGTCTCGGGCGGCAGGGTGAAGGTCAGGTCGCGGCCGGTGGACTCCACGTCGCGGCCGGGATCCGGCGTCCCGAAGCCCGGCCCGCCTCCGGTGAGGGTGGCCGTCCAGTGGGGGAGTTGCTCCGGCCTTGGCGCCAGGCCGCGAGCCCACTGCCGGAAGGACGTGCCCACCGGCGGGAGCTCGACCGGCCTGCCCTGCTCCACGCAGAGCCAGGCGGCGGCCAGGTCGCCGAGGACGATCCGCCAGGAGACGCCGTCCACGACCAGGTGGTGCAGGACGATCAGCACGCGGTCGCCGAGCCAGACGATCCGGTGCATCTCGCCGCGTCCGGGATCGAGCGCGCGCCAGGGGTCGGTGGCGTCCCGGGTGATCCGGGTCCGGACGGTGCCGGGCGGGGCGATGTCGAGACCGTCCGGGGTCAGCCGCGAGCGCAGCACGTCGTGCCGGTCGAGCAGGGCCCGGACGACCGACTCGAGCCGGGGCAGGTCGAGCCCCTCCGGGGCGTGCACCAGCATCGACTGGTGGAAGCCGCCGAACGGCTCGCGCTGCCTGCGCATGATCGGGGTGAGCGGGGCCAGGCCCCAGCCGTCGCCCGGCCGTTCGGCGGCGCCGGTCTCGGCCGTGCGCGCCACGGCGGCCAGCGCGGCCGGGGTGCGGTGCCGGAAGACCTCGCGCGGGGTCAGTTCGAGCCCTGCCGCGCGGACGCGGCCGACCAGCTGGATCGACCCGATGCTGTCCCCGCCGAGCATGAAGAAGTCATCGCCGATCCCCGCGCCCGGCACCCCGAGCAGCTCGGCGAACAGCGCGCACAACAGCCGTTCCCGGTCATCGCGGGGCGCGCCGCCCGAGACCTGGACGGGCCCGGGCGCGGGCAGCGCCTTGCGGTCCAGCTTGCCGTTGACCGACAGCGGCAGCGCTTCGAGAGGCACGAACGCGGCCGGGATCATCGCGGGCGGCAGCAGCCGGGCGGCGAACTCGCGCAGCGCGGCCGGTTCCGCGTCGCCGACGACATAGGCGACGAGCTCCGGCCGGGCGACCACGGCGATCTGCCGGACCGACGGGTGCCGCGCGAGCACGGCCTCGATCTCCCCGGTCTCGACCCGGACACCGCTGACCTTGACCTGGCCGTCGGCCCGCCCGGTGAACTCCAGGACGCCGTCGCGGCTCCATCGCGCGAGGTCCCCGGTGCGGTACATCCGCGAGCCGGGCGGCCCGTACGGGTCGGCGACGAACCGGTCCGCGCTCAGGTCGGGCCGGCCGAGATAGCCGCGAGCCAGCTGGACACCGGCGAGGTAGAGCTCGCCGACGACCCCGGCGGGCGGCACCTTCAACCGGTCGTCGAGCACGTAGAGCCGCGTGTTCCACACCGGCCGCCCGATAGGCACCGAACCGGTGCCCGCCCCGTCGGCCGCGGCCCAGAAGGACACGTCCACGGACGCCTCGGTCGGCCCGTACAGGTTGTGCAGGCGGGCCGTGCCCAGCACCTCGGCGAACTTCCCGGCGAGGCGCGTCGGCAGGGCCTCGCCGCTGCAGACGACGTCGCGCAGGCTGCCGCAGCCGGACGCCTCGGGCAGGAACACCTCGAGCATGGACGGCACGAAATGGGCCACGGTCACCCCGGTACGCCGGATCAGGTCCGCGAGGTAGGCCGGGTCCTTGTGACCGTCCGGCCGGGCCACGACGAGCGTCGCCCCGGTGATCAGCGGCCAGAAGAACTCCCACACCGACACGTCGAACCCGGCGGGGGTCTTCTGCAGCACCCGGTCTCCGGGCTCCAGCCGGTACTGGTCCTGCATCCACAGCAGGCGGTTCACGATCCCCTCGTGCGGCACCACGACGCCCTTCGGCCTGCCCGTCGAACCCGACGTGTAGATCACGTAGGCGGGGTTGCCGGGCGCGGGCCGGATCGGCGTGGCCTCGCCTTCCAGGGGCTGGCCTTCCAGGACCAGCACCGGACGCGCGTCCTCGATCATCGTGGTGCGGCGGGCCGGGGGATGGTCGAGATCCAGCGGCAGGTAGGCGGCTCCGGCGCGCTGGACCGCGAGCACGGCGACCACCAGGTCGAGCGAGCGCGGCAGGGCCAGCGCGACGACCTTCTCCGGGCCCGCGCCGTGGGACGCGAGGGCGCGGGCGAGTCGTTCGACACGGGCGTCCAGCTCCGCGTAGGTCAGCTCGACGTCTTCGGCGATCACGGCGACGGCCCCGGGCGTCCTGGCCGCCTGGGCGGAGAAGAGCTCGGGAAGCGTCGTCGCCGGGACCCGATGGCCGGTGGTGTTCCACGCCTCGACGATCTCGGACCTGCCCTCGGCGCAGACGAGCTCGATGGTCCCGATGGGAGCGGCGGGGTCCGCCGTCGCCGCCTCCAGGACCCGGATGAAGCCGTCGACCAGCGTCCCCGCGGTGTCCGGGTCGAACAGGTCGGTGCTGTATTCCAGGGAGCCGCGCAGGTCCCGGCCGGTGTCCACGACCTCGAAGGCCAGGTCGAACTGGGCGACCCGGTGGCCGACCGGTTCCGGGACGGAAGGCTCGCCGGTGAGGGCCGGCCCCGTCTGGTCGCCGGTCAGGTACGACACGAGCACCTGGAACAGCGGATGCCGGGCCAGGGAGCGGGCCGGGGCGAGCGCGTCGACGAGCTGCTCGAAGGGAAGGTCCTGGTGCTCGAACGCCGCCAGGTCCGTTTCCCGGACACGGGCGAGCAGGTCGTCGAAGGCAGGGTCGCCCGAGGTGTCGGTACGCAGGACCAGGGTGTTGACGAAGCAGCCGATGAGGTCATCGAGGGCCGCGTCGCGGCGGCCCGCGGTCGGGACGCCGAGCGGGATGTCCGTCCCCGCGCCGAGCCGGGTCAGCAGCACCGCGACGGCGGCTTGGACGACCATGAACATGCTGGTCCCGGTCCGGCGGGCCAGCGCGCGCAGGTCGTCGCAGAGCCGTCCGGGGAGCTCGAATCCGATCAGCCCGCCCCTGTACGCCGACTCGGCGGGCCGCGGCCGGTCCGTGGGGAGCTGGAGCTCCTCAGGCGACCCGGCGAGGGCTTCGCGCCAGTAGGCGAGCTGGTCGGCGAGCACGTCGCCGAGGTGGTCGTTCTGCCACAGCGCGAAATCGGCGTACTGGACGGGGAGCGGCGGCCAGGACGGGGCGCGGCCTTCGCGCCGTGCGGCGTAGGCCGTCTCGAGATCGCGGACCAGCGGGATGTCGGACCACTCGTCGCCCGCGATGTGGTGCAGCAGGAGCAGCAGCATGTGCTCGTCCGGCGCGACCGTGAACACGTGGACGCGCAGCGGTGGCTCGCGGTCGAGGGCGAACCCGTACGCCGCGGCCTCGGCCAGGCGTTCGCCGAGCCCGGCCGCGGTCACCTCTTCGGCCTGGACGTCGAACGGGGGCGCGTCGAGCACGCGCTGGTAGGGCACGCCGTGCTCCTCAGGGAAGATCGTGCGCAGCGCCTCGTGCCGCTCGGCGACGTCGGCCACGGCGGCCGCGAGCGCGGCCCGGTCCAGGTGCCCGCGCAGCCGCCACGCCAGCGGGATGTTGTAGGTGGGGCTCGGGCCCTCGAGCCGGTGGAGGAACCAGAGCCGCTGCTGTGCCGACGACAGCGGCACGAGCGGCGGGCGCGCGCGCCGGGTCAGGGCGGGCACGCCCGGTCGCCCGCCGCCGAGATTCCGCGCGATCGCCGCGACGGTCGGGCCTTCGAAGATCGTCCGGAGGGCGAGGTCCGTGCCGAGGGCCGCGCGGACGCGGCCGGCCAGGCGCATCGCGAGCAGCGAATGCCCGCCGAGGGCGAAGAAGTCGTCACCGGCTTCGACCCGCGGAAGACCGAGCAGGTCCTCGACCAGGCCGCACAGCACCTCTTCGAGCGGGGTGCGCGCGGCCTGCGCCCCGGACGTCCGGGTGAGGTCGGGCATCGGCAGCGCCGCATGGTCGAGCTTGCCGTTGACCGTTCTCGGCAGGGCGTCGACCTGGACGAACGCCGAGGGCACCAGGTGTGAGGGCAGCCGGGCGGCGGCCATCTCGCGCAGGCCATCGGTGGCGCCGACGACATAGGCGACCAGGCGCCCGTCGCGAAGCACGACGGCCGCCTGGCCCGCCTGCTCGGCGAGCACGGCCTCGATCTCGCCGAGTTCCACCCGGAAGCCGCGGATCTTCACCTGCCCGTCCGCGCGGCCGGCGAACTCCAGAACGCCCTCGCGCGACCAGCGGGCCAGGTCACCGGTCCGGTACATCCTGCCGCCGGAGAACGGATCGGCGACGAACCGCTCCGCCGTGAGATCCGGGCGGTTCAGGTATCCGCGAGCAAGCCCGGGGCCCGCCACATAGAGCTCTCCCAGAACGCCCGGCGGCACCGGCTGCAGCGAGGCGTCGAGCACATACGTCCGGGTGTTGTCGAGCTCGTAGGCCGTCCGCTCGGCACCGTGCCAGCCGTAGGCGTCCACGGACGCCTCGGTCGGACCGTACAGGTCATGGCAGGTGAGGCCGGGCGCCGAGCAGACCTGTTGCCACAGGCCGGGATCGACCGCTTCGCCACCGACGAGCAGCACCTTCAGCCCGGATTCGAGCAGGCCGGCCGCCACGAGTTCGCGCAGGTAGGTCGGCGTGACGTCGAGGACGTCGACTCCGGCGGAGACGACCGCGGTGTCGTCGCGGTAGTCGTCCAGGACGTGCAGGGTGTGGCCGTCGAACATCCAGATGAGCGGTTCCCAGGACCCGTCGAACACGAAGGACGCCGCGTGCGCCACGCGGAGGTTCTCTCCGGCGGGCTGCATCAGGCGCTTCCGGTGGGACGCGAACAGGTTCACCAGCCCCGCGTGCGGGACGACGACGCCCTTCGGCCGGCCGGTCGAACCCGACGTGTAGATCGTGTAGGCGGCGTCCTGGGGGTGGATCGGGCGGGTCCGCTCGCCGTCGGACAGGTCGAGATCGGACCGCAGATCGAGGTCGCGCTCCAGGTCTTCGATGAGCAGCGGTCGCGTGCGGCTGCTCGCGAGCCGCGGCTCCGGATGATCCCGCGTGGTCAGCAGCAGCGCCGGCGCCGCGTCGCCCATCACGAAGGACGTGCGCTCCGCGGGCTGGTCGGGGTCCAGGGGCAGGTAGGCGGCGCCGGTCTTGAGCACGGCGAGGATCGCGGGCACGGTCAGCGCGCGCGGGACGGCCAGGGCGACCAGGCGCTCCGGTCCCGCGCCGTGCTCGAGCAGCACCCGGGCCAGCCGGTTGGTCCAGGCGTTCAGTTCGCCGAAGCTCCAGGTGGCCGCGGAGGTGACCAACGCGGTCGCGGCGGGAGTCCGGGCGGCCTGGGCTTCGTACAGTCCCGGCACGGACGTCGGGGGAGCGGGCCGCGTGGCGCCGGCGCGGAGCAGCCGCTCCTGTTCGCCGTCGAGCAGGACACTGACGTGTTCCACGCGGTGGTCGGGGTCGGCGGCGACGGCGGCGAAGACGCGGAGCAGCCGTTGCGCGAGCCGTTCGGCCGTCTCCCGGTCGTAGAGGTCGGAACTGTACTCGATCTCGCCGCGGAGGCCGCCGGCGTGCTCGAAGAAGTCGAAGGACAGGTCGAACATGGCGACGTTCTGGCCGACCGGCTCGACCGGCGCACCTGTCTCGGCCAGGTGGGAGACCATCACCTGGAACAACGGATGCACGCCGGGCGTGCGGGGCGGGTTGACCGCCTCGACGACCTGGTCGAACGGGACGTCCTGGTGGTCGAACGCGGCGAGGTCGGTGTCGCGGACCCGGCCGAGCAGCTCGCGGAACGACGGGTTGCCCGAGGTGTCCGTGCGCAGCACGAGGGTGTTGACGAAGAAGCCGACGAGATCGTCCAGGCCGGGGTCGGTCCGTCCCGCGACGGGGCAGCCCAGCGGCAGGTCGGTACCCGCGCCGAGCCGGGTCAGCAGCACGGCGACGGCGGCGTGCACGACCATGAACATGCTCGTGCCGGTGGCGTGTGCCAGAGCCCGCAGCTCGCCGAGGATCGGCTCCGGGACCTCGAACCGGGAGACGCCGCCGCGGAAGGTCGGGCGGTCCGGGCGCGGCCGGTCGGCGGGCAGGTCGAGCGCGCCGGGGAGCGCTTCGAGGGTCCGCCGCCAATGCGCGAGCTGCCGGGCGGTGACGCTGCCGGGATCGTCCTGGGCGCCGAGCATGCGCCGTTGCCAGAGTGCGTAGTCGGCGTACTGGACCGCCGGCGGGCTCCATCGGGGAGTGTGCCCGGCCCGGCGGGCCGCGTAGGCGAGGTCGAAGTCGCGGCGCAGCGGGATGTCGGACCATTCGTCGCCCGCGATGTGGTGCAGCAGGAGGAGCAGCACGTGCTCGTCCGGGGCGAGCTGGAACAGTTCGGCGCGCAGCGGTGGTTCGGAGTGGAGGGCGAAACAGTGTTCCGCTGCCGCCGCCAACCGTCCAGGAAGGTCTTCACCGGTCACGTCGTGGACGGGGACGTCGATCAGGCTCGCGGGCAGGACGTCCTGGTAGGGGACGCCTTCGTGGTCCGGGAAGACGGTGCGCAGGACTTCGTGCCGTTCGACGACGTCGGACAGGGCCGCGCGCAGAGCGGCGACGTCGGTGCCGCGCAGCCGCCAGGCGATCGGGATGTTGTAGGTCGGGCTCGGGCCTTCGAGGCGGTGCAGGAACCACAGGCGCTGCTGGGCGTACGACAGCGGCAGGCGTTCCGGCCTCGTCGCCGCGGTGAGCGCGGGACGTGAGCCGTCGCCGGCGCCGACCGCGGGACCTGAGCCGTCGCCGCCGCCGAGCGCGCGGGCGATCCCCTCGGCGGTGGGGTGGGCGAAGACCGCGCGGAGCGGGAGGTCGGCTTTCAGCTCGGACCGGATGCGGCCCGCGAGGCGCATCGCGAGCAGCGAATGCCCGCCGAGGGCGAAGAAGTCGTCGTCGGCGCCGACCTCGGGGAGGCCGAGCAGGTCGGCGAACAGGCGGCAGATCGCCGCCTCGGTCCCCGTGGCCGGGGCTTTCAGCACCGCGTCGGCGGTCAGGTCCGGGGCGGGAAGCGCGGCCTGGTCGAGCTTGCCGTTGACCGTTCTCGGCAGGGCGTCGACCTGGACGAACGCCGAGGGCACCAGGTGTGAGGGCAGCCGGGCGGCGGCCATCTCGCGCAGGCCATCGGTGGCGCCGACGACATAGGCGACCAGGCGCCCGTCGCGAAGCACGACGGCCGCCTGGCCCGCCTGCTCGGCGAGCACGGCCTCGATCTCGCCGAGTTCCACCCGGAAGCCGCGGATCTTCACCTGCCCGTCCGCGCGGCCGGCGAACTCCAGAACGCCCTCGCGCGACCAGCGGGCCAGGTCACCGGTCCGGTACATCCTGCCGCCGGAGAACGGATCGGCGACGAACCGCTCCGCCGTGAGATCCGGGCGGTTCAG
>NZ_VCKY01000081.1 GCF_005889735.1 Nonomuraea turkmeniaca
ACCCCTTCGCCGGCAAGGCCAACAGCGGCGCCACCTGGACCAACGACATCAGCCACGGCGAACTCATCCGCACCAGCGCCGACCAGACCATGACCGTTGACCCCTGCAACCTGCAACTGCTCTACCAAGGACGCAGCCCCAACTCCGGCGGCGACTACGGCCTCCTGCCCTACCGGCCAGGCCTGCTGACCCTGCAGCGCTAACGGCATGACACGATTCCGGATCGGTTCCGGCGTGGCGGGCCCGGTGCGAGGCCGAGCCCGCGCGGGGGACATCAGGCCCCTGCTGATCACCGTGTGAGCCGGGTCCTGGGCACGGCGTCTGGGAGCATCCGCCGCGCCCAGGACCCTACGGCTGCCCTGGTGAATCGCACCTCATACTCGCCGTAACGGGCGGCCCGGAGGTCCAGGCCGCCCCTCCGTCACTGGTTCGGAGGGAAGCCGCCCGGACGGACTGCCGTCACCAGGCCCGCGCCCGTGCGTGCCACTACCGGCGCCGCGAGGCCCCAGCATGACGATCCACCACTACGGCTGGAGCGCGAGGGCCAACCTGCACGACAACCGCCCCTTCAGTTCTGGATGTTGGGCGGCTGGGAGAAAGCAGAGCTGGTCTCCTGGCTGCCGGGTCCGGACGGTGTGTGACGAGACGTACGAGCACGCGAAATGCCTCACATGCCGTTGGGTCACGGCAAGGACGCTGGAGCCGGCCGCAGGAAAGCGGGCCGGCTCCAGGGTTCGGGCGTCACATGGGGATCAGATGCGGATCCACTTCTGGTTGTTCTGGCCGTTACACGCCCAGATCTGCACCCTGGTGCCGTTGGCGGTGCCGGCGCCGCTGACGTCCAGGCACTTGTTCGCTCCGACGGCGGTGATGCTGCCGTCGGCGTTGAGGCGCCACTTCTGGTTGTTCTGCCCGTTGCAGTCCCAGATGATCACCGCGGTGCCGTCCGCCGTCCCGGCCCCGTTCACGTCCAGGCACTTGGTGCCGAACACCCGCAGCTCACCGGCGCTGGTGGAGGTCCACTGCTGGTTCGGCTGCCCGTTGCAGTCCCAGATCTGCACCTGTGTGCCGTTCGTCTGCGACGCTCCGTTGAGGTCCAGGCACCGGTTCGACCCCACACCCCGCAGCGCGCTCGTGCTGCCGGGCGAGCCGTCCCCCTGCCCGACGCCCCTGCCGTTGAAGGTGATGGAGTCCACGTCGAACGAGTTCGCGGACGGCGCCTTGAACACGACATGGACATTGCGGGTGCCACCGGGGTCGGTGACCTGCACCGCCGGCAGCGACACGTAGGTGTTCCATCCCCCGGTCGCCGGCACGGGGCTGGAGGCGAGGAGGGCCCCGGTCGGCGAGTCGGCGCGCAGTTCGATGGACGCCCCGGTGTTGGACGGCGCCGAGACGCGGAAGGACACCGTGTCGATCCCGGACAGGTTGATCGGATTGAAGGAGATCCAGTCATTGTTGGAGATGTCGCCGATGCGCCTGCCGCCTTCGGCTCCGGGCTCGTCGACGATCCGGATTCCGGTCGAGCCGGTGAAGTGCTCGGCCTGCTTGTGCTTGGGCTGCAGGGTGATGCCGGCGCTGCCCTCCAGGCCGCCCTTGTCGGTGTAGTCGGCGGACAGTGCGTAGTAGACGTTGGAGGCCTCGTCATGGCCGGAGGCGGTGGTCGTGACCGTCCCGGAGCAACCGGTGTACTGGCCGGTGTCGTGGGTGTGCTGGTCATGGCCGAGCGCCGTGATCACGTTGACCTTGGTGCAGTCGGCGGCGCCGTCCTCGGCGTCGGTGACGTTGACCGTGTAGGCCACCTGGTCGCCGAAGTCGATGAACCCACCGTTGGGCGGAGCCGAGAAGGCCACCTTGGGACGAGTGTTGCCGACGACGATGGGCAACGTGACGCTGCCCGTCTTCCCGCCGGAGTCCCGTACGGTCAGCTTGGCCGTGTAGGTGCCGTTGGTGTTGTAGGTGTGGGAGGGGTTGGCGCTGGTGGAGGTGCCGCCGTCGCCGAAGTCCCACGCGTAGGTGATCGCGTCGCCGTCGGGGTCGGCTGAGCCGGCCGAGGAGAACGCCACCGCCAGGGGCGCCGCGCCCGAGTCGGGGTTGGCGCTCGCCTTGGCCAGGGGCGCGCGGTTTCCGGCCACGTAGTCGACACGGTAGATGCTGTCATCGGTGTTCGCGTGGCCGAAGCCGTTGCCCCAGTCGGCCATGTACAGGGCGCCGTCCGGGCCGAACTTCATGTCGATCGGCGCACGCGGGGCGAGCTGTGCCACAAAGGGGTTGATCTTCAGGAGGTTGCCCGAGGAGTCCAGGGGGAACTCCTTGACGAAGTTGCGGCTCCATTCATAAAAGAACGGCGTGCCGTCGAAATACGCGGGGAACTTTCGGTCCGAGCTGCTGGCCGGGTCGTGGCGGTAGAACGGGCCGCCCATCGGGGCGGCGCCGCCACAGCAGTTGATTTCGGGGAACTCGGCCGAGGCGTGGTAGTTGTACCACACGGTCGCGGGCTTGGCCGCGGGCAAATTGCTCAGGCCGGTGTTGTTGGGCGAGTTGTTGACCGGTGCTGAGCAGTTGAATTTCGCGCCGGAGGTGTTGGTGGCGAAGTTGAAGTCGTTGAACGGGATGTTGTTGCCGACGCAGTACGGCCAGCCGTAGAAACCCGGCTGCTTGATCAGGTTCCACTCCACGGTGCCCTCGGGACCACGGGTGGAGCTTGCGGCGCCCGCGTCGGGGCCGTAGTCACCCACCGAGATCCAGCCCGTCACCTTGTCGACCGCAAAGCGGAACGGGTTGCGGAAGCCCATGGCGTAGATCTCCGGCCGGGTCATGGCGGTGCCGGGCGCGAACAGGTTGCCGGACGGGATCGTGTAGGTGCCGTCGGGCTCGGGGTGGATGCGCAGGATCTTGCCGCGCAGGTCGTTGGTGTTGGCCGAGGACCGCTGAGCGTCGTAGTGCTCCCGGCCCGGCCGCTCGTCGATCGGGGCGTACCCGCTGGACCCATTCGGATTGGTGTCGTCACCCGGGCCGATGTACAGGTTCCCGCCCGGCCCGAACGCGAGGTAGCCGCCGGTGTGGCCGGGCTCGTCGACGTTGCGGTACGCCGGAACCTCGAGGATCTTCTTCTCGCTCGCCAGGTCGAGGCTGGTGCCGTTGAAGGTGAACCTCGATACCCGGTTCACCTCACCGCCATTGGACGGCGAATAGTTGACGTAGATCCAGCCGTTGGTGGCGAAGTTCGGATCCAGCGCCAGCCCGATGCCGCCGTCCTCGCCGCCGTCGTACACCGACAGCGTGCCGATGACGCGCGTGCCCCCGCCATTGGCGGGGATCATGTTCACCTTGCCGGAGCGCGAGATGTAGAAGACCCTGCCGTCGGCGGCCACGTCCAGTTCCATCGGCTGGTCCGGTGCGCCGTCGAGGGTCACCTTCTGGAACCGGGCCGCGACCGTGCCGCCGCAGTCACCCGGCGCCGCGCCCGCCGCCCACTGCACCGCACCCAGCAGGTGCTGTTTGAACTGCGGCTCGGAGTAGGAGGACGCCTGGTGGCCCATCGCGGTGGCCCACACCCGGCCGCCCTCCGGGTTGTGACACCAGGAGATCGGGTGGTCGGCGCCCATTTTGTTCGGCCCCGCGTCATAGGTGGTCTCGTCCGCGGTCACCAGGACGTGCACCGAGCCCCGCATGTTCTTGTCGAAGTTGTACCACTCCTCCGTACGCACCCACCGATCCGGCAGCCCCTTCGTGGAGGGGTGAACCTTGTCGGCCACCTTGGCGGTGCCCTGCACGGTCGCCGAATGCGCGGTCATGTGCGCGCCGGCCAGCACGACCTGGTCCCACCAGGGAAACTGCGTCTCGATGTTCATGTCGGTGGCGTTATGGATGGCGACGACGCCGCGGCCGCTGCGCACATACGCCTGGAAGGCCTGACGCTGGGCGTCGTTGTCCCACACCATGCCGCTGGTCTGGAACATGATCACCGCGTCGTAGGTGTTCAGGGTCGCGCTCGTGAAGACGGTGGAGTCCTCGCTGCGGTCGACCTGGAAGTTGTTGTCGGTCGCCAGCTGCTGGAACATCGCGACACCGGCGGGGATGGAGTCATGCCTGTAGGCGCCGCTCGCCGTCTCGGTGAACAGCAGCACCTTGAACTGCGGAGCGGCCGCGTGCGCCGCCAGCGGCGCCGAGGACACCAACAGCCCTAACAGGGCCGCGGCCAGGGCGGAGAACAGGCGTGATCTTCGCATGAAGGATCTCCTGAGGGGTTACCGGCAACGGTGGGAGTTGCCGGGTGGCGATGGGAAGGCATGCGTCGTCTCGGCTCGCCGGGCCGGTCGTGCGGCGAGGACGCCATGGTCGGTGGATGGCGCGGTGGGTGCCGGGGCCCGACCATGCAACAGATGTCTGATCGATTCGGAACGAAAATAAGCCTGCACAAGTTAACTGTCAAGCATGCTTATCCAGCGAATCAGGACCCGTCTTTTCTCTTTCGCCGAGCCAGAGTCTCGTGCCCATCTCGGGAATCTGCAGGTGAAAGCGGCGTCGACGATATCTGGCTGTTCCGCCGATCCTGACTCGACAAAGATCGGAGTCGCATCTCCAGCAGTCAAAAGCAAAATGAGTATGAAACTTTCAGACTCTGTATCGGGACAGACTTCGCGCGGAGCCGAGCTCCGGGGCGCGTACGTCGGCAACCCAAGGCTGGGAAGGCGCGTGTCAGAGGGTGCGCAGGTACGCCAGGCCGTCCACGGCCAGCGCGTCCTGGCTCTCCGCGAGGGGCCGCCAGATGGAGGCCGCGGTGGCGATGGTCTGGTTGTGCGCGGTGAAGGACTCGATGACGAGCGGCCCTTGATAGCGGGCGTCGTGCAGGGCCTGGGTGAAGCCGGGCCAGTCGAAGCGGTCGGCTCCCGGCGTGCCGCGGTCGGTGCCGCACACCTGCACGTGCGCGATGCGATCCGCCGCGACCCGCACCGCCTGGGCGGGGTCCTTCTCCTCGATGTTCATGTGGTAGACGTCGAGTGCCAGGTGGCAGTCCTCGGGCAGCGCGTCGAGCGCCTGATCGACGGTGTTGACGAGACTGGTCTCGTACCGGTTGAGCGGCTCGACCGCGAGCTTCACCCCGCGCTCGGCCGCGTGGTCCAGGACGGGCCGCAGATGCTCCCGCAACTCGGCGTAGACCCCCCGGCGTTCGTCCGGCGAGAGCCGCCACGTACGGCCGACCGAGGCGTACGCCGGCCCCCCGATCACCGGGGAGCCGACCGTCACCGCCACGTCGACGCAGTGCCGCAGATAGTCCTGGGTGTCGCGGACGGTCTCCGGGGAGGCGGCCACGAGCTCGCGCCCCGGCGGCATGACCAGCACCACGGACGCGGCCAGCCCGTGCTCGGCCAGCACCGCCGCGGCCTTGTCCGGGTTCCAGTCGCCGGGTTGCTCGACGGGCAGCTCGATGACGTCGAAGCCCCACCGGGCGATGCGCGGCGCGAGCCGCGCCAGGTCGTCGTCGGTCAGCGGGGAGACCCAGACCCAGGTGTTCACTCCGATGGAGAACATCGCGTCCCTCTTCGTCGTCGGTTCGCAGAAGGAGCCGATCAGCTCTTCTTCCCGCCCCAGGTCTCCGGGAACCCGGGCAGGTCCTCACAACCGCACAGCGCGTAGTGCAGCGGCGGCATGTTGGGCTTGAGGTAGGTCGACAGGTTCTCGCTGGTGACCTTCGGCTGCGGCAGGTTCCACATCTCGGGCACCTCCTCGCCCTTGAGGATCTTCAGAGCGGCGATGATCGGGGTGCGCCACTGGTAGGTCGGGTACGTGGGTGCGACGGCGGTGAGGTTGGCGTCCTTCCACTTCTGCAGGAAGTCCTGCTGGTCCTCGCCGTTGATCGGCGGCACCGGCAGACCGGCGTCCTCGAACGCCTCGATCGCGGCCACCGCCGTGGCGCCCGCGTCCATCCAGATGCCGTCGATCTTGCCGTGCCGCTGGATGTAGTCGCTGACGACGCTCTTGGTCTTGGCCGCGTCGCCGTCGGTGAACTCCACGCCCACTACCTGGACTTTGCTCTTGTCGAAGACCACCTTCGCCGCCGACCAGCGCGTCTCCAGCACGTCCACCCCGGGCAGGATGCGCAGCGCCAGCACCTTCCCGCCCGCCGGCACCTTCTCGACCAGGAATTCGGCGGCGTCGGCGCCGAAGGCGTAGCCGCCGATGGGCTTGATGAACGTCACCGGGCAGTCCGTCTCCACGCCCCGGTCGAACACGATGACGGGCACCTTCCCGCAGGCGGCCGTCACGGCGGGGGTGAGCGTGGCCGTGGTGTTCGGTGAGATGATCAGCGCGTCACAGCCCTTGGCCTGCAGCTCGGCGATGTCGGAGATCTGCTTGTCGTCCTTGCCCTCGGCATCCAGGGCGGTGAACTTCTTGATCTCCTTGTGCAGGCCGACCTCGGCCTGCATCGTCTTCCATCCGACCTGCCGCCAGGGATTGTTGACCGCGGCGTTGGAGAAACACAGGTGGTACGGCCCGTCCTTCTTGTACTTCGCTGTGTCGATCATCTTCGGGGCGATGGCCTGTTCCCAGGGCTTGTCCGTGGGGCCCTGCGGCGTCTGGGAGCGCATGGCCAGCTGGGCGTCGAAGTCCGCCTGCACGAAGAACTTCGACTGCGCGCCCGTGCCGGAACCCTGAGCGGTCTGGCTGGCGCTCGCGGCGGGCGCGCTGCTCTGGACAGCCGGCGGCTTGTCGGTGGTGCAGCCGGCGAGGACGAGCGTGGTGAACACGGCGACTGCGGCCTTATGACGCGGCATGTGCGTCTCCTCTTCGGGGGGTGAACTTCCGGGGAAGTCGGATGGCTCCCGCCGCGACCGCGGCGATGATGATGACGCCCTGCACGGTGAACTCCAGCGCCCCCGAGATTCCGTACAGGTTGAGCAGGGTGAACAGCGCCTCCAGCGTGACGGCCCCGGCCATGGCGGCCAGCACGGAGCCGCGGCCGCCGCCGAGCACCACGCCGCCGAGGACGACCGCGGTGATGGCGGAGAACTCCAGTCCCTGGCCCACCTGCGCCGAGACGCCGGCGAAACCGCCGAGCAGGATCGCCGTGACGGCCGCGGACAGACCGGAGAGCATGAAGGCGAAGATCTTGGCTCGATCGACCCGGACCCCGGACAGTGCCGCGGCACGCTCGTTGTCACCGGTGGCGATGAGGGTCTTGCCGAAATCGGCGCGCATGAGCCAGATCGCCGCCGCGCCCATGGCGAGCAGGATCAGCACCGACCACGGCAGCGGCCCGAGGCCCCCGCGGCCGAAGACCCGGAAGCCCTCCGACAGCGCGCCACGCGGCGCGCCACCGGTCCAGAGGAAGACCGCCCCGCTGAGGACGAGCAGCATGCCGAGCGTCACGATGAACGACGGCACCCGCAGCTTGGTGGTGACCACGCCGTTGACCAGTCCGACGAGCAGCCCGACGACGACCAGCAGGGCGAGGACCGGCCAGGTGGCGGACTCGTCGCCGTCGATGAGCCGCGCGGCGATCACCACTTCGGCCGTCACCAGTGAGCCGACCGACAGGTCGAACTCCCCGGAGACGATGACGAAATACTGTCCCGCGGCGAGGATCACCAGCGGCGCGGCCCGTTTGAGGAACGCCAGGAACCCGGCGGGCTCCAGGAAGAAGGGGTTGGCGACCGCGATCGCGGCCAGCAGCACCACGAGGACCGCGAGGATGGGAAGTGCCCGCTTCATGCCGACCGCCTTGTTCCGCGCCGGGCGTAGACGGCCACCGCGATGACGATGACCACGCCGCGGACCACGTCCTTGACGAAGGAGTTGACCTCGAGCTGGTTGAAGATGGTGTCCAGGACGGCCAGCAGCAGGACCCCGCCCACGGTTCCGGCGACGCCGCCCTTGCCTCCGGCCAGCGCGGTCCCGCCGAGCACGACCGCGGCGATGGACTCCAGGTCATAGCCGCCGTCGGTGCCCACCGTGGGCGCGCCCGCCCCGAGCCTGGCGGCGAGCAGCAGACCCGCGATGCCGGCGCAGACCGAGCAGAGCACGTGGGTGATCACGATGACCCGGCCCGTACGGATCCCGGACAGCCGGGCGACCTCCTCGTTGCCGCCCACGGCGTAGATCCGGTATCCCAGCCGGGTCCTGCTCAGCAGGAACCAGGCCACGACGGCCACGCCCGCCCAGAGCAGGGCCGAGACGGGGATCGGCCCGATACGGGAGTATCCGAGGAGCTGGAACGACTCGGGCACCTTGCCCGCCGGGCCGTCGTACAGGTGGTCGACGATGCCCTTGATGATCAGGGCGGTGCCGAGCGTGGCGATGAAGGCGTGGACCTGGAGCCTGGTGATGACCAGCCCGTTGACCAGTCCCACCAGCGCGCTGATGGCCAGCACCGCGGCGACCGCCGGCCCGATGTTCCCGTCCTGGCCGGCCATGATCTCCGCCGCGACCAGCGAGGCCAGGCTGATCAGGTACGCCACGGACAGGTCGAGCGATCCGGCCAGGATCGCCAGCGTCTGCCCGATCGCCACGATGCCGAGGGCCGCGGAACGTTGCTGGATCCCGACGACGCTCTCCATGGTGAGGAACTGACCGCCGTCGAGCGCGACGAGGACCCAGCCGACCGCGACCAGGCCGAGCAGCGCGAGGAACACCACCTGCGTGGGTTCGCGCAACCGCGCCGCCAGGCCGCCGCGTGCCTGGCCGCGGCGGGCGGGACGGCGGGCGCGCGTGAGCAGGTTCATTCAGGCCACCTCTCCCGCGGCCAGGCGCATGATGGCCTCCTCGGAGGCCCCGGCCGGCAGCGTGCCCGCGATGCGGCCGTCGCGCAGGACGACGACGCGATCGCTCATGCCGATGAGCTCGGGCAGCTCGGAAGAGATCATCATGATGGCCATGCCGTCGTTCGCCAGTTCGCGCATCAGGTCGTGGATCGCGGCCTTGGCCCCGACGTCGACCCCCCGGGTCGGCTCGTCGAACAGCAGCACCCGCGGCGCCATCGTCATCCATTTGACGAGCACGACCTTCTGCTGGTTGCCGCCGGACAGGTAGCGCACCTCCTGTTCCTGACGCGCAGGTGAGAGGCGTACCCGTTCGAGCAGATCGCGGACGCCGTCGCGGCCCTTGGCCCCCACCGCGCGGGCGACGAGCAGGGCGTTGTCGCGCACGGACTGGCGCAGCGCGAGCCCTTCGGCCTTGCGGTCCTCGGTCACCAGCCCGATGCCCATGGCCACGCCTTCCCGGACCGAGCGCGGGCGCGACGGGATCATCTCGCCCGTGGTGAACGGCTCCGCGCCGAAGATCGCTTTGGCGAGCTCCGATCTGCCGGATCCCTGCAGGCCCGCGATGCCGACGATCTCCCCGGCACGCAGCTCCAGATCGATGTCGTGGAGCTTGTGGTTGCCCGCTCCGCGCAGGCTGAGCCGCACCTCGCCGGCGCCCGCCGAGCGGGGCGGGAAGTAGGTGCCGAGGTCGCGGCCCACCATCAGGCGGATCAGCTCGTCGGAGGTCACCTCGCCGATCGGGAGCGTGGTGACGCGCGCGCCGTCCTTGAGCACGGTGACCCGGTCGGCCACGTCGAACACCTCGCGTAATCGGTGCGAGATGTACACCACGGCGACGCCGCGTTCCCTCAGCCGCCCGATCAGCCGGTAGAGCAGCTCGACCTCGTGCTCGGCGAGCGCGGCGCTGGGCTCGTCCATGACGACGAGCCGGGCGTTCACTGATAGCGCCTTGACGATCTCGACGATTTGCTGCTGGGCCACCGGCAGGCGCTTGACGGCGTCGCGGGGGCCGAAGGGGTCCTCGCCCAGCTCGTCGAGGAGCCGCGCGGTCGCCTCCTCCATGGCGGCCCGGTCGACCAGGCCGCGCCTGACAGGCTCGCGTCCGAGGAAGACGTTCTCGGCGACGGTGCGCTCGGGCAGCAGGTTGAACTCCTGGTAGATGATCGCGATTCCGGAACGCTGTGCCTCGAGCGGATGGCCGAAGGAGACGGGCCGGCCGTCGATCTCGATCGTGCCCTCGTCCGGCGCGTGAACCCCGCAGATGATCTTCATCAGGGTGGATTTGCCGGCGCCGTTCTCGCCGACGACGGCGTGGACCTCACCGGCCGTCACGTCCAAGTCGACTCCGGACAGCACCCGCACGCCCAGGAAGCTCTTGCCGATGCCTCGCATGCTCAGCACTCGGTCCACCTTCCCGTCTCAGCGGACGCGAGCGCGGCCTCGCAGATCTCGGCGGCAAGCGGCTTCTCACAGATCAGGGGCTTGAGGGCGAACGGGGCGTGGAGGTGGTTGTGCGGCACTCCGGTCATGGCGGCACCGGCGACCCGCACGGCGCGGGCATGCACCCGCCCCATGAAACCTGTCCCGGTGATCCCCACTCTGGGGGCATCAACAGGTTTCAGGCCTATATCCCTCATGCTGCGGGATGCTAAGCGGGCTTATGTCGACGGTCAAGCAAAAGCCAGCACCGGCGCGGCATAATCTGGAGGAGATCGCCAAAGGTGTCCTCCCGATGAACGGAGCGGGTGTTGAGTGAGAGCACGCTGATGGGCTCCGGTGGCCCGGCCACCGGGGCAGGAGCTCTGCTCTCGATCCTGCGCGACGGGCGGCCCCGCACCCGCGCCGAGCTGGCCGAGCTCACCGGATGGGCCCGTTCGACGCTCTCGCTCCGGCTGGACGCCCTGCTCAATCAGCGCCTGGTGGCACCGACCGACGATGCGATCCCCTCCGGCGGGCGTCCCGCGACGACGTTCGCCTTCAACCAGAGCGCACGCGTCGTGCTGGCGGCGGACCTGGGTGTGACGCACGCCCGGCTCGCCGTCACCGACCTCGCGACCACCGTGCTCGCCGAGCGCAGCGCCGAGATGCCCATCGACCGGGGTCCGGTGCCCGTGCTGACCTGGCTCGTCGAGAGCTTCCACGAGTTGCTCGGCGAGTGCGGGCGCGGCATCGCCGACATGTGCGGCATCGGCGTCGGCCTCCCCGGCCCGGTGGAGCACGACACCGGCAAGCCGGTCAACCCGCCGATCATGCCCGGGTGGGATCGCTTCGCGGTGCCCGAGTGGCTGAGCGCGCGGCTCGGCGCCCCGGCACTGGTCGACAATGACGTGAACATCATGGCGCTCGGCGAGTACTGGGCGGTCAGGTCGCAGGTCAAGCACATGATCTTTGTCAAGATCGGCACCGGGGTGGGCTGCGGGATCACGAGCGGGGGCCGCCTGCATCGCGGCGCCCAGGGAGCGGCCGGCGACATCGGCCACATCCGGGTCCCGTCGTTCGAGGACGTCGTCTGCCGGTGCGGCAACACCGGATGCCTGGAGGCCGTGGCGGGCGGCGGCGCGCTGGCCGCCCGCCTGCGCGCGGCCGGCGAGGACGCCTCCGTCAGCCGCGACGTCGTCGGGCTGGTGCGAGCGGGCAATGTCCCCGCGATCCAGGCCGTCCGCCAGGCCGGCCGGGAGATCGGCACGGTCCTGGCCTCGGTCGTCAGCTTCTTCAACCCCTCGCTCATCGTCATCGGCGGCGACCTCGCGGAGGCGGGCGAACACCTGCTCGCCGGCGTCCGCGAGGTGGTCTACAGCAGGTCCCTGCCGCTGGCCACCCAGCACCTCGACATCCTGGCGAGCGAGCTCGGGGACCGCGCGGGCATCACAGGTGCGGCGGTGATGGTGCTCGAGCACGTGCTGGCGCCCGATGCGGTGGACCAGGCGGTGATGGCCGTAAGCGGCGGATGATAGGACAGCGATGAGCATGCTTATGCTTGACCATCGACAAAAGTAGCTCTTAACATCGCGGATACTTACATACCGGATGCCTTCCGCATGCGGTGGTAGTCCCGACACGATGGAGCTTTCATGGACAAGCTCGGTGTGTGGCTTATCGGGGCACGGGGATCCGTGGCGACCACTGCCATCGTGGGCGCCGCGGCCATCAAGGCGGGAGCGGCGTCCCCGCAAGGATGTGTGAGCGAGTCCCCCGGCTTTCCCGGGCACCTGGTTCCGCTGACCGACCTGGCCTTCGGCGGCCATGACATCACCGAGACCTCCTTACGCAAGCGCGCCGAACAGCTGGGCAGAGCAGGGGTCATATCACCGGAACTCCCGGGGTTGCTCGCGTCCGATCTGGACGCCGCCGACGCCGAGATCCGGCCGGGCTACGTCCCCGGCGACGGTGGCCGGGCCGCGACCCGGCTGATCGACGACATCACCGGCTTCCGCGCCCGGCACGCGCTGGCCCGGGTGGTCGTCGTCAACGTGTCGTCGACCGAGCCCCCGGTGGATTCGCGCCCGGAGTTCGAGAGGCTGGCCGACCTCGAGGAGCGGCTCGCCGCTGGGGACGACGTCCTGCCGCCGAGTTCGCTGTACGCCTATGCGGCGTTCCACGCCGGGTGCGGCTATGTGGAGTTCACCCCCTCCACCGGGCCGACCCTGCCCGCCCTGGCGGAACTCGCCGCCCAGCGGGGCGTGCCGTACGCGGGACGCGACGGCAAGACCGGCGAGACCCTGGTCAAGAGCGCCCTGGCGCCCATGTTCGCCGACCGGGCACTGCGGGTCCGCTCCTGGTCCGGGCTCAACCTGCTCGGCGGCGGCGACGGGGCGACCCTCGCCGATCCGGCCGCCAGGTCCAGCAAGCAGCTCTCCAAGGACCAGGCCGTCGCCAAGGTCTTGGGAGGACCCGTCGAGGGCGAGACGCACATCGACTATGTCCCGGATCTCGGTGAGTGGAAGACCGCCTGGGACCACGTGACCTTCGAAGGTTTTCTCGGCGTGCGGATGACGCTGCAGTTCACCTGGCAGGGCTGCGATTCGGCGCTGGCCGCTCCGCTCGTCCTGGACTTGGCCCGGCTGGTCGCACGTGCGCACGAGAAGGGGCGGCGTGGCGTCCTGCCCGAGCTCGGCTACTTCTTCAAGAGCCCGCTGGGGACGGACGAGCACGCGCTGGCCGCCCAGTACGCCCGGCTGCGCGCCTTCGCCGAGGAACTGTCATGAGGGCGTTGCTCGAGCTGGTCCGCGCACCGGCCGCACTGTCGGTGCCGGGGGACACCATGGCGGGGGCCGCCGCCGCGGGGCGGCGGCCGGCACCCGGCCTGGCCCTGGCGTCGGTGCTCATGTACTGGTCGGGAATGGCGCTCAACGACTGGGCGGACCGTGAGGTGGACGCCATCGAGCGTCCTGAACGCCCGATCCCGTCAGGCCGGGTCCGCCCGGGCGCCGCGCTCGGGCTCGCGGCCGCCCTGACCGGCGCGGGCCTGGCCACAGCCGCCGTCGCCGGCGGCCGTCGCGGTCTCACCGTCGCCGGCCTGCTGGCCGGCGCGGTGTGGGCCTACGACCTGGGCCTCAAACGGACGGCGGCGGGACCGGCGTCGATGGCGGCCTGCCGCGTGCTGGACGTACTCCTCGGCGCCGGCGAGCAGGCCAGAGCCGCCGTGCCGGCGGCCCTGGCGATAGGCGCGCACACCTACGGGATCAGCGTCCTGGGCAGAGCCGAGGTGACGGGGGCGGCACCCGGGACCGCCGAGCGCGCGCTCGTGGCCAGCACCGCGGCGGCCGGACTCGCGGCCGCCTCCTGCCTGCGCAACGGAGCCGCCGCCCGGGCCGGCGCGGGTGTCCTCATCGCCGGCTATCTCGCCTCCACCCTCCCCGTCCAGGCCGGGTTACGGACCCGCCCCGACCCGGAGAACGTGCGGCAGGCCGTTCGCCTGAGCATCCTCGGCCTGATCCCGCTCCAGGCGGCGGCGGTCGCGGGTGGCGGGCGGTTCGCGGCGGCGGGCGCGCTGCTGTGTTCGCTGCCCCTGGGTAGGTGGCTCTCGTCCCGGCTGGCGACATCGTGAAGTGGGCCTACTGCACCAACGGCTTCGCCGGCCACCGGCTCCCCGAGGCGCTCGCGATCCTGGCCGATCTGGGGTACACCGGTGCGGCGATCACACTCGACCACGGCCATCTCGACCCCTACTCCCCCGGCCTGGCCGCGGAGGTGTCGCGAATCGCCGGGCTCCTCGAACGCCTCGGCCTGGCTGCCGTCGTCGAGACGGGCGGGCGTTACACCCTCGATCCCCTGCGCAAACACCATCCGACCCTCATCAGCGACGACGCCGAGCGCAGAGTGGAGTTCCTGATCACGGCGATGCGGGTCGCCGCCGATCTGGGCGCTCCCGTGGTGCATCTGTGGAGCGGGGTACGGCCCGACGGCATGCCGGAGGCGGAGGCGTACACGCGGCTGGCCTGCCAATGCGCACGGCTGCTCGACGAGGCCGACCAGGTGGGCGTCACGCTGGGATTCGAACCCGAACCCGGGATGCTCGTCGCCGACCTGGACGGCTTCGAGCGGCTGCGTACGATGCTCGGCGCCCATGCCCGGTTCGGCCTCACCCTCGACATCGGGCACTGCCACTGCGTGGAGCGGGAGGATCTGGACACCTGTGTCCGCCGGGCGCTGCCGTACACCGTGCACGTGCAGATCGAGGACATGCGCCGGGGAGTCCACGAGCACCTGGAATTCGGCGAGGGCGAGATCGACTTCGTGCCGGTGCTCGCCGCTCTGCACGGCTACTCGGGTCTGGTGGCCGTGGAGCTGGCCCGGCACAGCCATGCGGCCCCGCAGATCGCCCGGCGATCGATCGACTTCTTGAGGAGGGCACATGAAGGAGCCGGCACAGGAGTGGCTGGCACAGGCCCTCCCGCAGGTCGAGGCTGACCCGCACGCGATCCACCGGCTCTTCCCGCAGGCCGAACGGCGGGGCGGCCCCGGCGCCCGGCGCGCGCTGCTCGGCGCGCTGCACGGCCACCACGCGGTGATCCACAGCCTGTACGAGGCCGGCGACAGCGGCGAGCGGCTGGCGATCCTGACCGCCCTGCATGAGCTCGACCTGGAAGGGACGGCAGTCGGGCTGGTGGAGGACGCGCTGCGCACCAATGACGCGCGGCTGGTCGCCGCGGCCCTCGGCCCGTACGGCTCGGCGTGGCTGGACGACCACTCCTTCCGGCAAGGGGTGCTCAAGTGCGTCTTCATGTCGATCCCGCTGGCGGCGGTGGCCGAGCTGGACCGCCGCTTCGACGCCGAACTGGCCCGGATGTTGTCGGACTACGCGGCGGAGCTGCGGGCGGCCGGCCGGCCCGTCCCGCGCGACGTCCTGGAGAGGATCTGAATGCGCATCTTCGACCCCCACATCCACATGACCTCCCGGACCACCGACGACTACCAGCGCATGCACGCCGCGGGGGTGCGGGCCGTCGTCGAACCCGCCTTCTGGCTGGGGCAGCCCCGCACCAACGTGGGCAGCTTCCTCGACTACTTCGACGCGCTGCTCGGCTGGGAGCCGTACCGCGCCGCACAGTACGGCATCCACCACCACTGCGCGCTCGCGCTCAACCCGAAGGAGGCGAACGATCCGCGGTGCGCGGGGGTGCTGGCCGAGTTGCCGCGATACCTGCTGAAGGACTCCGTCGTCGCGGTCGGCGAGGTCGGCTACGACTCGATGACAGCAGAGGAGGAACGGGCCTTCGAGGCGCAGCTCGCCTTGGCGCAGGAGAATGATCTCCCGGTGCTCGTGCACACTCCGCATCGGGACAAGGCCGCGGGCACCCGCCGGACGCTCGACGTGGTCCGGGCCGCCGGGATACCCCCCGTTCGGGTGCTCATCGACCACCTCAACGAGATGACCGTCGGCATGGTCGCGGACTCGGGCTGCTGGATGGGGTTCTCGATCTACCCCGACACCAAGATGGACCCGGACCGGATGGTGGCCCTGCTCAAGGAGTACGGCACGGACAGGATGCTGGTGAACTCGGCCGCCGACTGGGGACGGAGCGACCCGCTCAAGACGCGTCAGGTGGCCGACGTCATGCTCGCGGCCGGCTTCGGCGAGGACGACGTGGATCAGGTGCTGTGGCGCAATCCGGTCGCCTTCTACGGGCAGAGCGGCCGCCTCGACCTCGCGGCCGGCTCAGAAGCCGGCCCCGACTACGCCGGCAACACGATCAAGCGGGGCTGACCATGAGGCTGCGCCATCCGGACGGCTCGACGGTGCACCTGGCCTACTGCACCAATGTCCACGCCGCCGAGGATCTGCCCGGCATCCACGGTCAGCTGTCCGGCGTCGCCACGCGGGTCAGGCATCTGCTCGGAGTCGAACGGCTCGGGCTCGGGCTGTGGTTGTCCCAGCACGCCGCCGCGGACCTCCTCGCCCGGCCCGAGGAGCTCGCCGGGCTGCGCGAGCGGCTGACCGCGCTCGGGCTGGAGGTCGTGACCCTCAACGGGTTCCCCTACCGCGGCTTCCAGGACGAGATCGTGAAGTACCGCGTCTACACCCCTGACTGGGCCGATGCGGAGCGGCTGCGCTACACGCTCGGGCTCGCCGAGATCCTCGCCGCCCTGCTGCCGGACGACGTCACCGAGGGCACGATCTCGACCCTCCCCCTCGCCTGGCGGGCCGGGTGGACGAGCGACAAGGCGGCGGCGGTCATGGCCAATGTCGACGCGGTCGCCCAGGGCCTGCGCGCGCTGACCGGCCGTACCGGCAAGGTGATCCGGCTGGGCTTCGAGCCGGAGCCCGGTTGCATCATCGAGACGACGCCCCAGGCGACCGCCCTGCTGAGCGACGTGGATCACGACTACCTCGGTCTCTGCCTGGACGCCTGCCACATGGCCGTGGGGTTCGAGGAACCCGGCGCGGGCGCCGGCAGCGGGCTGCCGATCGTGAAGCTCCAGGCGTCGTGCGCCTTGGAGGCCCCGCCGGGGGCACAGCGGGCGCTGGCCGCGTTCGACGAGGCCCGTTTCCTCCACCAGACGCGCTCCGCCACCGGATACGCCGACGACCTGGGCGAGGCCCTCGCCGGTGGCCTGCCCGCGGACGAGAGCTGGCGCGTGCACTTCCACGTCCCGCTGCACGACGCGCCGCTCCCTCCGCTCGCCACCAGCGCCCCCTACCTGCGTGCCGTGCTGGACGCGCTCCTCGGCGGAGAACCTCCGCTGACCAGGCACGTCGAGGTGGAGACCTACACGTGGAACGTGCTTCCCGGCGCGCCGGCCGACATCGCCGAAGGCATCGCCGCCGAGCTCGACTGGATGCGGGGGCAGCTCGCCGCCCTCGGGCTGAAGGAGACGTGATGGCACCGCTGATCGTGATCAATGTCGTCGGGCTCACCCCTCGCCTGCTCGCGCACATGCCGAACGTGGCCAAGGCGGGCGCGGTAGCCGCGCTGCGGCCCGTGCTCCCGGCCGTCACCTGCTCGATGCAGGCCACGCTGCTGACCGGTTCGATGCCCCGCGACCACGGCATCGTCGGCAACGGGTGGTACTTCCGGGACCTCGGCGAGGTGCTGCTGTGGCGCCAGCACAACGCGCTCATCCAGGGCGACCAGCTGTGGACCGCCGCGCCCGGCCTGCGCACGGCCAACGTCTGCTGGTGGTACGCGATGGGCGCGCCGACCGACCTGCTCGTCACCCCGCGCCCCGTCTACCACGCCGACGGCCGCAAATCGCCCGACTGCTACACCCGCCCGCCCTCACTCCACGACGACCTCGAGGCCACGCTGGGGCCGTTTCCCCTGTTCACCTACTGGGGACCCAACGCCGGGATCGCCTCCTCCGAATGGATCATCGCCGCGGCCCGCCGCATCCTGGCCCGCGAACGGCCGGATCTGCTGCTGGTCTACGTGCCTCACCTCGACTACGACCTCCAGCGGTACGGGCCCGCCGGTCCCGAGGCGATCGCGGCGGCCCGCGCCGTCGACGCCGCGCTGGCTCCGCTCCTGGCCGAGGACGCCGAGGTGGTCGTGCTCTCGGAATACGGCATCACCCCGGCGTCCCGCCCGGTGCACATCAACCGCGCGCTGCGCACCGCGGGTCTCCTGGAGGTCTACACCCAGGCCGGGATGGAGTACCTCGACCCGTGGACGTCCCGGGCCTTCGCCGTGGCCGATCACCAGGTGGCCCACGTGTACGTACGCGACCCCGCCGACCTCGACCGCACCCGCGCCGTCATCGCCGAGCTGGCCGGCGTGGACGAGGTGCTCGACCAGGCGGGGAAGGCGAAGTACGGGCTCGACCACGAACGCGCCGGCGAGCTCGTCGCGGTGGCCGAGCCCGACGCCTGGTTCACCTACTACTACTGGCTCTCCGACGACCGTGCTCCGGATTTCGCCAGGCTCGTGGACATCCACCGCAAACCCGGCTACGACCCCGCCGAGCTGTTCATGGACCCGAGCGACCCGTTCGTCAAGCTCCGCGCAGCGGCGGCGCTGGCCAGGAAGAAACTGGGCTTCCGCTACACGATGCAGGTGGTGCCGCTCGACCCGGCGCCGGTGCGGGGCAGCCACGGCCGGCTGCCCGATCTCCCCGACGACGGCCCGGTGATCATCGGTCCCTTCGACCATGACTCCTACGAGGCGACCGAGGTCAAGGGACTCCTGGCCGGCCTGGCCCGGCGATAATGCCTGGTTGAGCCGGTACAGCTGCTGATCTCATGCGCAGATGGAGATCTCACCGAAGGCCGAGGCGGCCCCCGCCGCCGATCCGTGGCCCGGATACTTCGCGGACCGCGGACACCCAGGGGCCCGCCGTATCGGCGCCGGTGTCGAGGGCGTCGTCTACAGGCTGGGCGACGGCCAGGTCGCCAAGGTGTGGACGGGCCGGCCGCCGACCGAGCTCACCCGCCAGGTTTATGCGGACATCGCACAGCACCGGCTGCCATTCGCCACCCCGGAGATCTTCCAGGTCCACGAGCACGAGGGTGTCGTGGTGACGTACGAGCGTGAGCTGCCCGGCGTCCCGATGCGGGGCGACTCCGCGCACGAGGACTACGAGCGCACGCTGCCCGTTCATCACAGGAACGCGCTGCTTGCCGTCCTGCGTGGCCTCGCCTCGGTGCCAGGTACGGACGCCATGCGCCGGCTGACCGTCCAGGGCGATGACCGTCCGCTGTGGCAGGGTCACGACCGCTTCCAGGACGCGCTCGCGGGCCTGGTCATGCGAGCCGCGGCCCGGCACGGCGCTGCGCTGGCCGTGCATGTGCCGGACTTCAGCGCGGGGGTCGAACGCACGCTGAACGCCCTGCGGTCGCTTCCCGATGCTCCGGTCACAACGATCCACGGCGACCTCGTCCCGCCCAACATCCACACCGACGCCGCCGGCCGGCCCGTCGCCGTCCTCGACTTCGGCTTCTACACGACCGCAGGCGATCCGGCCTTCGAGGCGGCCGTCACCGCGGCCGTCTGGGACATGTACGGCCCGTACGCCGAGGAGCACACCGCGGAACTCACCCGGTTCTTCGCACAAGAACTCGGCTACGCGCCCGCTGCCCTCACCGCCTACCAGGCCGTATACGCCCTCACCACGTACGATCTGTTCGGCATGGACGACAGCGATGGGCACTTCCGATGGTGCGCCGAACAGTTGCGCCGCAACACCATGTTCAGCACCCAGCTGTCGTGACCACCGCCACTCGTTGATCGCTGCCACTCGTTGATCGCTGCCCGCCCGGGACGGACGCGGGAGCGGCCTGGGCAGAGCCGGCGAACCCGAACGCTTGCTCCATGATCGTCGGGTTCGAGCACTGAAGCTCCTGGCCGCTCCCGGGGTGTGGACGGATGGTCTCAGACGCGGGTCCAGCGCTGGTTGGTTCCTCCCGTGCAGGTCCAGATGCGCGCCTTGGTGCCGTTGGCGGTGCCGTTGACGTCCAGGCACTTGTTCGCCCCCACCGCGGTGATCGTGCCGTCGGCGTTGATGCGCCACTTCTGGTTGTTCTGCCCGTTGCAGTCCCAGATGATCACCGCGGTGCCGTCCGCCGTCCCGGCCCCGTTCACGTCCAGGCACTTGGTGCCGTAGACCCGCAGCTCACCGGCGCTGGTGGAGGTCCACCGCTGGTTGGGCTGCCCGTTGCAGTCCCAGATCTGCGCCAGCGCGCCGTTGGCCTGCGAGGCGCCGTTGACGTCCAGGCACCGGTTCGACCCCACACCCCGCAGCGCGCTCGTACTGCCCGGTGTGCTGTTCAGTTCCTTGATACGGATGTTGCGGTATGACACCACGTCGCCGGACCCGTGGTTCTGGATGCCGATGTAGCCCTGCTGGAGCGAGCGGACCGGATCGGTGTTGGTGAAATCATTGATTTTGCTGCCGTTCAGGAACACCTGCAGCCGCTCTCCCTCCACCAGCAGCTCATAGGTGTTCCACTGCCCCGGCGGGTTCAGCGCCGCGTCGCGGGCGGCGATGTCGGCGGCCTTGAACCCGTAGATCGCCCCGGTCGTCTTGTCCGTAGTGTCGGTTGCGTCGATTTGCACCTCGTATCCGGTGTTGAGCGCCGCGTTGGGGTCACTGGTGGCCGGGAACCCGACGATCACGCCGGAGTTGGAGTCGCCGGTCAGCTTCCAGTCGAGCTTGAGGGAGTAGGAGCGGAACTCCTTGGCGTTGTGCCACAACATGCCCATGCCGCCCTGGGAGGTCAGCGTGGCGTCGCTGTTGGCGAACGACCCCGGCCCCGCTTGCGACCAGCCTGTCGTCGAGCCGTTGTACAACGTCGTGTACCCGGTCTCCGGGCGGCAGTCGGCGTTGGTGGCCTTGGCCGCGTACCGGATCCCGCCGAGCAGCAACGTGCGGAAGTTCGGGTCGGCGTACGACTCCTGCGTGTGCCCCAGGCCGGTGTAGAACGCGCGGCCGGAGGACTGGGGGCGGCACCAGGTGATCGGGTGATCGCCCATGCCGCCGCCGCTGTAGCTGCCCTCATCCAGGCTCTGCAGCACCCGGACGTTCGGGCGAGGGTTGGAGCGGTAGTTGTACCACTCGTCGGTACGTGACCAGGTCGCTCCGAGGTGAGCCGTCGCGGCGTGCGCCCGATCCTCGTTCCGTACGGTGGCCTGCTGGATCGCCGGGTGGTTGTTGAACCAGGCCCCCATCAGCTGCCCGTAGTACGGCCAGTTGTACTCCGTGTCCGCGGCCGAATGCACTCCTACGTAACCGCCCCCGCCGTCCACATACGTCTGGAAGGCGGCCTGCTGGGTGTCGTTCAGCACATCACCGGTGGTGTTGAGGAACACCACCGCCTTGTACTGGGCCAGGTTGGCCGTGCTGAAGGCGTTGGAGTCCTCGGTGGCGTCGACGGCGAAGTCGTTGGCGGTCCCCAGGTCGCGGATGGCCTGGATCCCGGTGGGGATCGAGTCGTGCCGGAACCCGGCCGTCTTGGAGAACACCAGCACCTTGAAGGCGGCGGCCTGGGCGGGGATGGCGGGGATCATCGTCGCGGCGGCGATGATCGCCACCACCGTCACCGACAGGCGTCGCAGCACGGATGTCCTTCGGTCGCTCCCCGCGATGCGCCCGAGCGCGGCGGGGGTCAGATGTCGTGGCATGAGTGTCCCTTCAGACGCGGGTCCAGCGCTGGTTGGTTCCTCCGGTGCAGGTCCAGATGTTCAGCTTGGTGCCGTTGGCGGTGCCGGCGCCGGTGACGTCCAGGCACTTGTTCGCCCCCACCGCGGTGATCGTGCCGTCGGCGTTGATGCGCCATTTCTGGTTGTTCTGGCCGTTGCAGTCCCAGATGATCACCGCGGTGCCGTCCGCCGTACCCGCCGCGTTCACGTCCAGGCACTTGGTGCCGTAGACCCGCAGCTCACCGGCGCTGGTGGAGGTCCACTGCTGGTTGGCCTGCCCGTTGCAGTCCCAGATCTGCGCCAGCGCGCCGTTGGCCTGCGAGGCGCCGGTGACGTCCAGGCACCGGCCCGACCCCACACCCTTGAACGTACTCGTGCTCCCCGTGGGCGGGGTACCGGTGTCGAAGGTGAAGGCGTCCACGTCGAACAGGTAGCCCTGTCCGGTCGGGCCGCGGAAGACCAGATACAGCGTCGTCGTGCCGGCCGGCGCGCCACTGAGGTTCGCCGAGATGTCGGTGAAGGTGTCCCAGCTGCCGGTGCTCGCCACGTTCACCGTTCCCAGCAGTGTGCCGGTCGCCGAGCCCGCCCGCACCTCGATCCGGCCGCCCGCCCCGGCCGAGGACACCCGAGCAGTGATCCTTGTCGCGTTGCTCACGTTGTACGGCTGGAAGGAGATCCAGTCGCCGTCGTCGGTGAAGCCGACCGTCTTGCCGCCTTCCGCGGTGGCGTGGTCAACCGTCTGGATGCCCTGCTGGGCTCCGAAGTGCTCGGCCTGCCGGTGCCGCGGCTGGAGCGTACGGGCGCTGGCGGAGGTCAGGCCGCCCTTGTCGGTGTAGGAGGCCTCGAAGACGCCGTAGATGTTGGCCCCGGCGTCGTGCTCACCGTCGACCGGCACCGCGATGGAGCCCGAGCAGCCGGTCGTGGAGGTGATCTTGTGGCGGTGGCTGTCGTGGCCGAGGAAGTAGGCGACGGTGACCCCGGTGCAGTCGATCGTGCCGTCCTCCGGGTCGCTGACGGTGACCTGGAAGGGCACGGTGTCACCGAAGGAGAACAGTTGCCCGTCGGCAGGGGTGGTGAGGCTGACTGTCGGCGCGGTGTTGCCGACGTTCACGATCACGTTCGCCGTGCCGGTGAGACCCTGCGGGTCCCGGACCGTCAGCGTCGCCGTGTAGGTGCCGTCCGTGGTGTAGGTCTTGCTCGGATTCGCCGCCGTGGAGGTGGTGCCGTCGCCGAAGCTCCACGAGTAGGTCAGCGCGCCACCCTCCGGATCAGAGCTGCCCGCCGAGGAGAAGTTCACCGTCAGCGGGGCCGGCCCCGAGGTCTTGTCGGCGGACGCCTTGGCGATCGGATTGCGGTTGGCGCTCCCGATGTACTCGATGCGATACAGCGCCTGGTTGTTGTTCCCGGAGCCGTAGTCAAGGACGTACAGGGCCCCGTCAGGGCCGAAGGCCATGTCCATCACCTGCGTCCCCGACCAGGGGAACGCCGAGATCTCCCCGTAGGCGCCATCCGACTTGACCTCGATCGCCTTGATCCAGCGCCGGCCGTACTCACCGGCGAAATACCGCCCTTCGAGCGCCTGGGGGAACTTGATGGCCGAGTTCAGATTCGGGTCGTAGCGGTAGACCGGACCACCCATCGGCGACTCCGACCCGGAGCCGAACTCCGGCGGAGATCCGGCGTCCCCCGCGTACCTGATCCACGCCGGCTTCGCCGGAGGCAGCGTGGCGAGGCCGGTGTTGCGGAAGGAGTTGTTGGTGGGGCCGCCCGCGCAGTTGTACTTCGGACCGGTGCTGTTGGTGGCGAAGTTCCATTCGTTGTAGGTCTCGGTGGTGGTGTTCGTGCCCGTGCAGTACGGCCAGCCGTAGTTGCCCGGAGCGGTGATGCGATCGAACTCCACCTGCCCGCTCGGCCCGCGGTTGGGGTTGGTCACGCCCGCGTCCGGCCCGTAGTCGCCGAGGTAGACGATGCCGGTCGCCTTGTCCACGCTCATCCGGAACGGGTTGCGGAAGCCCATCGCGTAGATTTCCGGCCGGGTCCTCGCCGTCCCCGGCGGGAACATGTTGCCGCTGGGAATCGTGTAGGTGCCGTCGGGCTGCGGTTTGATGCGCAGGAGCTTGCCGCGCAGGTCGTTGGTGTTGGCGGACGAGCGCTGGGCGTCGAACTGCGGGTTGCGGTTGGTCCGCTCGTCCAGCGGGGAGTAGCCGCTCGACTCGAACGGGTTGGTGTCGTCGCCGGTGGTCAGATACAAGTTGCCGGCGGCGTCGAAGTCGATGTCCCCGCCCACGTGGCAACACTGGCCGCGGTCGTTCTGGACCCGCAGGACCACCTTCTCGCTGGTCATGTCCAGAGTGTCGTCCGTCTTGAGGGTGAACCGGGACAGGTACAGCTCGCCCTTCCACTGGTCGAACTGGGCCTGCGTGCCGGTGCTTGGCGCATCACCGGTCGGCGTGCTCAGCCGCGGGGAGTAGTAGAGCCAGAGGTACCGGTTCGACGCGAAGCCGGGGTCGACCGCCACGCCCTGGAGGCCCTCCTCGTCGTGGTTGTAGACGTTGAGCCTGCCGGCCACCTTCGTGTTGCCGTTGGCGTCGGTGACACGCAGCGTGCCGTCGCGCGCTGTGTGCACCACTGACCGGTTCGGCATCACGGCCAGCGACATCGCCTCACCCAGCTCCGCTCCGCCCGACGCGAGAGACACCTGCTGGTAGTCGGACGGCGGGATGACGAGGGCGTTCGCCGGGGAGGCGTCGAGCGCGAGCGCTCCGGGAATGATCAGCGCCATCGTGGTCAGCAAGGTGAGCCACGGACGTCGGGACATGAATGTTCCCTCCTGACACAGGAAATCAGTCAGGGCAAGGCGCGCCACCGCGCGTCTGCCAGGGTTCCGCTTCGTGGCCAGAGGAGTGCCGCCTCTGGTTCCCTCACGGCCGGCGCCGATTGCGGCGGCCGGTCGTGAGGGAGGTGTTGGTTGCCCATCGCTGTCGCGCGGGAAGATCCGTCGGATGCCGACATCGGTTCAGGCGAAGGGGGAACCCGCTTCCCGTGCCCGACGGTGGGAGACGGGGCCGCGGCCGTCAGACGGTGTCAGACGCGGGTCCACTTCTGGTTGGCGCCGCCGTGGCAGGTCCAGATCTGCATCCTGGTGCCGTTGGCGGTGCCGGCACCGGTGACGTCCAGGCACTTGTTCGCGCCGACGGCGGTGATGCTGCCGTCGGCGTTGAGGCGCCATTTCTGGTTGTTCTGGCCGTTGCAGTCCCAGATGATCACCGCGGTGCCGTCCGCCGTACCCGCCGCGTTCACGTCCAGGCACTTGTTGCCGTAGACCCGCAGCTCACCGGCGCTGGTGGAGGTCCACTGCTGGTTGGCCTGCCCGTTGCAGTCCCAGATCTGCGCCAGCGCGCCGTTGGCCTGCGAGGCGCCGGTGACGTCCAGGCACCGGCCCGACCCCACACCCTTGAACGCACCCGTGCTCCCTGAGGGCTGGCCCTGGGGGCCGGCGGACGCGATCACGGCCTGGGCGCCCGCCGGCCAGGCGCCGTTGGTGACGGTGACATTGTTGTTCACCACATTGCCGCGGTCGCCGTTGGTCACGTTGGTGCTGCCGTTGGTCGACCAGTTGCCGGTGACGGTGAAGTTGCCCATGTTCTCGCCGTACCAGTAGTTGGCGGTGGCCCAGGTGCCGGTGTTCGAGAGCACGTTGTTCCTGACGGTGTAGTACCTGGAGCCCTCGTCGAAGTAGATGCCGAACCAGCCGTTGGTGCGCAGGCAGTGGTTGTCGCTGATCACCGCGCCCGGGTTCCACGACAGCGTGTAGATGCAGCCGCCGTCGGTCATCTGCTGCATGACGTCGTGCACGTAGTTGCCGATGAGCCGGTTGCCGGAGGCGGTGGTGGGCGTGGTGTAGCGCGGCTGGAAGTCGTACAGGCCGCGGTCGGCGTAGTGGGTGCTGCCGCCCGGCTCGTTGGCGCCCCAGCCGTACCCGATCGACATGCCGGTGTACGGCAGGTTGTAGACCTCGTTGTGGGACACGTCGGTGTTGGTGACGTAGGTGGTCAGGACCGAGACGACGCCTCGGTGATCCAGGCCGAGGTCATGGATGCGGTTGTTGCTGACGGTGATGTTCCGGTTGGCCATCCGCTGGTCACTCGGGTGGTGCGCGTCGCCGCGCACGCCGCCGACCACGATGCCGCCGGCCGAGCTGCGGGCGATCTCCGACCGGGTGACCGTGATGTCGGCGGCGCCCAGGCCGACACCGCTGGCGTGCGCGTTGGCGTCGTTGCCGATGCCGATGGCCGTCTGTCCCAGGTTGACGAAGCGCGAGTCGGTGAAGGTGATGGTGTTCGCCGCGGAGACCTGCACGGCGGCGGGCATCTGGTACCAGTTCGGCCGGGTCGCCTCGAACTGCCGGCAGCCCTGGTGGCAGGAGGTGAAGGCGGGCCAGCTCCAGTTGCCGGCTATGTAGGCGCCGGTCTGCTGGTCCACATAACCCTGGTTGCTGCTGGCGCCGAGCCAGCTCGTGCCGGTGAAGGTGATCCCGCTGAACGTGACGTGGTGCGCGGGCGCGTCGTACGTGCCCCCGACGTGCACCAGCGACTGGAGGACCGGCAGCTCCACGCTGACGTTGCCCATGTTCTGCCCCGCGAGCGGGATGTAGGACAGGGCGCCGGTCGCGGGGTCGAGGTACCACTCACCCGGCGAGTCGAGGAACTCGTAGGCGTTGACCAGGTAGAGCGGCCCCGCCCGGTGCGGGCTGGTGAAGGTGTCGTACCCGAAGTTGTTGTTGTTCCAGGCGGGCTGCTGCATCGTGATGAGGTTGCCGCTGATGCTCTGCACCGGCGCGTACCGGTCGGTGAACGAACCGACGCTCTCCATCTCGACCCGGCTCTGGCGGGCCAGGTTGTTCAGATAGCTCAGCGCGCCGCTGGTGAACCTCATCCCCGTGCTGCTCGCGGTGAAGTCGGACCGGTTGACGGCGGTGCGCGCCCGGGTGGCGAGCGCGCCGTCGACGTACAGCTGCCGGGTGTCGATCCCGGCGCCGACGTTGGCGCGCCAGATGTTCTTCCCCGAGTCGGCCACGGTCCATCCGGTGACCGCCCTGGCTCCGCTGATGACCGGAACGGCGCCCGCCGCGGCCTGCCATTTGACGGTGTAGCCGTTGTTCCCGGAGTCGGCGGCGGTCAACCGGAGCGGCGCGGAGAGCCGATACACCCCGCCGGCCAGCTCCACGACGATGTCACCGGACATCGCGGCGTTCAGCGAACGTACCGCCGTCTGCGCCGCGGACAGCGAGCACGGCTGGGTGGAGGTGCAGGCGGTGCCGGTGCCGGCGGGTGACGCGTACAGGGTCGTGGTGGCCGCGAGGGCCGGGGTGGCGGGGGCGACGAGGGCGAACGCCGCGGCCAGCGCCGCGGCGATGCCCACCAGGATCGGTCTCAGCATCGTGACGGGCGAACGTAATTGCACAGTCGTTCCTTTGGGGGGTAGGGGTATGGCCAGGTCACGCCCTGACCCTCAGGCAGGTGACGCCTTTCTGGGGAGGAGCAGAGGCCGGCTCCTGCGACAGAGGTCCGCGGGACGCCTCCACTCCGCGCCCATGCCATCCAGCCGCGGAGGCTCCGGAAGGAGCGCGTCCCGGGCCTCGCTTCAAATTACGTTCGGAGTGGGGATACCCGTCAAGACCTTAAGCCCGCCTATTTCGCCATTCGCACACTGAGGGCCCGGCCATGGTGAGCCGTTTTACTCCTTTACCAGCAGTGATGCCTGCCACCGCCTGCACGCCCCCTGACCACCCTCGGATGAACCGTTCAGATGTGTCGTACTCATCAGACAGTGGTTGTGCCGGGGAAGGCCAGCTCATCAGTCATACTCTTGCAGGGAACGGCGAGGAGGAAGCACGGTGACCGACACCCCGCGCGAGAGCGGATACCGGCCGGGCTACGAGGTAGCGGCCGAGCAGGTGCTGGAATTGATCGTCCGACTCGGCCTGCACCCGGGCGACCGCATGCCGACCGAGAACGAGCTGGCCCAGCAACTGGGCACCAGCCGCACCGTAGTACGCGAGGCGGTGAAGATACTCTCCGCGCTCGGCCGGGTACGCGCCCAGAAGGGCCGCGGCCTGTACGTGGCCGACGACGAGGGGATGTTGGGCACCGGGCGCTGGGGGTCCTTCTTCCTCCCGACCGACCTCGACCACGTCTACATGCTGTTCGAGTTCCGCCGGGCGCAGGAGATGGAGACCAGCCGGCTGGCCGCCCGCCGCGCCACCCCTGCCGAGCTGAGGGCCATCGAAGAAGCGGCCGGCGTGTGCCGCCACGGCTTCGAGACCGGACGCGAGGAACTGTTCAACGAGGGCGACGACGCCTTTCACACCGCCATCGCCACGGCCTCGCACAACATGTTCCTCCAGGTCGCCGTGCGGGAGGCCCGTAGGCTGCAGGCGCAGTCGAGCCTCATCGGGCTGCGCGGCTCGGTGGGCGGGCACGCCGCCAAGGCCGTCGAGGAGCACGACGCCATCTACCAGGCCATCCGCGCCGGCGAGCCCGAAGCGGCTGCCCAGGCCGCGGCCATGCACATCGACAACACCCTCGACGACTACCGCAGGGAGATCCAGCAGCGTCTCTTCTTCACGTCCCACTGATCCGGCCTCGCCGGACCGGTTCGGCCATCGGGCCCTGTGCGTGACGTCGAATCACGACCCCCGCCGCATCTACGAACGCATCGCCGCGCACGATCCCGACGGCGCCGCCGCGGCGATGTTCCAGCACGTCACCGAGGCCTGGATCGTCCGCCGCAGCGGAACGACCGGCCCCGCGCGGCTGCAGCGTCACCACGGACGCACCCCGTGAGACCGGCCACCCCGCCCGGGGCGCCCAGAACGATGTGAAAGTTTCATCGCGACAGAGCAGCGGCGGCCGCGGCCGCTTGTCCTGGTCAGACGGAGGAACGACCGGGTCCTCTCGGGCGAGGGCCCTCACCGTCGAGCAGGCCGGGCCTTGACAGATCTTGTCACGGTCATATTTGCTCCGCTGCACCATCGCCATCAGCCGCCCGAAAGAAAGGAGAACCGATTACGGCGGCGTTGAGTGAGCGCTAACATCCTGGAAATTCGACCGGTCGGCAAATGCGCTCCGGTATCGCGAGTCTCGACCGGCAGAACGAGGCGCTCCGCGCCGACCCGGTATCACCGAATAAGAGAGCAGAAGCGCCGTCCGCCGACACCCTCAAGGTGATGGAATTGGCTTCCTATTCACGTTTGTCACCCCGAGAAGGGCAAAGGAATTTGCGTGATGTCGAGACTTAGGCTCCTCTTCACCGCTATCGCGTCGGCAGCGCTGCTTCTCGTTCCGGCCACGGCGCAGACGGCGCTGGCCGACAGCGCGACCCCGTCGCTCGCAAAACAGAGCGCCCTCGCGGACACCGCGGGATGCGGCAAGACCCCGACGCTCAGAAGCGGTTCTCAATCGATTACCACGAACGGCAAAAATCGCAGCTTCATCCTGAGGATTCCAGACAACTACAACAACACGACCCCCTACCGGTTGATCTTTGGATTCCACTGGAACGGCGGCACCGCGAACGATGTCGACTCGGGCGGAACCAGTGGTTATCCGTGGTCCTACTACGGGCTCAGGGCGTTGTCGAACAACACCGCGATCTTCGTCGCGCCTCAGGGCCTCAACAACGGCTGGGCCAACTCGGGTGGTGAGGACGTCACCTTCGTCGACGACATGATCCGGCGGATCGAGGCGGACCTCTGTGTGGACACCGCACAGCGCTTCGCCCTGGGCTTCAGCTACGGCGGCGGCATGAGCTACGCGCTCGCGTGCGCCCGGGCGACGGTCTTCCGCGCGGTGGCGGTCTACGCCGGCGCGCAGCTCAGCGGGTGCAGCGGCGGCACGGAGCCCGTCGCGTACATCGGACTGCACGGCCTCAGGGATCCGGTGCTCAACATCTCCGCGGGCCGGTCGCTACGTGACAGGTTCGTCAGGAACAACGGCTGCACGCCCCAGAATCCGCCGGAGCCCGCGCAGGGCAGCCTGACGCACATCGTCACCTATTACTCGGGATGCCGAACCGGGTATCCGGTCGCGTGGGCGGCGTTCGACGCGGGCCACACCCCCGGTCCCGTGGATGGGAGGCCTGGCGACTTCGAACCCGGCGAGAATTCCTGGACCAGGCCAGTGGTCTGGGAATTCTTCACGCAGCTGGGAGGCGGCAACCCGAATCCGCCGGACACGAGCGCGCTGCGAGGTGTGGGGTCGAACCGGTGCCTGGACGTCACCGGCGCCTCGCAGGCCAACGGCGCGCTGGCGCAGATCTGGGACTGCAACGGGCAGGCCAACCAGCAGTGGACCTCCACCAGCGCCGGTGAGCTGCGGGTCTACGGCAACAAGTGCCTGGACGTGAACGGGGCCGGGACGGCGGACGGCACCGCGGTGATCATCTGGGACTGCAACGGCCAGAACAACCAGAAATGGCGCCTCAACGCCGACGGCAGCATCACCGCCGTCGGCGCGAACAAGTGCCTGGACGTCAGCGGCGCCGGCACCGCCAACGGCACCAGGATGCAGATCTGGACCTGCCACGCCGGCGCCAACCAGAAGTGGACCCGCGTCTGACACCCTGTGACGGCAGACCACGCGCCATCGCCGGGGCGAGTCACCGCCCCGGCGATGGCCACGAACACGAGACCGCTGCGATCGGAACCTTTCGCCGTAACTCCTCGACCCGTCCTGATCCTCGGCGAACGCCTGATGGTGCCGAACAGGTCAGGTGCCGGCCCTCAGCGCACGCTGTTCGCGGACCAGCCGCACGAGGTCCGCGAAGGCGACCGCCGTCACGGGCAGCAGGGCGCACGCCACCACCACAGGCCAGCCCCAGACGGCCAGCACCGCCGCGCCCACGAGAGCCCCGACGGCCGCGGCCAGGTGACCTGCCCGCGACAGCAGAGATCGGCGGGGAGCAGGCGACGGGGTGCCGCGGCGGGCCAGACGCGTGTACATCATGGCGACGAGGACCAGCAGGAGCGCCAGAGCGGTGCGCAACGCCCAGCCCTCCCCGGCCCAGACGGCCGAGGCGACAGCACCCGCGGCGGCGAGAAGGACCCCGGCGTTCAGCCACACCTGCCTCCGGAGCGCAGCGCTGAGGAAGATCGCGCGTACCAGCCACGACAGCTCGCCCACCACCCCCGCACCGCCCACGGCCAGGACGGCCCAGCGTCCCGGGCCGATCTCCCCGTCCGGCACACAGGCCACAACCACGCCGAGCAGCAGGGCGAGGACGCCGCAGTGGAAGAACAGCCTGGTGGCGTCGGCCCAGCGAAGCGCCTGGCGCAGATGGCTCTCCTGGACGTTGCGCAGCCATGTCGAGGGCTGCTCATTGGTGACGTGCTCCGGATACCACTGGCCGAGCTCTTCCGGAGTGCACATGTAGCGGCGGGTCCACGCGGTGGCCTGTACGGTGGCGATCTGCGCGAGACCGGCTAGCACGAAGCAGACCAGGGCCGCGTCGGGCCACCGGCTGTACGGCACAGCAGGCGGTTGCGGCGACTGCAGCGCCAGCACCGCGAGCGTGAAGCTGGCTCCGGCCAGCAGCGGTGCGGCGAACCCGCCCACCGCCTGGATGCTGTCCAGGTAGCCCATCGGCTGAGGCGGGCGCCAGGAGCTCACGCGTTCCTCCGCCGCCTGCAGGTGGGGAAGTGGTCGCTGTCGACGCCCCCGCACTCCGCGCACGTGTAGCCTGAACCGCCCGTGCCACGCTGGAACGCCTCCGGCACCGCCCAGGACGCGGCCGGGTGGGTGAGAGACAGAGCGGCGCCCACGTCGGCCGCCACCTGCTCCAGGTCGGCGGACGGTGGGAGCCCGATCAGCAACTCCGCCGTGTCACGCTGGCGCTCCCAGGTCAGCTCGTGCAGCACCCCGTCGTGAGCGGCCAGCGCCCTCTCGACGTCGGCCCTGTCCACGGACACCTGCCGGTCGCGCTCGCCCCGCAGCTGGAGCAGCAGTTCTACACGCATCTTCGCCTCCTGCGAGTCGCGAAATCCTAACCCGCCGGACCGAAACGGATCACTGCTTCCCGCCCGATATCTCAAGTGTGACCACGAGGAGGAAAATGTCCGGCGGCCTTGTCAACGCCCTCGAATCGCACTACCGGAGGTTCACCGACACCGGCGATCCCGGCCTGATCCTGGACCCGGCCATGCGGGTGCTGGCCATGCGCGTCCTCCAAGTCGAGCTGGCGGCGCAGCGGGCCGACCCGTACGTGCTCTACCTGGTGGGGATGGTGCTGTGGTCGCGCGGGGAGCACCTGCCCGACGGTGCGGGCGACGATGACGGGGACGTGGCGTACACGCTGTTCGAGATGGTCTACCGCGACCAGCCGGAGATGCTCGCGCCCGAGCTCCAGGCCGCCTTCGACGCGCGGCAGACCGCGGACGGCGACCCGGAACGCCCGGAGTCGGCCCCCGGGTACTCGGCCGCGCTGGCCCGGCTCGGCCGGGCGGAGCGCAGTGGCGACCCGGCGGCGATCGCGGACGCGGCGCGCTGGTTCGAGGCACGGCTGAGCTACACGGCCGACGACAGCCCGCTGCGGCCGTACCTGATCATGCATCTCGGCGCTGCTCAGCGGGCGATAGCCATGGGCACGTCCGACCCCGCCCCCGCCACCCAGGCGGTGTGGCTGATGCAGGAGGCGGTGGCGGGCTTCCTGCCCGGTCATCCCGCGCGGGCCGGGGCGCTGGTCCTGCTCGGGAGCTGTCACCGCATCAGGTACGAGCGCACGGGCGACCCCGACGACATCGACGCGGCCGTGGAGCGTGCCGAAGAGGCCGTGGCCGAGCCTGGAGGCGACGAACCGCCCTGGCGGCGCCGCTCGGGGGCGTGCATGGCCCGCAGGACGAGGTTCGAGATCAGCGTCGATCCCGCCGACATCCACGCGGCGGCCGAGCACGCCAGGCAACTCATCGCCGAAGCACCAAGGAACCCCCAGGGCCTGGTGGCGCTGGCCAACGCCGCCAACGCGCTGGCCGGGCTGCACGAGTTCGACTCGGCAGCGGAAACCCTGAACGAGGCGGTCGAGCTGCAGCGCGAGATCGTGGAGCTTCTGCCCCGCGACCATCCACGATGGGCTCCGATCCTGGCCGACCTGGCCGGCCTTCTCGCCCTCCGCCACGCCGAACGCGGCGCGCCCGAGGATGCCGCGCAGGCATTGGAAGCCGCCGACACCGCGCTGCGGAACCTGCCGGATCATCATCCCGAGCGGGTACGCCTGGAGCTGGCCCGCGAGACCGTGCTGCGCGTCACCGGCGGCGGCCAGGACACGGGCGAACCGCCGCTGCCCGGCCTGGAACGCTACAGCGCGACCGGCGACGCGGAGAGCCTGCGCCAGGCGGTCGCCGCCGCGCGGCAGCGGCTGGCCGGGCTGCCCCCGTACCATCCGGACCAGGTCGACAAGCGCATCATGCTCGCGACGCTGCTGGCGGAGCTGGGCACGTGGGACCTCGACCCGGAGCAGCTGCGGGAATCCGTCGAGCTGGCACGCGAGGCGCTTCGGCGCTGCCGTCGCTTCCCCGGGCTGGGGCACAGGCTCACCCAGCTGGCCACGGTCCAGCTCGCCACGTCCCTGGCCGGCATGTTCCTCATGACCAACGAGCGCACGTCCGTCGACGAGGCCGTAGACCTCCTCAAGGAGATCGTCGACGGCGACGTCACCGGTCTCGTCCGTGGATCTCTCGCCGAGACGCTCAGATCCCGGGCCATGCTGACCGGCTCGGTCCGCGACATCGACGAGGGCGAGGCCCTGATGCGGGCCGCGCTCGACGGCGAGGCCGACCCGGTCATGCAGGCCGCCTGCCAGGCCGCCCTGTGCCGGATGCTGCGCATGAGGTTCGAGCTCACCGGCCGGGCGGGGGATCTGGACGAGGCGACCGAGTTCGCGAGGCTGGCCGCCCGGATGCCGCCGGACGCTCCGGGCTGGGTGCACGACGCCATCGAGCTGAGCCACACGCTGCTCGTCCGCCATGTCGCCCTGCAGGATCCCGCAGACCTGGACGAGGCCGTGGAGGTGGCGCGATGGGTGCTCACCTCGTACGTGCGAGAGCCCAAGCCGCGTGCATTGGTCGACGCCCTGACCGCGCTCGCGTTGTCCCTGTACGTCCGCCAGCGGGATGCGCCGGACATCGCCGAGGCCACGGAATCCGCCCGCAAGGCCCTCGCCCTCGTGGACGAGCACTCGCGAGCGCCTGCCCTCCGGTTGAACCTGGCCCTTTGCCTGCTCGCGTCGTACCAGACCACCGGCGAGCCGGAGAGCTTGGGAGAGGCGGCCGACCAGGCGGAAGCGGCCCTGAACGCCATTTCGCCCGGCTACCGGCAGGCCCACCGCTACTACTCGCTGCTGGGGGACGTCCGCGCGGAGCAGTACAAGCGGTCCGGGGAACGGTCTGTGCTCGACGCCGCGCTGGCCGCGTCCGAGCAGGCCGTGCGGACCGTGCCCCAGGACGGCCAGATGCGGGCCGTCCTGGGGGTCAAGTACGCCCGCCTGCTGACCCGGGACGATTCCGCACGTGCTTACGCGCTCTACAAGGAGGCGGCGACGCTGGCCACCGCGCCGGTGGACCATCGCATCGCCGCCGCCTGGGACTGGGGAGAACTCGGCGCCAGGAGCGGGAACGCGGAGGAGGCGCTCGCCGGCTACGCCACGGTGGTCGAGCTGATGCCGCTGCTGCTGTGGCGTGGCCTGCCCCGGGACGCGCAGGAGCGGCTGGTGACACGTTGGCGCGGCGCCGCCTCACTGGCCGCGTCCTGGGCGCTGGAGCTGGACCGGCCACAGCACGCGGTGGAGTTGCTGGAGCAGGGCCGCTGCCTGATGTGGTCGCAGCTGGCCGAGACCCGCACCGACCTGAGCCGCCTGCGGTCCGCCGACCCAGAGCTGGCGGCGCGCATGGAGGCCGTGCGGGTCCACCTCGATCCGGCGGCCGCCCCCGTCGCGGTGCTGCAGGGCAACGACACCGATCTCACCAGGCACGCCCGCGCCTGGGATGAGCTGGTGCGCCGGGCACGCGAGCTGCCGGGACTGGCCGACCTCCTGCGGCCGCCGTCGTTCGCCGAGTCCAGCCGGGCGGCCGGCGACGGCGCGGTGGTGCTGGTCAACTGCGCTGAACGACGCTCGGACGCGTTGATCGTGACGCCCGGCCAGGTCAGAGTCGTGCCGTTGGAGGGCTGCGGGCTGCAAGACGTCGGAGACCGGGCCGTGGCCTGGCAGGACGCACTCGCCGCGATCGACCGCGGGACGGCGGATGTGGGGGCGTATCTGACCGCGTACCGGACGGTGGCGGACACCCTGGCTTTCCTCTGGGACCACATCGCCGAACCGGTGCTCTCCGCCCTGAGCGGACACGACGGCGCAGAGCTTGTCCGGGTGTGGTGGGTGCCGACCGGGCCGATGGCACTGCTGCCGCTGCACGCGGCCGGGCATCACGCCCCGGGCGACGCGCGGACCGTGCTCGACCGGGCCGTCTCGTCCTACACGCCCACGCTGCGCGATCTGGCCCAGGCCCGGGCGCGGACGGCAGCGGCCACGGGCGGGAGCGGGCTAGTGGTCGCGGTCTCGCATGCGCCCGGCGTGCCGTCGCTGCCGCACGCCGGGCCGGAGGCTGACCGCGTGCTGGCCCGCCTGCCGGAGGCATCGCCATTGCGGGAGGAGGAAGCAACTGTGGCCCGCGTGCTGGACGAGCTCCCCCGCCGCAGCCACCTGCACCTGGCCTGCCACGGCGACCAGGAGGTGACCGACAGCTCGTCTGCCCGGCTGCTCCTGCACGACGGCGCTCTCTGGCTGCGTGACCTTCCCAGGCTCAATCTCGCCAAGGCCAGGCTCGCCTACCTGTCGGCCTGCCGGACCGCGACGGGCGCGATCCACCTCACCGACGAGGCTGTCCATCTGGCCGGCGCCCTGCACATGGTGGGGTTCCCCGAGGTCATCGCCACCGCCTGGCAGATCTCCGACGAACTGGCGCCGGAGATCGCCGACCTGGTCTACGCCGGCCTGGCCGCAGGCGGCTGGGACCCTCACAGCAGCGCCGCTCCCATCCTGCGCTCGGCCGTCCTGCGGGCCAGGGACCTTCGTCCCGGTGATCCGCTGCTGTGGACCGCCTACCTCCACGTCGGTCCTTGACGCCAGATCCTCGAAGTTTCTGTTGCTGCCTGATCGGTCAGGTGGGCACGGAGATCACCGCCATCGCCTTCCGAGGTGGCGCAAGGGCGCGTGCCGAGTGTCGCTACGTCACCGGGCCTCCATCCGGACGGAGACGAGCACCGCTGCTTGGTGGTGGCGAGGCGCCCCGGCTGCTTCCCCACAGCCGGGGCGTCTTCATTGGGACGGGGCAAATCGATCCCGCTCCACCCCTACCCACATAGTCCTAATTGTATGCTTTTGTCCGTTTTGCGCCTTCTTAAGGCGTGGCACGCCGGCACGGACCCAAAGGCATCGTCGTCAAAGAGGCGGTGCGGACGACGATCAACCGGCGGGTGGCATTGTCGAGACACGGGTGACCGTGCCGGGCTGGGCGGAGAGCAGGGTCTGGGTCCAGCCGGAGGTGTCGACCGCGCCCTGCCCGGACACGTCCGCGCCGTCGCCGTCGTAAGGGTAGATGTCGAAGTAGCGATACAGCGATCCGTCGGCTTTGCGACCGTAGTAGACGCCCCCACCCGGCCACAGCAGGTGGTCGAACACCTGCCAGGTGGTGGCGCGCAGCTGGTAACGCAGCCAGAGGCCCGCCCCCATGATCTTGTAGGAGATCAGCGCGCCAGTGGCGGTAGTCCCCAGGATGTACCCCAGCCCGGTCGCGGTGAGCGTCTTCAGGGTGAAGCCCGTCCCGATGAGCGTGTTGCCCGTGATGTCAGCCAGTGCCGGCTTCGCCACCGTGATGATGTACCGGCGCAGGGCGTCACCGGTGATCCCGAACAGGTACCTGCCGTCGTAGGCCAGCAGGTCGTGGGTGTAGCCACTGCCGAGATACACCGGCGTCGCGAACTCGAGGGTGCCCGTCACGTTCTGCACGTCGATCCGGTAGAGCTTGCCCGCCGTGCCGCTCTCGGTCACCAGCAGCGTGTCGGCGTTCAGCGTCGCCATCGCCTTCGGTGTGAAGCCCAGCGTCTTCGCCGAGAGCACCGGACCCGACGTCCGTTTCCCGGACGCCGCGTCGATCGCCGTGTACGTCAGCCGCCCGTCCGGCAGCACCCCGTACACCGAGGCCACCCCCTCCGGCCTGCGCACGTGCGGCCAAACGGTGTTGACGATGATCTGCGCGTCGGCGGCCTGTGCCTGGTAGCGGCCGGGGTGGACCGCGCCCTGGACCGCCTGGCAGACCTCGCCGACCGGCGCGGTGACCCAGGCGCGGTCAGGGTAGAGGCTGATCATCTTGTCGAGGAACGCGTCGGCCGCCCACGCTGCGTCGGTGCGCTGCGTGGTGCTTCCCCACGCGGGCCCCATCCGGAAGAGCCCCAGGTCGCCCTGGACGAGTTCCTCGCTGATGTTCTGGATCCCGCTCTCCACGATGGCCGTGGCGAGCGCGATCACGGCGGCCCGCTGCGGCTGCCCGCGGTCCGCCACGGCCTTGATCACCATGCGGGCGCAGGAGACGCGGTAGGCGTCCATGGAACCGCGCATCGTGCCGCTGAGCGTGGCGTTGAGCTCCGTGGCCACGGCGGCGTCGGCCGCGGTCTGACCGGCCGGGTCGCAGGCGGCCGTCCCAGAGGCGGCGGCCGCCGCAGGATGGGGGGCGGCGGACAGGCCGATCGCAATGATCACGGCTGCGGTCGTGGCGGCCGCACGAGACAGAAGGGGTCTTAACACTCGGATTCCTTTCACGAACTCGTCACGCAATTCCAGAGACGGCAAATCCGCGCAAAAAGGCGATGTCCATGCCGAAGGACCCTAGGTGGCGGCGGTATAGCGCTGGTATGTCGGGGCTGAGCGGCGCGTATGGAGCAGCCGATCGGGCTCGGCCCTGCTCCTTCCCGCGCCATGAAGCACGACTGGACATCTAGATCAGTGTCCGTCTGGCAGCAATCGGGAACACCGGACATCTGTCCGATGCGACCGGCGCCCTGGGATTCCTAGCTTTGAACTGTGAACTTCGGGATGTACTCGCAGAAGGCGCTGACCGACGGCCCGTCCCGGTGCCCGTGGGCGCCCACCCGGCCGTCCCCGGCACGCGTACGGCATCGCGCCGCAGCTCTCGCCGAACACGGCGGTCCGTGTCGGGTCGGCGCCCCACTGCGCGGCATGGCGACTGGGAGTGCTGAACGGCTGTGCGTTGGCCCGGAACTTCATGGACGGCGGCATCGACATGGTGATCGTGGACGTCCTGACGGACGGCACCGCCGAGCTTTGTCGGGAGTCGCTGCCTGACCTGCTGATGCTGCGACTCGCGGTCGACATTCCCCAAGCGGAGAGACGAGCGCAGACTCGACCCGTGTTCCTAACACCGGAGGAGCTCCGCGTGCTGCATGAACGGCAGGCTGATTTCACCGCAGGCGACATCCGAATGGACACCACCCGGCTGTCTGCTCATGATGTCGCCGAGCGGGTGCGGGACATCTGGTTGTCCTGCTGATGAACCAGATGTGACCAAGCGACTCAACGGGTGAGGAGCGTATCCGTGTCCACCGTCCCCACGGCCCGCAAGAGCGGACGATCCTGGGCCCTGCTGCTCGTCCTGTGCGGCACGATCTTCCTCGAGGGCAGCGACGTCGCCATGCTGGCCGTTGCCATCCCCACCATCCGCGCCGACCTCGGCCTGACCACCGGCACCGCGGCGTGGGTGATGAGCGGCTACGTGCTCGGCTACGCCGGTTTCACCCTGCTCGGCGGCCGCGCCGCCGATCTGCTGGGCAGGCGACGCATGTTCCTCACCTGGCTGGGCGTCTTCCTGATCTTCTCCATGCTGGGCGGCTTCGCGACCGACGGGTGGATGCTGATCGGCGCCCGGTTCGTCACCGGCGTGGCGGCGGCCTTCATGACCCCCGCCGCCATGTCGATCATCACGACCTCGTACCCGGAGGGGCCGCAGCGCGACAAGGCCCTGCTGGTCTTCGCCGGCGTCGGCGCCGGCGGCTTCTCGCTGGGCCTCGTCATCGGTGGCCTGCTGACCGAACTCGGCTGGCGCTGGGTGTTCTTCGCCCCGGTGTTCCTGTCCGTCGCCATCCTGCTCGCGGCGCTCAGGCTGCTGCCCGCCGAGGCCCGCCCTGAGCCCGCGCATCGCGGCTACGACCTGGCCGGCGCGGCCAGCGCCGCCGCCGCGATGTTGCTGCTCGCCTACGGCATCGTCCGGCTCGAGCACCGCGGCGAAGGACTCGGGCTGACCCTCGGCGCGCTCGCCTCCGGGCTGGCGCTGGTGGCGGCATTCATCGTGATCGAACGGCGCGCCAAAGCGCCGCTCGTCCGGCTGGGGATCTTCCGCAAGGCCGCGATGGTCCGGGCCAACCTCGCCGCGCTGCTGTTCCTGGGTGCGTTCTTCGGCTTCCAGTTCATCGTCACGCTCTACCTGCAGGAGCTGCGCGGCTGGTCCTCGCTGCAGACCGCGATCGCGCTGATCGTCATGGGCTGCGACGCCGTGCTGGCTCCCATCCTCACCCCTCGCCTGGTGAACCGGTACGGCCACGCCCGGGTGATCTTCGGCGGCTTCCTGCTGGCGATCGCGGCCTACGGGCTCTTCCTGCGGGTGGAGATGGACTGGTCGTACGCGGTGATGTTCCCGACCCTGATCATCGCGGGCACCGCCTTCGCCCTCGCCTACGGTCCGCTCACGATCGCGGCCACCGACAGCGTGGCGGAGGAGGAGCAGGGTCTGGCCGGCGGCCTGCTGTACACCTTCACGCAGTTCGGCTCGGCCGTCGGGATCTCCGCGGTGACCGCGGTGTACGGGTTCGCCGCGGCCGGCGCCGATGGTTCACCGGGCGCGGTGCTGGACGCCTACCGCACCGCGCTCGTCGTCCCCGTGATCATGGTGCTGCTGGGGGCGGCGGTCTCCGCCTTCGGCCTGCGCGGCGCCAGGCCCGCCGGCCGGCGGAAGGGCGCGGCGCCCGAGTCCCACGACGAGGTCAGCGACGGCGTTCCGGGGTGACTGTGCGACGACGGGCCTCAACTTCAAGCTCAGCCGGCGGTGCGAGCAATGGCTGACCAAGCTCCAACGGCTCAGTACGGCTCCGGGTCCAGACAAGTCCCGGTCTCGAACCCGTCGGCGGCCGAGGCTCATCGGGGGTGGGCGCGATTTCTGTCAGGCTGGATTGACGGCACCATGCCTGTCAATCTAGCCTGACAGGCATGCGAACCATCACACCGCCCGCGCCCGGCCACGGCGCGCCACAGGCGGACCCCCATGACAGGATCACCAGACGCTTACTGCTGTGCGGGGCGGTCGCCGGGCCGCTGTTCGTCCTCGCGTTGCTGCTCCAGGGCGCAGTCCGCGCCGACTACGACCCGCTGCGCCACCCGGGCAGCTCCCTCGCGCTCGGCGAGGACGGCTGGGTCCAGGCGGCCAACTTCATCGTCGCCGGCGTGCTGTCGCTGGCCTTCGCCTTCGGGCTGCGCCGGGCGCTCGGGGGCGCGGTCTGGGGGCCGATTCTGGTGGGGATATGGGCTGTCGGATTCATCGGCGCCGGAGTGTTCACCAGCGACCCGGTGAGCGGGTATCCCCCGGGCACCCCCGCGATGTTGCCGGAGCACAGCAGTCTGACGGCCGCACTCCACGATCTTTTCTCACTGCCGGGGTTCGTCGCACACCTCTTGGCGTGCGTGGTGCTCGCGCGGACATGGGGAGCCGGGTGGGCTGTTTACTCGGTCGTCAGCGCGGTGGCGTTCGCGGTGGCCATGGTGCTGGCCTCGGCCGCGTTCACGCAGAATCCCGCGCTGGTCGCGTACGGCGGGCTCCTGCAACGCGCTGCGGTGACCATCGGGTGGGCGTGGCTTGCCGTGCTGGCGGTGCGCCTGCTGCGAGGGGGCAAATAGCAAGCCGGCCGTCCAGCACCGGTACCACGGCCGGGTGTACGGCGCGCGGGCCGAATCACCCATGCGGACGGCGCGAACACGCGCGCCACGCCCTGCCGCGTCGAGCACCGGGTGGCGGAGCGGATCGCCCGGCTTGAGCCCGCGGTTCGGTACGCGAACCCTCGTCGTGCGCGGGAAGGTCATCGACCAGATCGTGGCCGATCAGGTGCCGGTGGCGGTGTCGATGCGGCCGGACCTGGTCGCGGGACACGCCCATCATGCGGCGGGCGCGGGCCAAGTTCGCCACCTTCTCCCTGCACCTGCGGTCGATCGCGGACCTGTGCGGTTGCCTGGTGGTGGACCAGTGGCCGATGCAGGGGGTGCGGGACTGGCGCGCCCGGATCGCCTGCACATGAACAAGGAAGACCACCGGATGGTCGCCGCGAAGGTGCTCGGGGTCCTGCCCGAGGACGACCGGCGCAAGGTGTGGCCGCCCCGGGAGCGGGTCCATCCCGCGGCCAAACGCCGGGAGGACGCGCAGTGGCTCCGTGAACGTTTCAGGCCGTGGCTCGGGCGGCGCCTGCGCGGAACCTCCTCCGGCGACAACGTCACCGCGAAAAGACTGGAGCTCATCCCGTTCGAGACGGGCGCCATCTAGACAGGCGGCCTCCGGACGGTGAGCCCGGGCAGATGCCAACCTCCTCGTGAAAGGGCTCTCTCAGACGTACGGTGTCGGGATGGAGCTAGCTGAGATCCGGAGATATCCGGTGAAGTCGGTTTCGGGGTGGGTGGTGGATTCGGCGGTCGTGGAGCCATGCAGGGCTTCTGCCGCCCGGCTTGCCGTACAACCAGACCGGTCCCGTGG